>NZ_CP050296.1:1639583-1967500 GCF_014189455.1 Mesorhizobium huakuii
CTGACCCCATAATTCACAGAAGGTATTGTCGATGCGCATGATGTTTGGTCGGCGGCTTGCGGCACCGGCGTCCGGTCAGGGCGCGGCCGAGCTTGGCGATCTGCCGGAATGGAACCTTGCCGACCTCTATGCCGGCATGGAAGCTCCGGAACTGAAGCGTGACATCGCCAAGGCCGCCGCTGACGCGATCGCTTTCGAGACCCGTTGGAAGGGCACGCTCGCCGCCGAGGCCGGGCGCGGCGGCGCCGGCCGGCTGGGCGAGGCGCTGGTCGCTTACGAGAGGCTGGAGGAACTGATCGGCCGCATCGTCTCCTATGCCGGCCTGGTCTATGCCGGCAACACTGCCGATCCGCAGCGCGCCAAGCTCTATGGCGACATCCAGGAGAAGATGACCGACGCCAGTGCACATCTTCTGTTCTTCGCGCTCGAACTGAACCTGATCGAGGACGCCGCGATCGAAAGTGCGCTGGCCGCCGATTCCGCTTTCGGCCACTACCGGCCCTGGGTGCTCGACCTCAGAATGGACAAGCCATACCAGCTCGAGGACCGCGTCGAGCAACTTTTCCACGAGAAGTCGATCACCGGACGCGGCGCCTGGAACCGCCTGTTCGACGAGACGATGACCGACCTTCGCTTCCACATCGATGGCGAGGAATTGACGCTGGAGCCGGCCCTCAACCGCCTGCAAGATGCCGATGGCGAAGTGCGCCGCCGCGCCTCCGAAGCCTTAGCCGCGACCTTCCGCAAGAGCCTGCGCACCTTCACGCTAATCACCAACACGCTGGCCAAGGACAAGGAAATTTCCGACCGCTGGCGCGGCTTCGAGGACATTGCCGATTCCCGCCATCTCGCCAACCGTGTCGAACGCGGCGTGGTCGATGCCCTCGCCACCGCGGTGCGCGAGGCCTATCCGCGGCTGTCGCATCGCTATTACGCGATGAAGGCGCGCTGGCTCGGCATGGAGGTGATGAACCACTGGGACCGCAACGCACCGCTGCCGGAGACGCCGCAGGCGGTGATCGGCTGGGATGAGGCCCGGAACACGGTGCTGTCCGCCTATCAGCGCTTCTCGCCCGAGATGGCCGAGATCGCGCGCACCTTCTTCGACCGCAACTGGATCGACGCGCCGGTGCGCCCGGGCAAATCGCCCGGCGCCTTTGCCCATCCGACCGTGCCGTCGGCCCACCCCTATGTGCTACTCAACTACATGGGCAAGCCGCGCGACGTGATGACGCTGGCGCATGAGCTTGGCCACGGCGTGCATCAGGTGCTGGCCGCCGGCCAGGGCGCGCTGATGGCCTCGACGCCGCTGACGCTGGCCGAGACGGCGTCCGTCTTCGGCGAGATGCTGACCTTCCGCTCGCTGCTGGAGCAAACCACAGACCGACGCGAGCGCAAGGCCATGCTCGCCCAGAAGGTCGAGGACATGATCAACACGGTGGTCCGCCAGATCGCCTTCTACGAATTCGAGCGCAAGGTGCATGCCGAGCGCCGCAACGGCGAACTGACATCCGACAGGCTCGGCCAGTTCTGGCTGGAAGTGCAGGCCGAAAGCCTTGGACCTGCGATCAAATTGCGCGAGGGCTACGAAGTGTTCTGGACCTACATCCCGCACTTCATCCACTCGCCCTTCTACGTCTATGCCTATGCTTTCGGCGACTGCCTGGTGAACTCGCTCTACGCTGTCTACCAGAACGCCGAGCGCGGTTTTCAGGACAAGTATTTCGAGATGCTGCGCGCCGGCGGCACCAAGCATCATTCGCAGCTTCTGGCGCCCTTCGGGCTCGACGCTACCGATCCCGCCTTCTGGCAGATCGGGCTCGGCGTGATCAGTGGCCTGATCGACGAACTGGAATCCCTCGACAGCTTAGATGCCTCTCGCATGGGCAGAACAGTTTAGCCGGAATGCATGTTGGGATCGCACTATTCTTGCGCTAAATATTTGTTCTTGAAGAACTCTAGGCAGAAGTTTTTCCCATAGCTTTCCACAAGCTCTATGATAGCCTTCGCTCAAGCTCAGCCGGAGCGCATGCGGATCGGCGAGGGAAAATCTCAGCCGGCCGTGACGCTCAGGCGAACGCGACAACGGCCGTTGGCCTTGGGCAAGCAAAGCCGATCGCCGACAGCTCGAACCGAAGCCGGCTGTTCTGCGAACCCGCGGAACCATCATCGAGTAGTCCATCGCCGAAGGTCATGACCCACGGCAGACGGATCTGACTGGAGAGAGACAATGGGCACTTTTTTCTACGTGGTCCTGGCGTTCCTGGTAGGCGTGTTGGTTGGCTGGTTCATCTGGGGTCGCCTGCGCGGTGAACTCGACAGTCTGCGCGGCGACCTCGACCGCACCCGCAGCGAGCGCGACAGGCTGCGTGCCGACAGTGACCGGTTGACCGGCGAACTCAGTGCATGCGGCAAGACCCGCACCGACCTCGAGCGCCAGTTGCGCGAGGCGCAGGCCTCCACGGGTGGCGGAGCAAAGGCCGCCAGTCAGCCGCCGGCAGCCCTGTTGTCGACGCCGGCCGCGCCAAGTCCGCTCCGGCGGCAACCAAGGCTACGCCTGCCAAACCCGCCGCGAAGGCAGCGCCGGCGAAAACCACCGCCGCCAAACCCGCCGCGGCCAAAACCGCCGCGACAAAGGCAGCGGCTCCAGCCAAAACCGCCGCGAGCAAACCAGCGGCCTCCACAGCCTCGGCAGCCAAGAGTTCCGCCGCGCCCAAGCCGGCAGCCGCCAAGACGGCCGCACCGGCTGCAGCCAAGCCAGCGGCGGGCAAGCCCGACAATCTGCGCCGGCTGATCGGCATCGGCCCGGTCAACGAGAAACTGCTCAAGGGGCAAGGCGTGACCACCTTCGCCCAGATCGCCGCCTGGACCCCTGCCGACATCGAGCGGATCGAGCACGCCCTGCAATTCGGCGGACGCGTCGAGCGTGAGCGCTGGGTCGAACAGGCGAAGCTGCTGGCTGCAGGCAATGAAGCGGAGTTCGCCAAGCAATTTCCGAGCGCGGGAACCTCCAGCAACACCTGAACGGTGAACCAGGACCACAGCCGGCGGCGCCATGGCGCCGCCGGTTTGTTTTGCCGGCAAGGTTGACCCAGAGGTCGGCCCAAAGGTCGGCCCAAAGGTCGGCTTTGAGGGGCAAGGTGCCGTTCCCTCGATTGCGCGCGGGCGGCCCCCCATATAGAGCGATCAACGGCTTCATTGACCGCAGCACCCGAGTCCCATGTCCCTGCCCGCCGCAATTTTCCGCAACGACGAAAGCGCGCGCCAGCTGGTTTTCGAGCGGCCGGCCGACATCATCGTGGCGCATGGGGCCCGGGATTTCCGGCCGGCGCTGGAGGCAGCGCAGGCCGCGCACGACGCCGGCAAGTGGCTGGCCGGCTATTTCTCCTACGAGGCCGGTTATCTGCTCGAACCGAAACTCGTTCCCTTGCTGCCGAAGGGACGTCGCGCGCCGCTCATCTGCCTCGGCGTCTTCGATGCTCCGGCCGAAGAAGCGGTGCCGCCGCGCAATGCAGCGGCGACCAACGGCCCGATCTTCGATGCAAGGGCAGCCTGGTCGTTCGAGGACTACGAAAAACGCTTCTCGCGACTGCACCAACACATCAGGCAAGGCGATTGCTACCAGGGCAACCTGACCTTTCCGGTGCAGGCGCAATGGTCCGGCGATCCGCTTGCCGCTTTCGACGCGCTGACCGAGCGCCAACCGGTGAAGTACGGCGCGCTGGTCGCGCTCGGTGACCCGATCGTGCTGTCGCGCTCGCCCGAACTGTTCTTCGAGATCAATGCCGCGGGGATGATCGAGACGCATCCGATGAAAGGCACTGCACCGCGCGGCGCGACCAAGGCAGAGGACGAGCGGCAGAAGAATTTCCTGCGCAATGACGAGAAGAACCAAGCCGAGAACCGGATGATCGTCGACCTCCTGCGCAACGACATCTCGCTGATCAGCGAGGTCGGCACGCTGGAAGTGCCGGAACTGTTTCGCATCGAGAGCTACCCGACCGTCCACCAGATGGTGAGCGACGTCAGGGCGAAGCTGCTGCCGGGCCTCACCATCCGCCAGGTCTTTGCCGCGCTGTTTCCCTGCGGCTCGATCACCGGCGCGCCAAAGATCCGCGCCATGGAGATCCTGCACGATCTGGAGGGCACGCCGCGCGACGTCTATTGCGGCGCCATCGGCTGGATCGCACCCGGCGGCACGATGCGCTTTTCCGTGGCGATCCGCACCATCTCGCTCTTTGCCAGCGGCGAGGCCGTCTACAATGTCGGCGGCGGCATCGTCTTCGATTCGACGCCTGAGGAGGAGTATCAGGAGTGTCTGCTCAAAGCCCGCTTCGCGACGGGGACACCGCCGATTTCGAGTTGATCGAGACCATGCGCTGGCAGCCCGAGACGGGCTTCCTGCGCTTCGATCGTCACCTTGCACGCCTCTATGGCTCGGCGGCGGAGCTTGGCTTTGCCTGCGATCCGCAGAGAGTGGGCGCCTTGCTGGGCAAGGCGGTCGATGGCTGTCGAACCGCCATGCGCACGCGGCTCGCTTTGGCGCGCAACGGCGAAGCGACGGCCTCGGCACAACCCTACGAACCGCTCGCCGCCGACAAGGTCTGGATATTGCGGCTGGCGCGGACGCGGCTCGATTCGGGCAATATGCTGCTGCGCCACAAGACCAGCCGGCGCCAGCTCTACACCCATGCCCGTTCCGAATATCTCGTCACCCAGGCCGACGAGGTGATCCTGGCCAATGAGCGCGGCGAAATCTGCGAAGGCACCATCACCAATATCTTCGCCGATTTCGGCAACGGCGTGCTGGCAACGCCCCGGCTCGATTGCGGCCTGCTGCCTGGCGTATTGCGCGCCGCGCTTCTGGATGAAGGCCGCGCCCAGGAAGCGATCTACAGGTATGACGATCTGAAGTCGGCCAAGGCACTCTTTGTCGGCAATTCGCTGCGCGGCCTGATTCCCGCAAGGCTGGTGTGACCAGGAGAACGCCATGTTCGTCGTTTCGCTGAATTACAAGGTGCCTCTGACCGAGATCGACCGCTTGCAGGCGGCGCATATCGAATGGCTGAAGGCCTGCTATGCGGAGGGCGTCTTCATCGCCTCCGGGCCGAAGAAACCGCGGACCGGCGGCCTCATAATCGCGCAATGCCCGCGCGAGATCCTCGACGCCAGGCTGGCTGCCGACCCCTTCGCCAAGGCAGGCGCCGCGGACTACGAAGTCACCGAATTCCTGGCCAGAATGACCGCCACCGGTCTCGACGCTTTCAAGGAAGCATGAGCTTGGCCAAGGCCCTGCCCACCCACACCCCTTATGATGGCTCGTCGAAGCTGTTCAACATCGGGCTGAAGCCGCTCGACCCGGCAAACTGGATCGAGGTCGACGGCCATCTGCTGCCCTATCTGGCCGAGAAGCGTCGACTCTACGGCGAAATCCCGGAGCGGGTTTTCGTCGAGGAAGATGGCACGCGCGACGCCCAGCGGGAAGTGCTCGACTTGCTCGGCGCGTATCTTCCGGAGCGATTTCCGGACACCCATCACCGCACCGATGTGGGCATCGAGGTGGTGGGCGCCGCGAACCACCCTGCTTTGCCTCCGGGTCTTGCCGACGCGCCGCTGGTCGCGGCCTCGCTGCTGGTCCAGGAAGACCTGATCCTGATGCGTCGCGACGACAGCGGCTGGCGGCTGGCCGCCGGTTCGCTGTGCTTTCCCTCGTCCTGGTCGCTCACCGAAAAGTTCGGCAAGCCGCTGCAGCAGATCCACGAGCCCGTGCCGGGCTTCGGCCCGGGCACGCGTCCCGCCGAATTGATCAACCGCATGTTCGATGGCCTGCAGGGCCAGGCCGTCGAGCGCTTCAACTGGTCGATCCAGGCCGACAATGCGCTCTACCATCCGCTGTCCAATGTCGAGCGCATCGACCGAGCCACCAGCCGCCCGACACGCTTCCCCGACGGCGACGTCAGCGCGCACGCCTTCATCCGCGTCGAGCGTCAGACTTTGCGCAAGCTGCCGTCCTC
Source organism: Mesorhizobium huakuii (assembly GCF_014189455.1). Classification (NCBI taxonomy): domain Bacteria; kingdom Pseudomonadati; phylum Pseudomonadota; class Alphaproteobacteria; order Hyphomicrobiales; family Phyllobacteriaceae; genus Mesorhizobium; species Mesorhizobium huakuii. The sequence goes on from NZ_CP050296.1 coordinate 1,645,598, forward strand.
ACGCGACATCCTGTTCACCATCCGCATCCATCTCGACCCGCTCGCCGTGCTGGAGCGGCACCCTGACCGGGCGAAGCTCGCACTGTCCTTTGCTGCCCAACTCGAAGCGCTCGATCTCGACCAGCTCGACTACAAGGGCCTGACATCGGACCGCGACCGGCTGATCAAACGATTGAAGACAATGGCCGGCTGAAGCGCCTACAGGCTGCCCGCCAGGAAATCGACGAATGTCCTTGCCCTGACGCTGGCCTTGCGTCCGGCCGGAAACAGCGCCCACAGTTCAACAGGCGGCAGCGCCCAGTCGACCAGGATCGGCCGCACGGCGCCGCTGCGCAGTTCCGCGTCGAACATCCATTCGGAGCCGACCGTGAAACCGATGCCGGCAAGGACTGCCTCACGTATCCCTTCGGCGGAAGTCACGCGCAGCCGCCCTTGGCCGGCAAGCGAAACCTCTTCGGCGCCTCGCCGGAACGTCCAGCGATTGGAAGTGCCTGCTCGAACGAAAAGGATCGCCTCGTGCCGCGACAGCTCATCCGGCGCGACGGGTTCGCCCTCGCGTGCCAGGTAGGAGGGTGCAGCCACCACGAGACGACGGCAAGTGGCGATCTTGCGCCCGATATGAGCGGGGGCGAAGCTTTCACCCAGACGCAGCATGACATCCACCCCTTCCTCGACGAGGTCGACATTCCTGTCGTCCATCGCCACCTCGACGTCGAGCCTTGGGTGAGCGTCCAGGAAGGCTTTCAGCCTCGGCACGACATGCAGGCGGCCGAAGGTTACCGACGTACCGATGCGCAGCAACCCGGTAAGCGCCGCCGCGGTGCCACGCGCCGCGTTCTCGGCTTCGTCGGCCTCGTCGACCGCGCGCTTGGCGCCTTCATAGAAGCTGAGGCCGGCATCGGTCGGCGATAGACCTCGGGTGGTGCGCGACAGCAGGCGAACGCCGAGCCGTTCCTCAAGCTGCGCGATGGCCTTCGAAACGGCTGGCTGCCCGACGCGCAAATGCCGCGCGGCCGCCGAGAACGAGCCGGTTTCGATGACCCTTATAAAGGTGTTCATCGCCACGAGCCTGTCCATCTATTCCACCTCGGAATTAGTTATATGGCGATATTCACTCTACCTGACCCGTTTGGGAATAGCCAATTGGCGGATTGTCATATCCATCCAGCCATTCCATCCAGCCATTCGGAGAACCAAAATGGGCAAGCTCAACAACAAGGTCGCCATCGTCACCGGCGCCGCGCGCGGCATCGGTGCGGGCATCGCCAAGCGGCTGGCGGCGGAAGGCGCCGCCGTCGTCGTCAACTACGCCACCAGCCACGAGGCCGCCGAACGCACGGTGAAGGAGATCGTCGCCAGCGGCGGCAAGGCGACCGCGGTTCAGGGCGACGTGGCCGAGGCCGCCGATGTCGAAAAGATGTTCGAGGCGGCAAGGATCGCATTCGGCAAGCCAAGCATTCTGGTCAACAACGCTGCCACGGCAGTCTTCGGCACCTTCGAGGAAGCGAGCGAGGCGGACTATCGCCGGTTGTTCGACACCAACGTGCTGGGCACCATCCTGACCACCAAGGCGGCGATGCGGCACTTTCCCGAGAGCGGCGGCAGCATCGTCAACATCGGCACGATCTCGAGCTGGAACCCGGTGCCAAACACCAGCCTCTATTCCGCCAGCAAGGCAGCGATCGACACTCTGACGCTTAGCTTGTCGAGAGAACTCGGAGCCCGCAACATCCGTGTCAACATCGTGGCGCCTGGCTATACCCATACCGAAATGACCGAGGGCATGGTTGGCACCGATTTCGGCAATATGCTGATCGCCGGCGTCCCGCTTGGCCAGCGCTTCGGCAAGCCGGATGACATCGCCCCGACAGTGGCCTTCCTCGCCTCGGACGAGGCGGCGTGGCTGACCGGCGAACGCATCAACGCGTCCGGCGGCGCCCGCTGATACGACGCCGGCTCAACATCAGCCATCGGGCAGGCCGCGGCCTCCCGGTGGCATCAACTAGCGCCTCCGACGGAGGGCAGCCCAAGCGTTTTCGCTGCTTTTCCCTTTATTGTGACAATGATCTATGGTTTGTCGCGCGGCGGCCAGGCTGCCGTAGTGAAGCGTTGTCTGAAGGAGTGCTCGATAAAATGGCGAATGAAAACTGGCCTGTTTACGGTGAGATCACCGGCCCCGTGGTGATGATCGGCTTCGGCTCGATCGGACGGGGAACGCTGCCGCTCATCGAACGCCATTTCAAGTTCGACAAGTCGCGCATGACGGTCCTCGACCCACGCGACACCGACCGCAAGCTGCTCGACGAGCGCGGCATCGCCTTCGTCCAGGAAGCGGTGACCGAGAAGAACTACAAGAAGCTTCTGACGCCGCTTTTGACCAATGGCGGCGGCCAGGGCTTTTGCGTCAACCTGTCGGTCGATACCGGCTCGGTGGACCTGATGCGGCTCTGCCGCAAGCTCGGCGTGCTCTATATCGACACCGTCGTCGAGCCGTGGCTCGGCTTCTATTTCGACGCCAAGGCCGACAATGCCAGCCGCACCAACTATGCGCTGCGCGAGGCGATGATCAAGGAGAAGCACGACAAACCGGGCGGCGCCACCGCCGTCTCCACCTGCGGCGCCAATCCCGGCATGGTCTCATGGTTCGTCAAGCAGGCGCTGGTCAACCTCGCCACCGATCTCGGCCTCGAGTTCTCGGAGCCCGCGCAGGAGGACCGCGAGGGCTGGGCGAAGCTGATGAAGAAGGCCGGCGTCAAGGGCATCCATATCGCCGAGCGCGACACCCAGCGCACCAAGAAGCCGAAGCCGATGGATGTGTTCTGGAACACCTGGTCAGTCGAGGGCTTCATCTCCGAGGGCCTGCAGCCGGCCGAACTCGGCTGGGGCACGCATGAGAAGTGGATGCCGAAGAACGCCAAGAAGCACAAGCACGGCTCCAAGGCCGCGATCTATCTGGAACAGCCCGGCGCCAACACGCGCGTGCGCTCGTGGTGCCCGACGCCGGGCCCGCAATACGGCCTGCTGGTGACGCATAATGAGGCGATCTCGATCGCCGATTTCTTCACCGTGCGCTCCAAGAAGGGCAAGGTGCAATACCGCCCCACCTGCCACTATGCCTACCATCCCTGCAACGACGCGATGCTGTCGCTGGACGAGATGTTCGGCGCTGCCGGCAAGCCTCAGCCGGTGCACCACGTGCTCGACGAAAATGAACTCGTCGACGGCGTCGACGAGCTTGGCGTCCTGCTCTACGGCCACGACAAGAATGCCTATTGGTACGGCTCGCACCTCTCGCTCGCCGAGGCGCGCAAGCTGGCGCCCTATCAGAACGCCACCGGTATGCAGGTCACCTCGGCGGTTCTGGCCGGCATGGTCTGGGCTCTGGAAAACCCGGATGCCGGCATCGTCGAGGCCGACGAGATGGACTACAAGCGCTGCCTGGAAGTGCAGTCGCCCTATCTCGGACCGGTCGAAGGCCATTACACCGACTGGACGCCGCTCGACAGGCGCCCGGGGCTCTTCCCGGAGGACCTCGACCGCAGCGACCCGTGGCAATTCCGCAACATCCTCGTCCGATAGCACCCTGCGCACCATGCGCCATTGCCTTGCAATCGCCCGGAAATCGGGCGATTGAAGAGATGCGGCCTGGGGCAGCGCGCGTCTTGCGGGACGTCCGCCCGTTCCAGCACTTTGGACGTTCGCCTCGTGCCTGCCAAAATCGAAACCGATTTTTGGGCCGATGCGTTTGGAGAGGATTTCAGATGACTATTGCGCGCAAAGTTCTTTCGATGGGCGTGGCGGGTTCCTTTGCCATGATGCTCGCTGCCTGCACGACCAGCGGTCCTGACCAGCCGCCGATGGCAGCCGCGCCGAAAGGCGTCGAGGGCTCGTGGATCGATGCCAAGGGCACCGGCCTGTCGACCTTCACCGGTGGAAAGTTCACGACCGTCGCCACCGACACCGGCCAGAAGCTTGCCGACGGCAGCTACACGATGACCGGCGCCACATCGGTCGAGATCAACGGGACGTCGCTGATCCGCCAGACACCGGTCAGCTTCAACTGCCTGCTGATCTCCACCAGCCAGCTGAACTGCACCAGTTCGTCCGGCCAGAACTTCGTCCTCACGCGACGCGCCTGAACCGGCGAACATCGGACTCATTTGGGGACGGCGGCCACAGGCCGCCGTTCTTTTTGCGCCGGCAAATCCCCGGTTGTTCACCTGAAAATACCCCCGGTTTTGCCCTTGCAAACACAGCTGGCATTTCCGCTTGCGTCAGCCGGAACGCGATGGGAACATGGTCAAAACGCTGGCTGTTATATCCCAGTCAAGCACGGGCATTAAACGCCTCTGATCAGCCTACCGGGAGACGAAGATGAAGAAGCTTGCCGCTATTGCCGCCCTGTCCGTATCGACGCTTGGCCTGTCGGCCGGCGCATCCTTTGCCGACTACACATTGAACATTTTGCATTTCAACGATTGGCACAGCCGCATCGAGGGCAACAACAAATACGAGTCGACCTGTTCGGCCGACGAGGAGACCAAGGGCGAATGCATCGGTGGCGCCGGCCGATTGATCGCGGCGATCGCCCAGGAACGCAAGAAGCTCGAAGGGCAGAACGTGCTGCTGCTCAATGCGGGCGACAGCTTCCAGGGCTCGCTGTTCTACACCACCTACAAGGGCACCGTGGAAGAGGAATTCCTCAATCAGATGAAACCCGACGCGGTGACGCTCGGCAACCACGAGTTCGACGACGGCGAGAGCGCGCTGGTGCCTTACCTCGACAAGGCGAAGTTCCCGATCGTCAGTGCCAATGTCGTGCCCAACGACAAGTCCGGCGCAGCCGGCAAGATCAAGCCGTCGATCGTCGTGGAAGTCGGCGGACAGAAGATCGGCATTGTCGGCGCCGTCACCAACGACACGCCCGAACTCGCTTCACCCGGCCCCAACATCGCCATCGCCGACGACGTCAAGTCGATCACCGCGGAAGTCGAGAAGCTCAAGGCGCAAGGCGTCAACAAGATCATCGCGGTGACCCATATCGGCTATAACAGGGAGCGCGACATCATCGCCAAGATCTCGGGCATCGACGTCGTCGTCGGCGGCCACAGCCATACGCTCCTGTCGAACACCGATCCGAAGGCGGCAGGCCCCTACCCGACGATGGTCGACAATCCCGGCGGCTACAAGGTGCCGGTGGTGCAGGCGGCCTCCTATTCGAAATATCTCGGCGAGTTCAAGGTGGTGTTCGACGACAATGGCGTCGTCAAATCGGCGAGCGGCGACCCGATCTTTCTCGACAAGTCGATCACGCCGGATCCTGCCGTGCTCGCCCGCATCAAGGAACTCGGCGCGCCGATCGAGGCTCTGAAGAACAAGGAAGTGGCCGAGACCACCGATGTCATCGACGGCAGCCGCGAGAATTGCCGCGCCAGGGAATGCGCGATGGGCAACCTCGTCTCCGACGCCATACTCGACCGCGTCAAGGGACAGGGCGTCGAGATCGTCATCTCCAATGGCGGCGGCCTGCGCGCCTCGATCGACAAGGGCACCGTCACCATGGGTGAGGTGCTGACCGTGCTGCCGTTCCAGAACACGCTGGCGACCTTCCAGATTTCCGGCAAGGACCTGGTCGCCGGTCTCGAGGGCGGTCTCAGCCAGATCGAGGACGGCGCCGGCCGCTTCCCGCAAGTCGCCGGCCTGAAATACGCCTTCGACAAGTCGGTCGCGCCCAATGCCGGCCGCGTCAAGTCGGTCGAGGTGATGGAGAACGGCGCCTGGGCGCCGATCAAGCCCGACAAGGACTATCTCGTCGCCACCAACAATTATGTCCGCCAGGGCGGCGACGGCTACAAGGTCTTCGCCGAAAAGGCCAAGAACGCTTACGACTACGGCCCCGGTCTCGAACAGGTCGTCGCCGACTATCTCGGCGCCCACCGGCCCTACACGCCGAAGCTCGACGGCCGCATCACCGAGATCGCCGCGACTGTCGCGGCGGCCCCCGCCGCCGAGCCCGCCAAACCGGCCGAACCGGCAAAGCCGGCCGAGACAGCGCCGGCAACCCCGACGCCCGCACCGGCCGAGGCAGCCAAACCGGCTGAACCGGCGAAGCCCGCTGAAGCAGCACCTGCACCAGCCGAACCCGCGAAGCCTGCTGAACCGGCAAAGCCCGCCGTGGCAGCACCTGCGCCGGCAGAACCCGCGAAGCCCGCAGAACCGGCAAAGCCCGCCGAAGCAGCACCTGCACCAGCCGAACCCGCGAAGCCCGCAGAACCGGCAAAGCCCGCTGAAACCGCACCCGCCACGGGCAGTCATGTCATCGTCACCGGCGATACCTATTGGGATCTGGCCAAGAAGGCCTATGGCGACGCGACCAAGTGGAAGCTGATCTATGAAGCCAACAAGGGTCAACGGCCGCATCGGCTTATGCCTGGCGCGACGCTGACCATCCCGGCGAAGTAAAGTCACTTCGTCTGTTTCGACATCAAGCCCGTCCGGGAAACCGGGCGGGCTTTGCATTTTCAAGCTAAGGTGCGGCCAGACGTTGCATTGAAAACCGGCGCGCCATCGCTAGTTTCACGCCGTGTCCGGAGAACCCTTATGACGCTTTCCACCCCTGTCGATCCCAAAGCCGCGAAGGCCCTCGGCCCACAGCCGGCCGGGCATCCGCCGGTCAAGACCGGCAAGGTCGGCGTCATGCTGGTCAATCTCGGTACGCCTGACGGCACCGACTTCAAGCCGATGTGGCGGTATCTCAGGGAATTCCTGTCCGATCCGCGCGTCATCGAGCTCAACAGGGCGATCTGGTATCCGATCCTCTACGGTCTCGTGCTCACCACGCGGCCGAAGAAGTCGGGCGCCAACTATGCCCGGATCTGGAACCGGGAGAAGAACGAGTCGCCGCTGCGTACCTACACCCGAGCCCAGAGCGAAAAGCTGGCCGAGGCGTTGCGCGACCTGCCCGATGTCGTCGTCGACTGGGCGATGCGCTACGGCAATCCTTCGACCGCGAGCGTCGCCGAAAGACTGGTCGCGCAAGGCTGCGACCGCGTTCTTTCGTTCCCTCTCTATCCCCAATATTCGGCGACCACCACGGCAACCGCCAACGACCAGCTGTTTCGCGCCTTGATGAAGATGCGGGCAGCCCCCGCCATCCGCAGCGTGCCGCCTTACTATGACGAGCCCGTCTATATCGAGGCGCTGGCGCGTTCGATCGAGCAGAACCTCGCGACGCTGGATTTCGAGCCAGAAGTTGTCATCGCCTCCTACCACGGTATCCCAAAACCCTACTTCGAAAAGGGTGACCCCTACCATTGCCACTGCCTCAAGACGACGCGGCTGTTGCGCGACAGGCTCGGCTGGGACGAGAAAAAGCTGATCACCACCTTCCAGTCGCGCTTCGGCGCGCAGGAATGGCTGCAGCCTTACACCGACCAGACCGTCGAAAAACTGGGCAAGGACGGGGTGAAATCGATCGCCATCGTCAATCCCGGCTTTTCCGTCGACTGCATCGAGACGCTGGACGAGATTGGCCGCGAAGCGGCCGAGACTTTTCATCACGCCGGCGGCAAGAATTTCGCCCACATCCCATGCCTCAACGACAGCGCCGAGGGCATGGCGGTGATCGAGGCGATGGTGCGGCGCGAACTGTTAGGTTGGGTCTGACACCGGAACAACGGCCACTCCGGGGCGTTGAGGCGCACCTTCCGGAGAACTTGATGCCCCGCAAACTCGACCTCAGAACTGGCCGGCCCGTCTGGTCCGCCTATCGCGCCCCTGCCGTGCCGACGGATAGCCTGACCCGGGACGTCAAGACCGACGTGCTGATCATCGGCATGGGCATCAGCGGCGCCATGATGGCAGAGGCGCTGACAGCGGACGGTCATGCCGTGATCTGCATCGACCGGCGCGGGCCGCTGAAAGGCTCGACCGCCGCGACCACGGCGCTGGTGCAATTCGAAATCGACCAGCCGCTTTCAACGCTCTCAAAGATGATCGGCAAGACCAAGGCACAGCAGGCCTGGCGACGCTCACGGCTCGCCGTTTCCAACCTGGCTGGCCGGATCGAGGATCTCGCAATCGACTGTCGCCTGCGCCGCACCCAGTCGCTATATCTGGCCGGCACGGTGCTTGGCCCGTCGGAACTGCGCGATGAAGCCGAAGCGCGGCGGCAGGCAGGCATTGCCGCCACCTATCTGACGCCGCAGCCGCTAGCGGAGACATTCGGCATCGACCGCGGCGGCGCCATCCTCAGCCACGGCAACATCGCGCTCGACCCGCGCAAGCTGACTGCCGGGTTGCTGTTGAAGGCGCTGGAGCGCAAGGCACGTTTCTACACGCCCGTCGAAGCGACGGCGATCACGGACAGCACCGACGAGGTGACCGTGGCCACGAAAGACGGCCCCACCATCACAGCACGGCATGTTGTCCTGGCCACCGGCTACGAACTGGTCGACATCGTGCCGGCCACCGCCCACCGGATCATCTCGACCTGGGCGATCGCGACACGCCCGCAACCGCGAAAACTCTGGCCGGGTGCTGCGTTTATCTGGGAGGCGTCGGATCCCTATCTCTATATCAGGGCGACGGCCGACGGCAGGGTGATCTGCGGCGGTGAGGACGAGGATTTTGTCGACGAGACGCGGCGCGACGAACTGATCCCCGACAAGAGTGCCCGTATTGCCGAAAAACTCGGCCGATTATTCCCGCATCTCGACGTCAAGCCTGAGTTCGCCTGGACCGGTTCCTTCGGCACCACGTCCACCGGACTGCCCTATATCGGCGCCATTCCCAGGCACCCGCGCATTCATGCAGTCATGGGTTACGGTGGCAATGGCATCACCTTCTCGCGTGTCGCTTCCGAAATTATTTCGGCCTCGATAAAAGGACTCGCCGACGCGGATGCAGAGATCTTCACTTTCAACCGCTGAGTGCAGACCCAGAAACAATCCATCATCACCTGATTGTAACGCATCTGAAACACACTTAAGTCTTTGGTGAAGTCGGCTGCGCGGGAATGGCTCTCGCGGCCTGCTTCTGAGGGAGAGCCAAATGGATTTCAGTGGTTTCGATATTGCGGTCATTGTTCTTGTCGCGCTTGTCGTACTGGTGCTTTTCAAAGGCATCAAGACAGTTCCGCAAGGCTACAACTATACGGTCGAACGCTTTGGTCGTTACACCAGGACACTGAGCCCCGGTCTCAACATCATTACGCCCTTCGTCGACCGCATCGGCGCCAAGATGAACATGATGGAACAGGTGCTCGACGTTCCGAGCCAGGAGATCATCACCCGCGACAACGCCATCGTCGGTGTCGACGGCATCGCCTTCTACCAGATCCTCAATGCGGCACAGGCCGCCTATCAGGTTGCCGGCCTGCAGAACGCCATCCTCAACCTGACGATGACCAACATCCGTACCGTGATGGGTTCGATGGACCTCGATGAGCTGTTGTCCAACCGCGACGCCATCAATGAGCGTCTGCTGCGCGTCGTCGACGAGGCGGCGCATCCGTGGGGCATCAAGATCACCCGCGTCGAGATCAAGGACATCAACCCGCCGGCCAACCTCATCGAATCGATGGGCCGCCAGATGACCGCCGAGCGCAACAAGCGTGCGCAGATCCTGGCCGCCGAAGGCCTCAAGCAGTCGCAGATCCTCGAAGCCGAGGGCCGCAAGGAAGCCGCCTTCCGCGACGCCGAGGCACGCGAACGCTCCGCTGAAGCCGAAGCCCGCGCGACCCAGGTGGTGTCGGAAGCGATTTCCAAGGGCGACGTGCAGGCGCTGAACTACTTCGTCGCGCTGAAATACACCGAAGCGCTTGGCAGGATCGGCACCGCCACCAACAGCAAGATCGTGCTGATGCCCTTCGAGGCGTCGTCGCTGATTGGCTCGCTCGGCGGAATTGGCGAGATCGCCAAGGAAGTCTTCCGCAGCGAAGGCACGACCGGTTCGCAGAGGCAGGCCGCCCGCCCGCCAGTCGTGCGTCCGACCGATAATTGAAGTCTCCAACAGATGAGAACACCATGATCGATCGTGTCATTTCCGAACTCGGCCCGTGGAGCTGGATGGTTCTGGGCTTCGTCCTGCTGGTGATGGAAATCATCGCGCCCGGCATCTTCATGCTGTGGATCGGCATCGCCGCGCTCATCATCGGCGCGGTGTCACTGCTGATCTGGGATGCGGCTATCTGGACCTGGCAGATCCAGGTCCTCGCCTTCCTGGCGCTGTCGCTGGTCTCGGCCTATGTCGGCAAGAGATTGGTCGGCGGACGCCATGATCCGACGGACCAGCCACTGCTCAACCGGCGCGGCGCCCAGATGGTCGGCCGCATGGCGACACTTGCCGAACCAATCAAGGACGGTCGCGGCCGCATCAAGCTCGGCGACACGCTGTGGCGCGTCTCCGGCCCGGACCTGCCGGCCGGCACGCAGGTGCGTGTGACGAGCGCCGCGGATACGGACCTGGAACTGACGGTGGAACGGGTCTGAATTTTCACAGCACACACTGCACGGCGGCGAGGTGTATTGAGATTCAGGTCAGGCCGAGCCGAAAGCGATGGGGTCGCCCTTGCGACGAGCGGAGCGTACTTAAGTACGTGAGCACAGTTCTATTGCGACGCAATAGAACGGGGAGGCGCAGAAAGCCGCCGTTCGCAGGCCGGCCTCACCTGAATATCAATGCACCTCAGGCTGCGCCGATGCGCAGCAGGTCATGGAAATGCACCACGCCGAGCGGCACATTGTTCCTGGTCACCACCAGCGCGCCGATATTGTGCTCGTTGAGCAGCGCGATCGCCGTGCCGGCAAGCGTCTGCGGGTCAACCGTCTTGGGCGTGCGGGTCATCACCTCGTCGACGATGACGTCGGCCAGGTGGCGGTGCAGGTTGCGCGCGACATCGCCGTCAGTGATGATCCCGGCCAATTCGCCATTGGTGTCGACGATCAGCACGCAGCCGACCTTCTTCTGTGACAGCGTCATCACCGCCTCCGGCATCTTGGTGCCAAGAAGTGCCAGCGGAATCTGGTCGCCGACCCGCATGATCTCGGAGACCAGCGTCAAATTGGCGCCGAGCTGGCCGCCGGGATGGAAGGTGCGGAAATGGTCCGGCGTGAAGCCGCGCGCCTCGAGCAGCGCGATCGCCAGCGCATCGCCGATGACCAGTTGCAGTAATGTCGATGTCGTCGGCGCCAGGCCGTGCGGGCAGGCCTCCGGGGTGCGCGGCAAAAGCAGCACGACGTCGGCCGCACGCGCCAGCGCCGATGTCTCCCCAGCGGTTATGGCGATAAGCGGAATGGAGAAGCGCCTGGAATAGGCGATGATGCCCTTGAGCTCGAGGCTTTCGCCCGACCACGACATGGCGATGATGGCATCGTCCTTGGCGATCATGCCGAGATCGCCATGGTTGGCCTCAACGGGATGAACGAAGAAAGCCGGTGTGCCGGTCGAAGCCAGCGTCGCCGCGATCTTCGAGCCGATATGGCCGCTTTTGCCGACGCCGGTGACGATCAGCCGGCCTTCGATCTTCGAGATCATATCGACGGCCTGCGCGAAAGGCGCGGCCAGTCCGTTCTCGAGCGCTTCGGCCAGGGCGGCGATTCCGGCCTGCTCGGTTGCCACCGTTCTCAGTGCCGAATCAATCGACGCTTGCCTGTCCAGGGGCTTCTTATCGAGGGATTTCGCGTGCATGGGTGATGCGATTAGCGCTTTGCCGCCCGCCTGTCCAACAGAAATGGCACTGATGCCCGGACGGTGAAGGCCCCGGGCAGGCCACACGATCCCGCAAACAGCAGCTCTTTAACCGGGCGAACGATCGCCGCCTCAACCCTCCGTTAACCATCCCCATTTACGGTTCGGTAAGTATGGCGCGCACAGCGCCGCGCAAGCAGTGGTGGCGATGTCCGGGGCCCAGCCAGAAAAATCAAGAGGACGACAGGGCAAGGCAGTATGCGCCTTGCTGCTGGCGACCAGCATCTTTGCGCTGGCGCGCCCGATGCCGCTCCATGCCCAGGAAACGGAGCTGCGCGGCGAGGTTTCCGAATCGGCGATCCTGTCCGACCAGCAGCGCAAGGCAAGGCAGCTCGCCCTTGCCGCCCAGGGCCAGCAACTGCCGACAAACAGCGCGCAGGACGATACGCCGGCGCGCACCTATTTGCCGGCCAGCGCCGGCGCCGTCCCCGACGACACGGGCACCGATGCCGCCACCGGCAGCGTTTTCGATCCACCGCAGGCGACCGACGACACCTCCACCGACACTCCGACGCCGCCCAAGCCTCGCCGCCGCCCATCGATCGCCGGGCAGAACGCGACGGATCAGGACAAGACCAAAGCGGGCACCAAGACGGCCGACAAATCGAAAAAGAAGAAAAAAACGACGGCTGCAACCACCGACACCACCGCTTCAACGACGGCCTCCACGACGGACGCTGCCAGTACGACCGGCACCGATGAGGAGACGGCCAACCGCCGTGCCCTCACCGTCGACAGCGCCGACAGGCAGAAGCTCGATCCCGGCACCGAGCGCACCGCTGCCATTGAAGGCCAGAACAAGAAAGCCGAAGAGGATCCGTTCGCGCCCACCGGCGTCAAATGGGGCTCCTTCATCATCCGGCCGTCGATCGAACAAGGCCTGACCGCCACCACGAACGGCGATTCGAGCAGTGCCGGGACATCGGCGCTGCTGTCGGAGACAGCGCTTCGCTTTACCGCCGTTTCCGACTGGCGCGAAAACTCGGCCACCATCGACGGCTATGGCCTGTTCCGCGAAACCCTGTCGGGCTACCGGGTTCACAATGCGCAGGGCCGCATCGAAGGCCAGCTCAATGTCGACCTCGACAACGAGCTGCGCGCCATCGCCATGCTCGGCTATGAAGCCGTACCGGAGACGGCGTCATCACCCAATGCCATTGCCGGCGTCAGCACGCAGCCGCTGCGGCAGACGATCGACGGCAGCCTCGGCGTCGAAAAGCACATCGGCAAGATGCAGTACACGCTGACCGGCGCGGTCTCGCACGACTTCTATGGCGACGCCGAGCTTTCGGACGGCACCACGCTGTCGCAGAAGGATCAGGACAACACACTTTACACAGCGACATTGCGCACCGGCTACGAAATCTCCCCGGCCCTCACCCCGTTCACCGAAATCGAGGTCGGCCGCCGGGCCTATGATCAGCGCATCGACAATGAAGGCTTCGAGCGCTCCTCGACGCGGCTCGGCGCTCGCGCCGGCGTGCAACTCGACATGGGCGAGAAACTGTCGGGTGAATTCTCGGCCGGCTGGCTGCGGGAAGCGATCGATGACAAGAGCCTGGAGGCGATTTCAGGCGCCACCGTCAACGCCGACCTCAAATGGTCGCCGGAGCGCGGCACCACGATCGGCCTGACCGGCAAGACCACCGTCGAGACCACGACCACATCAGGGGAAAGCGGCGACATCCTCTATTCCGGCCGCCTGACCGGTGAACGCCAGATCCGCGCCAATCTTACCGCAAATGCGGCGCTCGGCCTCGACTGGCGCCACTATGTCGGCATCGATGGCCATGACAGGATCTTGAGCGCCGAGACCGGGCTGACCTGGTGGCTGAACCGCTATGCCGGCCTCACCACAAGGGTGAGAACCGAGAAGCTGACCAGCAATCTGCCCGGCCGCGACTACACCGCCAACAGCATCTATCTCGGCCTGAAAGTGCAGCGCTGAGGTGCTTGCGCACCAACACCAAGGATATGTTGAGATTCAGGTCAGGCCGCGCCGAGAATGGTGGGTTCCGAGAACCGGAGCGGAGCGTACTTAAAGTACGTGAGCACCGGAAGCGCAGGAAGCCGGCATTCGCAGGCCGGCCTCACCTGAATATCGGCATATCCTAAAAAAGCCGCGCCGCGGCGCTGTGACGGCTTCATCTCGTCGAGAAGCGTTCGGATGACACCGGCCATGTTCTCGTTCATGTCGCTGCGCCACAGCGCGAAAGCGACATTGGCCTCGACGAAGCCTTCGGGCGAACCGCAGTCGAAGGTGCGGCCCTGATAGTGGTAGCCGTAAAAAGCCTGCTGCTTTTCCAGCTTCAGCATCGCGTCGGTGAGCTGGATCTCATTGCCGGCGCCCTTTTCCTGGCCTTCGAGTATCTTGAAGATCTCGGGCTGCAGGATGTAGCGGCCGTTGATGTAGAGGTTGGAGGGCGCCGTGCCGGTCTTCGGCTTCTCCACCATCTCGGTGATGCGGAAGCCGTGATGCGTGTCCTCGCCGCGGCCGACAATGCCGTATTTGTGAGCCTCCGCCGGGTCGCATTCCTGCACGGCAATGATGTTGTTGCCGGTTTCCTCGTAGAGCTCGACCATCGACTTCATGCAGCTCTTTTCCGACTGCATGATCATGTCGGGCAGCAGAAGCGCGAACGGCTCGTCGCCGACCAGTTCGCGCGCGCACCAGACGGCATGGCCGAGCCCCATCGGCACCTGCTGGCGGGTGAAGCTGGTCTGGCCCGGCGCCGGCTGCAGCCGCTGCAGCCGGGCAAGCTGCTCGTCCTTGCCGCGCTGGGCCAGCGTGTCGTAGAGCTCGAACTGGATATCGAAATGATCCTCGATGACCGCCTTGTTGCGGCCGGTCACGAAGATGAAATGCTCGATACCGGCCTCGCGCGCCTCATCCACCACATACTGGATGACCGGCCGGTCGACGACGGTCAGCATCTCCTTGGGAACAGCCTTGGTGGCCGGGAGGAACCGCGTGCCGAGACCGGCGACCGGGAAAACTGCTTTGCGAACTCTCTTCATACTTTCAATTATCCGTTTGCTGGCCGGCTCCGCAATCCCCGTCTCGCGACATTTTCACGCCGGAATTGAAGATTACTGGGGCGGGCGAGGGAAACTTCCACCGGTTAAAGCATCGAGGGTGTCTTTTCGTTCCAGGCGACACCTATGGTAAACTAATTCCTAACCCGGTTCGGCGATGAATGGTCTTTCCTGAGACAGAGAAGGAGGAAAACATGTCCGTTCGCAATGCCGCAAAACGTTTCACCAGCGTCATGACGGCCGCCAGCCTCTCGCTCGCTCTGCTGATGCCCGCCGGACCCGCCTTCGCCGACGCCGGTTTCCGGCAATGGGTCGCCGGCTTCCGCGCCACTGCCATCGCGGGCGGCGTTTCCGGCGCTGTCTACGACCAGGCTTTCAGGGACATCAAGGAGCCCGATCCGGTGGTGCTGGAAAAGGCGCGCACGCAGCCCGAATTCACCGCCCCCGCCTGGGATTATTTCGACAACCGCGTCCATGACCAGTCGGTCGCCGTCGGGCAGCAGATGGCGAAGAAGTGGAAGCCCTGGCTGGACAGGATCGAGGCGCGGTTCGGCGTCGACCGCTATATCCTGCTCGCCATCTGGTCGATGGAATCGAACTATGGCGAGATCCTCAAGCGCGACGACATCATGCGCAACGTCATCCGTTCGCTGGCCACTTTGGGCTATGGCGACCCGAAGCGGTCCAAATATGCCCGCACCCAGCTGGTCGCGGCCCTGAAGATCCTGCAGACCGGCGACATCGATGAAAGCCACCTGATGGGCTCCTGGGCCGGCGCCATGGGCCAGACCCAGTTCATCCCCACCAGCTACCAGCACTATGCCGTCGACATGGATGGGAATGGCAAGCGCGACATCTGGAATTCCATTCCCGACGCGCTGGCGACATCAGCCAATCTGTTGAAGAAGAACGGCTGGCAGGCCGGCAAGACCTGGGGTTACGAGGTCACGCTGCCGGCCGGCAAACTGCCCGCCGGATCGAAGACGCTGGCGCAGTGGCAGGCGCTCGGCGTCGTCAGGGCCAGCGGCAAGCCGTTCAAGACCCTCACCGACAAGGCGACGCTGAAAGTGCCGGACGGCCGTGGCGGGCCAGCTTTCCTGATGGTCAGGAATTTCTCGGTCATCAAGGCCTACAACAATGCCGACAAATATGCCCTGGCCGTTGGCCTTCTCGCCGACGAGATCGCCGGTGGCAACGGTCTGGTTCAGGACTGGCAGCGGCCTTTCACCAAGCTCTCCTTCGAGGAAAGGCAGGAGCTGCAGAAGCGGCTTTCACAGCATGGGCTTTATGACGGCAAGTTCGACGGCAAGATCGGTGACGGCACGAAGACGGCCATCATGACCTATCAGGCGAAGGTCGGCTTGACCCAGGACGGCTATCCGAGCATGGAAGTGCTCAAATGGCTCAGACAAAAATAGAGCCTGTTATGGACTAGGGAGGAATGTTTGGTCTGGGCTAGGCGCATTGGGACGTTCGTTCGTCGCATGCCGGTGCTTGTCCTGGCCATCGCCGTGCTCGCTATTGCCGTAGCGGGCACATTCCATGTGCCGGCCATGGCGCAGGAGCAGCCGCAGCAAAATCGTGGCTGGTCGTTACGCGATCTTCTATTCCCGCGCCGCAGCGAACGCGTCGAGCCGCCGCTCGACATTCAGAAGGCAAAGCCGAAGCCTCGCAAACCCCGGGTGCCACGTGCGCCGGTCGAACCACAAGTGCCGATAGTTGAGAAGGCGCCGGACGCCCGTACTGTCCTGGTGGTCGGCGACTTCATGGCATCCGGTCTCGCCGAAGGCCTGGACACCGCCTTTGCCGACAACCCGGCCGTCAGGATCGTCGTCCGCTCCAATGGTTCATCCGGCTTTGTGCGCGATGATTTCTACAACTGGCCAGAACAGATCAAAACGCTGATCGAGACCGAGAAACCGGCCGCGGTGGTCGTCATGCTGGGCTCCAACGATCGCCAGCAGATGAAAGTGGGGGATGTGCGCGAGCAGCCCCGGTCGGAGAATTGGACCAAGGAATATGAGCGCCGCACCGACGGACTCGGCAAGGCCATCGCCACCGCCAAGGTGCCTTTCCTGTGGGTCGGCATGCCGGCATTCCGGGTGCCGAAGATGACGTCCGACATGCTGGCCTTCAACGACATCTACCACAAGGCCGCCGAAAGCCATGGCGGCGAATTCGTCGATGTCTGGGATGGCTTCGTCGACGAGAACGGCGCCTTCATCACCACCGGCCCCGACATGAACGGCCAGCCGGTGCGGCTGCGCGCCGATGACGGCATCAACGTCTCCAAGGCCGGCAAGCGCAAACTCGCCTTCTATACCGAAAAGCCGCTGATGAAGATCCTGGGTCTCGCCGCGCCCGGCAGCGTGGCCCCGGCCACAGCACCGGCGGGCGCGCCGGTCGAGGCACCGGCGCCGGCGGCCGCGCCCATTGTCATCGACCGTACCGTACCGATGCTGCTCAGCGATCCGGCACTCGACGGCGGCACCGAACTGCTCGGCGCCGCCCCGCCGGTAAAAGCCAATCCGGCTCTCCCTGGGGAAAAACTGGTGATCGAAGGCAAGGCGCCGGAGGCTTCACCCGGACGCGCCGACGATTTCTCCTGGCCACCGAAGACCGAGCCGCCGGCGACAGCCGCGCCGCCGACACGACGACGGCGATCACCCCTTAATCACGCAGAACTCTTGAGACCCTCTCGCAACTCAGCGCGGCAGGACGCTCGTCCCCATCAACGCCTCGTCGATCGACCGCGCCGCCTGGCGGCCTTCGCGGATCGCCCAGACAACCAGCGACTGCCCACGGCGCACATCGCCCGCCGCGTAGAGCCGGTCGACACTGGTCTTGTAGTCGCGGTCATTGGCCTCGACATTCCGGGAGCGGCGGCTGTCGGTGGTGATTTTCATCTCACCCTCAAGTTCCTTCGCCACGCCGGCTGCGGCCGGCCCGGCAAAGCCGATGGCGATGAAGGCGAGATCGGCGCGGATGACGAATTCGGTGCCGGCGATCGGCTTGCGCTTCTCGTCGACCTCGCAGCATTTGACGCCGGTCAGCTGGCCGTCTTCGCCGATGAATTCGAGCGTTGCCACCTGGAACTCGCGCTCGGCGCCCTCGGCCTGCGAGGACGAGGTGCGCATCTTGGTCGCCCAGTAGGGCCAGACGGCGAGCTTGTCTTCCTTTTCCGGCGGCTGCGGGCGGATGTCGAGCTGGGTGACGCGTACCGCGCCCTGGCGGAAAGCGGTGCCGACGCAGTCGGAGGCGGTATCGCCGCCGCCGACGACGACGACATGCTGCCCGCCGGCGATGATCGGGTGCGACGGCCACGCCACCGACTGGATCGGCTCGCCGCCGACGCGGCGGTTCTGCTGCACCAGATAGGGCATGGCGTCATGCACGCCGCCGAGATCGTCTCCCGGAATGTTGGCCGCGCGCGGCGTTTCCGAGCCGCCGCAATAGAGCACGGCATCATGTTCGGCGAGCAGTTCGGCGACGGGCTTGTCGACGCCGACATTGACGCCGCAATGGAAGGTCACGCCCTCGCCCTGCATCTGTTCGATGCGCCGGTCGATATAGTGCTTCTCGATCTTGAAGTCGGGAATGCCGTAGCGCATCAGCCCGCCCGGGCGGCTCTCGCGCTCGTAGATATGGACGTCATGGCCGGCGCGGCCGAGCTGCTGGGCAGCGGCCATGCCGGCCGGGCCGGAGCCGATGATGGCGACCCGCTTGCCGGTCTTCTTCTCCGGCGGATAGGGCCTGATATGGCCGGTCTCATAGGCCTTGTCGGCGATCGCCTGTTCGACCGTCTTGATGGCGACCGGAATGTCCTCGAGGTTCAGCGTGCAGGCTTCCTCGCAAGGTGCGGGGCAGATGCGGCCGGTGAACTCCGGGAAATTGTTGGTCGAATGCAGGTTGCGGATCGCGTTGTCCCAGTCCCTGTTATAGACGAGGTCGTTCCAGTCGGGGATCTGGTTGTGGATCGGGCAGCCTGTCGGCCCGTGACAGAACGGAATGCCGCAATCCATGCAGCGCGCGGCCTGTTTCTCGACCTCCTTGTCCGACATCGGCAGCGTGAACTCGCGGAAATGCCGGATGCGGTCGGAGGCCGGCTGGTACTTGTGCACCTGCCGGTCGATTTCGAGAAAGCCTGTTACCTTGCCCATAGTCCAGTTCCTGCTGTCCAGATGGTGCGGTTTTCGCCGCACCCGTTAACCTCTTGAGGCAGCCATGGCAAGCTTGCGCCCGAGGTCAAACTGTCGATGAAGGGGGCCGGGAAGCCCGGGCTCCCCGGCAATTCTCACAAGTCTATTCGGCCGCGACGCCCATGCGCATGCGTTCCATCTCGATCAGCGCACGGCGGTATTCGACCGGCATGATCTTGCGGAATTTCGGCCGGAAAATCGTCCAGTCGTCGAGGATCTCGCGGCCGCGCACCGAACCCGTATAGTGCACGTGGTTCGAGATCAGCTGGTAGAGCCGCTCCTCGTCATGGCTGGTCATGTCGCCCGACACGTCGACACGGCCCTTGTGGTCGAGGTCGCCGCCATGGTGCAGCAACCTTTCCATCAGATCGTCTTCTTCCGGAACCGGCTCCAGCTCGACCATGGCCATGTTGCAGCGCTCGGCGAAATCGCCCGCCTCGTCCAGCACATAGGCGACGCCGCCCGACATGCCGGCGGCGAAGTTGCGGCCGGTCTTGCCGATGACGACGACGACACCGCCGGTCATGTATTCGCAGCCATGGTCGCCGACACCTTCGACGACGGCCGCGACGCCCGAATTGCGCACCGCGAAGCGCTCGCCGGCGACACCGGCGAAATAGGCTTCGCCCTCGGTCGCGCCGTAAAGCACCGTATTGCCGACGATGATGGAGTCGGCCGCGACGATCCTGGCCTCTTCCGGCGGCCGAATGACGATGCGGCCACCCGAAAGACCCTTGCCGACATAGTCGTTGCCGGCGCCGACGAGCTCGAACGAGACGCCGCGCGCCAGGAAGGCGCCGAAGGACTGACCGGCGGTGCCGGTGAGCTTCACCTGGATGGTGTCCTCGCGCAGGCCCTTGTGCTTGAAGCGCTTGGCCACTTCACCCGACAGCATGGCGCCCGTCGAACGGTCGACGTTGCGGATGTCGACTTCGATCTTGACCGGCTGCTTGGCCTCCAGTGCGGGCTTGGCCAGTTCGATCAGCTTGCGGTCGAGCACATCATCGATCGGGTGCTTCTGCCGCTCGGTCCAGTGCACAGCTTCATGCGGCGCATCGGGCTTGTAGAACATCTTCGAGAAGTCGAGCCCGCGCGCCTTCCAGTGCTGGATCATCTCGCGCTTTTCCAGAAGGTCGGTATCGCCGATGATCTGGTCGATATGGGTGTAGCCCATCTCCGCCAGCAGTGCCCTCACCTCTTCCGCCACATAGAAGAAGAAGTTGATGACATGCTCAGGCGTGCCCTTAAAGCGCTTGCGCAGCACCGGGTCCTGGGTGGCGACACCAACCGGACAGGTGTTGAGGTGGCACTTGCGCATCATGATGCAGCCCGCCGCGATCAGCGGCGCGGTGGAGAAGCCGAACTCATCGGCGCCAAGCAGCGCGCCGATGATGACGTCACGCCCGGTGCGCAAGCCGCCATCGACCTGCAGTGCCACGCGTGAACGCAAGCCGTTCAGCACCAACGTCTGATGCGTCTCGGCCAGGCCCATTTCCCACGGACTGCCGGCATGCTTGAGCGATGTCAGCGGCGAGGCACCCGTGCCGCCATCGTAGCCCGAGATGGTGATGTGGTCGGCGCGCGCCTTGGCGACGCCGGCCGCGACCGTGCCGACACCGACTTCCGACACCAGCTTGACCGAGACGTCGGCCGCCGGATTGACGTTCTTCAGATCGTAGATCAGCTGCGCCAGATCCTCGATCGAGTAGATGTCGTGATGCGGCGGCGGCGAGATCAGGCCGACGCCGGGTGTCGAATGCCTGACCTTGGCGATGGTGGCGTCGACCTTGTGGCCAGGCAGCTGACCGCCTTCGCCGGGCTTGGCGCCCTGCGCGACCTTGATCTGCATGACATCGGAATTGACGAGATACTCCGCCGTCACACCGAAGCGGCCCGAGGCGACCTGCTTGATCGCCGAGCGCTCTGGGTTCTTGCTGCCGCCAGGCAGCGGCAGATAGCGGTCGGCTTCTTCGCCGCCCTCGCCGGTGTTCGACTTGCCGCCGATCTGGTTCATGGCGCGCGCCAGCGTGGTGTGCGCTTCCCTGGAGATCGAGCCGAACGACATCGCGCCGGTCGAGAAGCGCTTGACGATGTCGGCTGCCGACATGACGTCATCGAGCGCGACCTTCTTGCGCCCGGTCTCCTCCGCCAGCCTGATCTTGAACAGACCACGGATGGCCTGAGCGCGGGCCGTCTCGCTGTCGATCTGCGCGGAATATTCCTTGAATGTCTCCCACGAGCCCTGGCGCACGGCGTGCTGCAAGGTGGCGACCGCGTCGGGCGACCACATATGCGCCTCGCCGCGCATGCGGAACAGATATTCCCCGCCGACCTCCAGATTGTTGCGCAGCACCGGATCATTGCCGAAACCGTCCGTGTGGCGGCTGACGGTCTCGCCCGCGACTTCATCCAGCCCGACGCCTTCGATCAGCGTCGCGGTGCCGGTGAAATACTGCTGCACGAAATCGCTCTTCAGCCCGATCGCGTCGAAAATCTGCGCGCCGCAATAGGACTGGTAGGTCGAGATGCCCATCTTGGACATCACCTTGAGGATGCCCTTGCCGATCGACTTGATGTAGCGCGACACCACCTCATAGGCATCGACCTCTTCCGGCAACTCGCCGCGCTTGTGCATGTCGGTGAGCGTATCGAAGGCGAGATAGGGGTTGATCGCCTCGGCGCCATAGCCGGCGAGGCAGCAGAAATGATGCACTTCGCGCGGTTCGCCGGATTCGACGACGAGGCCGACCGAGGTGCGCAGCCCCTTGCGGATCAGATGGTGATGGACCGCCGCCGTCGCGAGCAGCGCCGGAATGGCGATGCGGTCCGGGCCGAGCTGGCGGTCGGACAGGATGATGATGTTGTAGCCGCCGGCGACCGCCGCCTCCGCCCGCTCGCAGAGCCGGTCGATGGCGCCCTGCATGCCGGCAGCGCCCTCATTCGAGCCATAGGTGATGTCGATGGTCTTGGTGTCGAAACGGTCCTCGGTGTGGCCGATGGAGCGGATCTTCTCCAGATCGCCATTGGTCAGGATCGGCTGGCGCACTTCGAGCCGCTTGCGGCGCGAATTGCCGACCAGGTCGAAGATGTTCGGCCGCGGCCCGATGAACGACACCAGGCTCATCACCAGTTCCTCGCGGATCGGGTCGATCGGCGGATTGGTGACCTGGGCGAAGTTCTGCTTGAAGTAGGTGTAAAGCAGCTTCGACTTGTCCGACATCGCCGAAATCGGCGTGTCGGTGCCCATCGATCCCACGGCTTCCTGGCCGGTGGTCGCCATCGGCGACATCAACAGCTTGGTGTCTTCCTGGGTATAGCCAAACGCCTGCTGGCGATCGAGCAGGCTGACATCCTTGCGCAGCGCGCGCGGTTCGACCGGCTTCAGATCTTCCAGAATGAGCTGCGTGTTGGCGAGCCAGGTCTTGTAGGGATGCTTGGTGGCGATCTCCGACTTGATCTCCTCGTCCGGCACGATGCGGCCCTTGGCAAGGTCGATCAGCAGCATGCGGCCAGGCTGCAGCCGCCACTTCTTGACGATCCTCTCTTCCGGCACCGGCAGCACGCCGGCTTCCGAAGCCATGATGACGCGGTCGTCGTCGGTGACGATGTAGCGTGCCGGGCGCAATCCGTTGCGGTCGAGCGTGGCGCCGATCTGGCGGCCATCGGTGAAGGCGACCGCAGCCGGTCCGTCCCATGGCTCCATCAGCGCGGCATGGTATTCGTAGAAGGCCTTGCGATCGGCATCCATGAGCTTGTTGCCGGCCCAGGCTTCCGGGATCAGCATCATCATGGCATGGCTGAGGCTGTAGCCGCCCTGGAACAGGAACTCGAGCGCATTGTCGAAGCAGGCCGTGTCCGACTGGCCGTCATAGGAGATCGGCCACAGCTTCGAGATGTTGTTGCCGAACAGTTCGGAATCGACCGAGGCCTGGCGCGCCGCCATCCAGTTGTTGTTGCCGCGCACCGTGTTGATCTCGCCATTGTGCGCGACCATGCGGTAGGGATGCGCCAGCTTCCACGACGGGAAGGTGTTGGTCGAAAAGCGCTGATGCACCAGGATCAGCGCGGTCTCGAAGCGCGGGTCCTTGAGGTCCTTGTAGTAGGCACCGACCTGATAGGCCAGGAACATGCCCTTGTAGACGATGGTGCGCGCCGACAGCGACACGCAATAGGCGCCGATATCCTTGTTGTCGTTCTCGGCATAGATACGGCCCGAGATGACCTTGCGCAGCAGATAGAGCCGGGCCTCGTATTCCTCGTCATCGGGAATGTCCGCCGTGCGGCCGATGAACACCTGGCGATGGAACGGCTCGGACGCGACGATGTCGGGCGCCTTCGACAGCGGCGAATTGTCGACGGGCACGTCGCGGAATCCGAGCAGCGGCAGCCCTTCGGACTGCGCCGATTCGGCGATGATGTCCTCGATATGGGCGCGCAGCGCCGCGTCCTGCGGCATGAACCAGTGTCCGACGCCGTATTGGCCCGCCGCCGGCAGTTCGATGCCTTGCGCTGCCATCTCCTCACGGAAGAACTGGTCGGGAAGCTGCACCAGCACGCCGGCGCCGTCGCCGACCAGCGGGTCGGCGCCGACGGCGCCGCGATGCGTCAGGTTTTCAAGCACGGCAAGGCCGTCCTTGACGATCTGATGCGACTTCACGCCCTTCATGTTGACGATGAAGCCGACGCCGCAGGCGTCATGTTCGTTACGCGGATCGTAGAGACCCCGAGGGGCAAAACCGGTTCGGCCAATATCGGTTCGGCCGATGTCGGTTCGGCCAATGGCGGTTCGGGACGTATTTTTGACGGCAGCCGCTTTCGTCTGCGCGGCCTGGCCGTTCGTCGCAGAGAGCGTCATGTCCGTCATTGTCCTGTCCTCCATTCCAGCCCTTCAGGCGCTGGCCATTCTTAGGTCGCTAATTTGCCTCGGCAAGCGCTTGGCTCACCCTGATCCTTGCGGCACGTCTTTTCGAAATCCTTGCCGAACCAGGCGGCTTTCCGCATGGTTCGCGTCTGGTATCGTACAGGCCAGAGTCTGGCCGTCCACCTGTCGCTCGCAGCAACAGCCGGAGAGGCCAATATGTTACGCCAATCCAGCCTGTTTTGTGCGACAAAATAAGACAGCACTACTGTCCTAAATTTTTATGGCAGAATTCCCCGACGCACACAAGACCGATTCACAAAAAACTTGGGCTTTCCGCGACAGAAAATTACGTGAAGTTGAGGGAAAACGTAAGCTTCAGTCGCCAACCCGTTAGCGCTGAGTTGATTGGCTTCAACGGTTTTCCGGCATCTGGCCCCTTGCGGTTGGGACGTGAAACCGGTCAACTCCCCACCGATTTCCCCCAACACAGGCAGATGCATGTTCTTCGCTTCCGACAATTGGGCAGGCGCCCATCCCAATATCGTTGCCGGCCTGTCGGCCGCGGCCGGCGGCTTTGCCACCGCCTATGGCGACAGCGCGCTCGACCAGGCGGTCTACCAGCGCTTCAGCGAGATTTTCGAGCGCGAGGTCGCGGTGTTCTTCGTGGCGACCGGCACCGCCGCCAACTCGCTGTCACTGACCACCTTCAACAAGCCCGGCGGCATCTCCTTTGCCCACCGAGAATCGCATGTCATCGAAGACGAGTGCGGCGCGCCGGAATATTTTTCCGGCGGCTCGCGCCTGCATGCCGTCGACGGCGCGCTCGGCAAGATCGACCCGCACAATCTGGAGCGGGCCATTGGCCGCTTCGCGCCCGAAATCGTCCACTGGGGACGGCCGATGGCGGTCTCGATCACCCAGTCGACCGAGGTTGGCACCATCTACGGCCTGAACGAGATCGAGACGATTTCGGCCATCGCCAAACAGCATTCCGTGCCGCTGCACATGGATGGCGCCCGCTTTGCCAATGCGCTGGCGGCGCTCGAAACGACACCGGCCGAAATGACCTGGAAACGTGGCGTCGACATCCTCTCCTTCGGCGGCACCAAGAATGGCTGCTGGTGCGCCGAGGCGATCGTGCTGTTCGACCTCGACCGCGCCAAGGAATTGGCCTTCCTGCGCAAGCGTGCCGCTCAGCTGTTTTCCAAGTCGCGCTTCGTCGCGGCGCAGTTCGAAGCCTATTTCAAGGACGGCCAATGGCTCGACACCGCGCGCCACGCCAACGCCATGGCCGCGCGCCTGGCGGCAGCAATCGAGGATTCGGCCCACGCGACACTGGCCTGGCTGCCGCAAGCCAACGAAGTGTTCGCGGTGATCAAGAAGACCGAGGCCGACAGGCTGCAGGCGGCGGGCGCTGCCTTCTACGACTGGCACAAGCCGCACGGCTTTGACGGCCATATCGGCGAGAACGAACTGCTCTACCGCTTCGTCACCAGCTTCGCGACGTCAGCCGAGGAAGTTGATCGCTTTGGCCAATTGATCGCCGGATAGTCAGCTTTCCGGACAACAAAAAAGCGGCGCCTTTCGGCGCCGCTTTCGTCTCGGGAGGAGACGCTTCTATTCCTGGGCTACATTACGCAGCGGTCTTGGCCTCAATCTGCTTGGCCTTGGCCGGAGCCGAGGTGATCGCGATCTTGCGCGGCTTCAACTCCTCGGGAATGTTGCGCTTGAGGTCGACGAAGAGCAGGCCATTCTTCAGCGCGGCACCGACGACTTCAACGTGATCGGCAAGCTGGAAGCGGCGCTCGAAGGCCCTGGAGGCAATGCCGCGATAGAGCAGCTCGGAGCCTTCGCCGGTGCCCTCGTCCTTGCGCTCACCCTTCACGGTCAGCACATTGCGGTGGGCTTCGATCGAGATTTCCTCGTCCGAGAAGCCGGCGACCGCCATCGAAATCCGGTAGGAATCCTCACCGGTGCGCTCGATATTGTAGGGCGGATAGGTCTGCGCGCCATCGGGCTGCGCCAGCGAATCCAGCATTGTGAAGAGACGGTCGAAGCCGACGGTCGAGCGATAGAGCGGGGAAAAATCAACGTGACGCATGAGGTGTTCTCCTGTTGAGCAACATGGTTTGCGTATGGCCGGTGCGAAACCCGTAAGCGGCGTTTCGGCAGGACCAGCGGCCCCAACATTGGCGACCGCAACCCACATCTGGGGAGCGCCGGAAGGCATTTCAAGATTTCGCCGTATGGCAAAAAGCGAAGCGCCCTGCCCTTGATGAACGGCAGATGAACCGTCGCTTCGGCGCCCGTTCAGGCAGCCGCCGCTAAAGTGACGTCAAGATCAAGGATTGGCGGCGCCGGAATTTACAGAGGCGCCGCAACGAGGCCGAACCGGGTGTTAACGTCCCTTCCTCCCGGATCGACAGAGGCCGGAAGCACGCCTTCGAGCGGCTTCCGGCCTTCCCCGTCGCAGTCCTGGCACAACCCGGATTTGCTTTGCTTTTGATGCGTTGGCGTCTATCACCTTGACGAGGCCAGCCGCGACAGGCTGGCACCTGAAGACGCCGAGCACAAAGCGCCGCATGACGGACCTTTTCGACGACACGCCGCTTTTCCACGATACCGAGGGCAATCCGCGACCGGAAAACGCCACCGGCGGCTTCTTCGTCACGCGCGATCGCAAGAAGATCCGCTACGGCCTGTTCGCGGCGGTGACGCGTCCGATGCGGGGCACGGTGGTGCTGCTGTCCGGCCGCAACGAGTGCATCGAGAAATATTTCGAAACCATCCGCGACCTTGCCGCCCGGGGTTTTGGCGTCGCCACGCTCGACTGGCGTGGCCAGGGCGATTCCGACCGGCTGATCCGCGATCGCCAGCGCGGCTATGTCCGCTCCTTCCGCGACTATACGGCCGATCTGGAGCAGTTTTTCGAGGAGATCGTGCTGCCCGATTGCCGCGGGCCGTATTACATCCTCGCCCATTCCGCAGGCGCAGTGATCGCGCTGCTTGCTGCGCCGTCGATGGTGAACCGCGTGCGCCGCATGGTGCTGATCGCGCCGTTCCTGACACTCCCCGACCTGCCGGTCTCGATCACGACGGTCCGCCGCATCTGTTCGATTTTCTGCGCTCTGGGCCTTGGCCGGCTCTATGCCGCCTGGGGTCCACGTCCCAGACACACGCTGCCTTTCGAGGCTAACAAGGTGACGTCGGATCCGCAGCGCTATCGCCGCAATACGCGCATCTATGAGGAGCACCCGCGAATGGCGCTTGGCGGCCCGACGATCCGCTGGCTGCAGGCAGCGGCGAAGGCGTCGGAAGCGGTCAGCGATCCAGACTTCATGGCAAGGATCCAGGTGCCGCTGCTGGTCGTCGCGGCCGGCGCCGACCAGGTCGTCTCGACCAGGGCGGTGGAAGCCTACGCCAGAAGTCTGAGGCTCGGTTCCCTGCTGATGATCGACGGCTCCAAGCATGAAATCCTGCAGGAAGTCGACCTCTACCGCGAACAATTCCTCGCCGCCTTCGACGCCTTCATCCCCGGCTCCGACGATCCGACGGCCTGACCGGCGCCGCGGTTCCTTCACAGGCCGGCATAGCTGACACACCGTTGTCAGGATGATCGATCGGCCGCGCCCCGCGGCACGCAAAGCGCTAAAGATTCTGACAGCCCGCGCTGCCCCGGAATGCTCATCTTAATGCGTCGAATTGAACGCCATGGAGATGAAATCATGACCGAGAAAACCTGCGCCGCCTGCGATTGCCAGCTCGACGCCAACCCGATCCGCGTCAAGGTCGGCGGCAAGACCGTCGAGGTCTGCTGCGAGGAATGCGCGAAGGCGCTGAACGAGGCCGGCGCCTCGGCGGCCGGCGCGAGCGAGGATTGAGCCATGCGCACCGATCACGCAGCGGCACAACGCCCGGCTGGCCAGGTCCCGGCGCCGCCGGTCCGCACCGAAACCATCCCGCAGGCCTTGCACACCCAATGCATCGCGGCAGCGAAATGGATCGCCCGCCAGATGGAGAAACGCCGAAGCCGGCTTGCCTTGCTGGAAATGACCGACGAACAGCTCAAGGACATCGGTCTGTCGCGCGGCCAGGCCTATTCGGAGTTCAGGCGGCGCTAAAGCAATTCCGGGAAAAGTGGGAAGCGGTTTTCCCACGGGAATTGCGTCAAAACAAAAAGCAGGAGCAGTTCGCCGATTCCATGAAACGGCGAACTGCTTCTGTGGGATTGAGAGGCGCTTGCCGAGAAGTCTCCTGACAGGATTGGGCAGGCCGCTTGCGTAAACTGACCGTCGTCATTCCGGAATCGTTTTCCGGTACGAGGGAAGAGCACAACGGCTATGTCGCAATTCACGGTTCATCCGCTTCTGGACACCGGCACGGTCAGAGTGCGGGATGTCCTCTGCAGCGGCGAATGCCGGCATAGGAGCGATGAAGAGTGCACGGCGGCGACGCATCTGGTGTTTCCCTATCGCGGCGTCTTCGTGCGCCATGTCGGCCGCAATGACGCGGTCGCTGAAGCCAATCAGCTGCTGTTCTTCAATGAGGCCGAGCCTTACCAGGTCAGCCATCCCGTCGAGGGCGGCGATGCCTGCCTCGACCTCGTCATCGAGGAAGGCCAATTGCGGGAACTGGCGCCGAAGGAGCAGCTGCGCTTTGGCGGCGTCCTGGCGTTTCGTCGCCAGCGCCGGCGCATCGATCCGCGCGCGCAGGCACTGGTGGCGCTGCTGCGCCACAGCCTGCGCCGCAACGTTGCGGAAACGCTGGAGGCCGAGACCCTGGCGCTGACACTGGTGCGGCGCTCGCTCGGCGAGCGTACCTCGCATGTCGCCGGGGCCAGCCCCGGACGGCAGAAGCTGGTCGACCGCGCCAAGCTCGTCCTGGCGTCGGACCTGTCGCGGCGCTGGACGCTGGCCGAGATTGCCGCCGAGGTCGGCGTTTCACCGGTTTATCTGACGCAGATGTTCCAGCAGGTCGAGGCCATGCCGCTCTATCGCTACCATCTGCGCCTGCGGCTGGCGCGCGCGCTCGACCTGCTCGGCCGCTACGACAATTTGACCACGCTCGGCATGGATCTCGGCTTCTCCAGCCACAGCCATTTCAGTGCGTCGTTCAGGCAGGTCTACGGACGCACGCCGGCGGAGTTCCAGCGCTCGATCAAGCTGCGTTAGTGCGGTTCAAGCAAGCGCAGCGATATCAGCCGCGCAAAGCCGCCATGGCGGCCGCATGCAACTCCGGTGTTGCCGCCGCCAGCACATCGCCGCCCTTTTCCGCCGGTCCGCCATCGAAGGTGGTGACGACGCCGCCGGCCTTCTCGATGATCGGGATCAGCGCCACGATATCGTAGGGCTTCAGGCCCGGATCGGCGACGATGTCGACGCTTCCCGATGCGATCATGGCGAAGGCATAGCAATCGGCACCGTAGCGGGCGAGTTGAACCTGCTTCTCGAACGCGTCATAGCGGGTGCGTGCTTCGCCCTTGTACAGCGCCGGCGTCGTGGTGAACAGCGTGGCATCCGCCAGGCTGGTCGTCTTGCGGGTCGAAAGCCTGCGCGGGCCGCCCGGCCCCTCATAGTGCGAGCCCGAGGCGTTGGCGTAGAACAGTTCGCCGGTGAAGGGCTGCGCCATCATGCCGGCGACCGCGTCGCCGTCGACCGTCAGCCCGACCAGCGTCCCCCACACCGGCAGGCCGGAGATGAAGGCGCGCGTGCCGTCGATCGGATCGATCACCCAGACATGCCGGCTGGAGATGTTCTCGCTGCCGTGCTCCTCGCCGAGAATGCCATGGTCGGGATACTGCGCCGATATCAGCGCCCGGATGGCGCGTTCCGCCTCGCGGTCGGCTTCGGTGACCGGGTCGAAACTGCCCTTTTCCTTGTTGGCCACGGCACCCTGGGCGCGAAAGCGCGGCAAGGTCTCGGCCGCTGCCGCGTGCGCGATACGGCGCATGAAATCGATGCTGATATCCAACTGATTCTCCCGCATTGCCGAGTGCCCAACTGGGCTCTGCCGACACTTTCCCGCCAAAACAAGCCTGTTTATCGATTTATTCGTCGCGACAGCTGTTGCCCAAATGTCACATGAATGTCATCGAAACGCAATTTCCACATCACTCTGAATTAAAAAAGCCTGAAGG
The DNA here is from genome assembly GCF_014189455.1 of Mesorhizobium huakuii. Taxonomy (NCBI): domain Bacteria; kingdom Pseudomonadati; phylum Pseudomonadota; class Alphaproteobacteria; order Hyphomicrobiales; family Phyllobacteriaceae; genus Mesorhizobium; species Mesorhizobium huakuii. The sequence continues at coordinate 1,675,578 of NZ_CP050296.1, forward strand.
TCGCTTGACATTTGTGCACCGCACAATACCCTCAATCTCGGACAGGTTTTCCTGTCCATGCCCTCCTTGGGCGTTTCCTCCCTAGACTTCGACCGTATCGTGCAAACGATGCGGTCTTTTTTTACGCCGCGATTTCCAATGCATGTCGCCCAAAAGTGCTTAGCGGTTCTGGGGCGACGACATCCATGAAAACAAGACCCGATTTCACTCCGCCGCCAACGGCAGGTCGATGAAATGATGGTCGGGCATTGCCATCAGATCCGCTGAAAATCGCGTCAGATCGTCGGCCAGCGCGTCGAAGCCGGCGACCTTCTCGAATGTCCGTTCGTTCATGTAGAGCCCGCGATTGACCTCGATCTGCAGCGCATGCAGATGGCGCGCCGGGCGGCCGTAATGTTCGGTGATGAAGCCGCCGGCATAAGGCTTGTTGTGGGCGACAGTATAGCCCATCGCGGTCAGCAGGCCGATCGCCGTCTCGGTCAGGGCCGCCGTGGCGGAAATGCCGAAACGGTCGCCGATGATGAAGTCCGGCCGCAGGCCGCTGTCGCCGACACGAATGCTTGCCGGCATCGAATGGCAGTCGATCAGCACGGCAAAGCCGAAACGGGCATGGGTTCTGGTCAAAAGCCGCTTCAGCGTTTCGTGATAGGGCTTGTAGACGGCCTCGATGCGGGCAACGGCTTCGGAGAGCGGCAGGCGGCCGGAATAGATGTCGAGCCCCTCGCCCACCAGCTTGGGCACGGTGCCAAGTCCGCCCGCCACCCGCGCCGAGCGGATGTTGCAGAAGGACGGCACCGGCTCGGCGAACATGCGCGGATCGAGTTCCCAGGGCTCGCGGTTGACGTCGAGATAGGCGCGCGGAAAATTCGCCGCCAGCATCGGCGCGCCGAGCGCCACGGCGCCGCCGAACAGCTCATCGACATAGCAATCCTCCGAGCGGCGGATGGCGTTGCGGTCGAGCCTCGCCATGGCGAGGAAGCGTTCCGGATAGTAGCGGCCGCTATGCGGCGAGTTGAACAGGAAGGGGACGCGCTGCTCGGCGCCCGATCGGATTTCGAAGGGTTGAACGACCGCAAAATCCTCGGCTGCCGTCTTCAATTTGCACGAACCCGAAAACACCGATGCATCATGGTATGAAAGTGCCACCTTGCTGGCCGCATGTCCAGCATTTCGCCATTCGCATCGCCTTGCCGAATGCGGATAATGCTTCGCCGCGTTCACTTGATGTTTACCGTCACCTCCTCATATACAGGATGGTTAACGGGCCTGCCCGACGGCAGTCTCGAGCGGGTGATTCGGACGGGATATCATGGCACGCATTCTTCTGGCGGAAGACGACGACGATATGCGTCGTTTCCTCGTCAAGGCGCTGGAACGCGCCGGCTATCAAGTCAGCGATTTCGACAACGGCGCCAGCGCCTATGAGCGGCTGCGCGAGGAGCCGTTCTCGCTGCTGTTGACCGACATCGTCATGCCGGAGATGGACGGCATCGAACTGGCGCGCCGCGCCACCGAGATCGATCCCGACCTCAAGGTCATGTTCATCACCGGTTTTGCCGCCGTTGCGCTGAACCCGGATTCCAAGGCGCCGAAAGACGCCAAGGTGCTGTCGAAGCCCTTCCACCTGCGCGATCTCGTCAACGAGGTCGAGAAGATGCTGCACGCGGCCTGAGCCGCCCCTTCCGCTGAGGCATCGGCACCTGTTTGCCGGTGCGGCGAGACGACGCCTTCTTTCCTTTTTCTCGCTATTGACGCGCCGGACCAAAAATGGTGTATGCGCGGCTTCGGATGGGCGTGTAGCTCAGCGGGAGAGCACTGCATTGACATTGCAGGGGTCACAGGTTCAATCCCTGTCACGCCCACCATCCGGTTTCTGGTAGCTTTTTCAATAACTTAGCTATCAAGAACAAAGTCCTTCGAAAGACCCTTGAATTGGCTGCTGGTCACAAATTGGTCACAGCAAAGGGGTCGTCATGGCCACAATTCGGAAGCACCGAGACAAATACCAAGTCCAGATTCGCAGGAAGGGCGTTGCCCCTTTGACCAAGACGTTCGGACTCCTGGCCGACGCTAAGGAATGGGCGAGGCATCAAGAGAGACTGGCAGACAGGGCAGAGCTTGGACCCAACAGGAAGGAACTGGAGAGGATCACCCTTGCCCAACTTGTCCAACGCTATCTAGATGAGATCGTACCTGCCAAGAAGGGGGCTGCAATCGAGAGGATCGTGCTTGAAGCATTCCTGCGGCACAAGATTTGCAATAAGCGCCTCTCGGAACTGACAACAGCCGATTTTGCGACCTATCGAGACGAACGGCTGAAAACGATCACTGGCAAAACCCTGAAGCGCCAGATCGCTCCACTCAGCAACATGTTTGAAGTTGCAAGGATGGATTGGAATCTCCCCTCCGCCGCAACCCGCTTACCGACCTCGCCTTGAAGGTGAAGGACAACAAGAGGGATAGGCGGCTGAGGGAAGGCGAATTCGAAAAGCTTTTGATCGCAGGACGAAAGACCCGAAACCGAATGTTGATCCCGATCGTCCGGTTGGCACTCGAAACGGCCATGAGACGGGGAGAGATTCTTGCTCTGCGGTTCCGTGACGTGGACATTGAACGATGTATGGCAACCATACAGGACTCAAAGAACGGCCATTCAAGAACCATCCCGCTTTCGTCGCTGGCCGTGGCCATCCTTGAGACAACCATTGCCGTGATGAACGAAAAGGGCAAAGCACAGAATGCACGTATCTTTCCGCTCACGCCTGTTGCGGTGCGTCTCGCATGGGACAAACTGACAAAACGGGCAATAATCGACGACCTGCACTTCCACGACCTGCGGCACGAGGCGATCTCGCGGTTCTTCGAGAAAGGTCTAACCGTGCCGGAAGTGGCGTCTATTAGCGGTCACCGGGATATTCGAATGCTTCTGAGGTATGCCCACGCGGACAAGGCACAACTTGCGAAAAAACTCCAATAGCCGACGCTGTAAATAGACCCCCGCGCATAAAAAGCCTGCGAAAAGCAGGACACACCGGTTGTACATTCTTTGCCGATAAAATATCGCAATGGATTAAACCCGGTATCGCCATGACCACCGCTATTACCTTCGACACATTGCTGGATACATCTCTTTCGGACGTGTCCAGTATCGAGGAGCTCAAGGCCGCCGTTAACAAACGGATGTTGAGCCTCGTCAACGACTACGAAGATGGACAATGGCGTTATAGCCGCTTTCAGAGCTATCTATGGGACAATATCGCTCAGACCGCATTATCACAGAGAGAGCGGGACGCATTGGTTGGAAAAAGCCATACGACGCTTGTCGCATCAGCCAAAAACCTAAGACTGACGGACAACGATAAGGTCGGCCAAGGCAGTGAAATCGCCGAGGTGTTCCTGTACGGTATAATGAAAGATCATTTTGGAGCCCTCCCCGTCGTTCCAAAGATATTCTATAAACAGAACGCACAAGATAATGCGAAGGGTGCGGACAGCGTACATATAGTTATAAAAGACAATGAGTTTTCCCTGTGGTTCGGTGAAGCAAAATTTTATAACTCTCTTGCTGACAGTAGACTAGATAAGATAGTCTTGTCTGTCATTGAGTCACTCAGAACTGATAAATTGAAGAAAGAAAACAGCATTGTCACAAACGTTTCTGATATATATCACCTAGATATCGACAACGACCTGCGGACTAAAATAATAGAGGCGATTCAGCCAAAAGAATCCATCGACACGTTAAAAAATAAAATAAACGTTCCGATCATGCTTCTATACGAATGTCAGTTGACGTCCACCGCCTCCATCTTTGACGACGCTTATCGGGAATCGCTTATTGCAGATCAAAAGAACAGAGCAGAGTCATATTTTAAGAAGCAGATTTCAGCTTCTTCAGCCGTGTTTATGTACGAAGAGATCAAATTTCACGTAATATTCTTCCCGGTTCCAAATAAAGAAAAAATCGTTAAATCATTCGTCAATGGCGTATCTTTCTTCAAGGCGCAGTCTTGATGGATACATTTGAAATATGCCAAGAAATAAATCAACTGACTCTGTCAGGAAATCTGCCCGACGCTCGGGATAAACTAATCCTCCTGCTTGACGAGTTAAGCCAAGAGGAGACCCCATACCCAGATTTTCTGAATCATCTCATCCGAGAAGCCGGCCTCTATCCATATCTCCAGCTAGAAACGGCCTCCTGGCAGGAGAAATTCGTAACAGAGGCCTTCAAGGTCGACATTGGTCGCGCTTCGGCCACCCTTCATAGAGAACAATCCTACGTCCTTTCCCGTCTTTTAGAAGGGGCAGATATCGCAGTTAGTGCTCCGACTAGCTTTGGCAAAAGCTTTATAATAGACGCATTCATCGCCGCAAAGCGCCCGAAAAATGTGTTTATAATAGTTCCAACAATTGCGTTGATGGACGAGACACGGCGGCGCATATTCAAAAAATTCTCCGATCAGTATAACATCGTTACCGCTACAGATATGGCTATCGAGGCATTTAACATTTTTATCTTCCCACAGGAACGAGCCTTCAGCTATATTGATAAGGTTGACTCCATAGACCTACTCGTAGTTGACGAATTTTATAAGGCTAGCGCTAAGCATGACAAGGAACGGTCACCATCATTGCTGAAGGCTATATTGAAGCTGTCCAAAAAAGCTAGACAAAGGTACTTCCTAGCTCCAAACGTAAAATCAATCGATAAAAACGTATTTACCCAAGGTATGGAATTCATCGAACTTCTCGATTTTAACACAGTTTATCTGCGGAAATATGAATGGTTCAAAGATATCGGCGATGACGAGGAACTTAAGGGAGAAAAGCTGCTCGAAATTATCGGCCCTAGAGACGCGAAATCGTTGGTTTATGCCGGGTCGTATCCTCAGATCGACAAGGTCGCAACATTGATCATGACCAGTATGAGCGTAGTTGATCGACCCGTTCTGAATCATTTTTCGAGATGGCTTGCCGAAAACTACGGCCCAAACTGGCAGTTAACCCATCTAGTTCGTAGAGGCGTTGGCATTCACAATGGACGAATGCATCGCTCTTTGAGTCAGCTCCAGATAAAGATCTTTGAGTCGGTGCATGGGTTCGACAGCATTATCTCGACTTCATCGATTATTGAGGGCGTCAACACCTCCGCCGAGAACGTAGTGATCTGGAGAAATCGGTTGGGGAATACGCGCCTCAACGACTTTACATATAGGAACATAATAGGCAGAGGCGGAAGGATGTTTAGGCATTTCGTCGGGAACATATATCTTCTCGAATCACCCCCTAAGGAGGAAACCACTCAGCTAGAAATCCAATTCCCTGACGCTATCCTAGGTGATTTGGACGAAGTTGAGCACCGTGACCACCTCGATGACCGGCAGGTAGAGCACATCATCGCCTATAAGGACGCAATGTCGGAGATTTTAGGCGACGAAGAATTCGATAGAATTAGCAAGGGCAATCTTATCCAGAACAGTGACTCGGATTTTATACTCGAATTGGCGAGGAGCATGAAAAGAAGTCCGTCGGATTGGAATGGATTCGGTTTTCTGAATTCTGACGATCCGAACCAGTGGGAGCGAATGCTCTATAAGATCATTAATTTGAGTCCATCGGGATGGGACATACAATTCTCGAAACTAGTGTCATTTATCAAGGTTTTATCCGACAACTGGAGGAGCGGGATACCGATACTCTTAGGTAGGCTCGACCAGGCAGGGATCGGTTTGGAACAATTTTTTCAACTTGAGCGAAACGTTACGTTCAAGATGTCAGCTTTACTCAGAGATGTGAACGAACTCCATAAGATAATAATCAACCCCTCTGTCGACGTCTCTCCTTTTATATTCAAGCTGAGCCACGCTTTCTTACCAGGTGCGGTTTACCAATTAGAGGAGTATGGGCTGCCCCGCATGATTTCTAGGAAGATAGACCGGGAAGGCCTTATAAAATTGTCAGATCCCTCTCTTGATATAAGAAATGCGATAGCTCAGTTTCAAGATATAGGGGTGGAAGGGGTGAATTCCCTGGCATCGCTCACGGCGTTCGATCGGTATATCGTGAAGTACTTCTTTGAGGGTATTACTCAGGATAGTGTCGCAGCCTAGACCTTTCAATGCTATCCTATGTCCGTTCCTGCGGTGCGGGTTGCTAGTGGCTCGGCCCTGCTTCGTCTTCGCTGTGAGGACGAACAAGATCGACATGGCTTGCGCCAAGCGCCTGGGCCAGTCGTTATAGTGTTGTGATGACGGTTGGGTTGCGCTTACCCCGCTCAAGGTCGCTGAGATACTGCTGAGAGAAACCAGAACGCTCTTCAACGTCCTCTTGGGTTAGACCGCTTTCACGACGCAGCCGGCTAACCGCCTTAATGCACGGCGATAAGCTTTTGACGGCCTGAAGCGACGCTGTGGTCGCCGTTGCGGTGCTTTTCCACGCGCCTCGTCAGGCGCCGGAATTGCTCCGTCGTGATGGCAGGCGGGGGTTTGCAGGTTGCGGTCGACGGGTTCGTTTCGGGGCGTCTGCGCCCCATCGTTATGTCGCGAGTTGGGGGATGCGATCGAGGACGATGCGCAGGATGCGCTGGTCGGGGCACGATGTCGGCAGGTGCAGGCGGATTTGCGATTTCATCTCGACCACCCGCGCAGCGATTTTGATGAGGCGCAATCGCAGCGTGTCGAATTGGGCGACGGCAAAGCTCGAGCGCCTCGGCATCGCGGCCCGCAAGCCCCACATCAACCAGTAAGCACCGGCATGCAGGAATAGCCGGAACTGGTTGGCCGTCGCTCTGGTGCAGGATGTGCGGTCGGCGGCAAGATGCGTCTTCCACGACTTGATGTGGTTCTCGGCCGCGCCGCGCCGGCAGTAGACATCCTCGTAGAGCGCCTTGGCCTTCCCACCGGCAAGGTTGGTGACGACGAAGCGGGTATCGGCACCTTGGGCGCCGACCTCGACCCGCGCGATGATGCGCTCGACGCGGCTCCAACTAGCGGCGCCGTCAACGAACTCCTTGAACCTGCGGACCTTGCCTGTCTTGGCCGACGCTTCGAAGCGCGCCGTCGTGCTGGCCTCCAGATCCGCGACATGCTTGCGCAGGGTCGTGGTGGGCGCGAGGCCAAAGATGAAGTCGACGTCGTTGGCGCGGCACCAGTCGATGACCTGCGGGCTGCAATAATGGCTATCGCCGCGGAGCAGGATTCGAATGTTCGGCCAGTTGATCCGGATCGCCCGCACCAGACGGCGCAGGTGGGGGCGGATCTCAGCCCCACTCGGCCGCTTGGCCGGTCGCAGGATCGCGCTGACGAACCGTCCCGCCCCATCGAACACTACGATCGGCTGGAAGCCGTATTCGTCATGGTGGGCATTGAACAGGCGAAGCTGTTGGCCTCCGTGCACAGCGTCGAAGGTGTCGTCAATGTCGAGTACGATCCGCTTCGGCACCTGCCGGAACGAGGCGCAATAGAGATCGACCATCGCCCGCCCCATCGCAACCAGCTCCCGCACGCCGGGCAGGTTCTCCAGCCGGCACAGCGTCGATTGCGACGCCAGATCCCGACCCGACGGCAGCGCATCCTGGGCCATCTTGAAGACCGGATCGCGGCGCAGCCGGTTGGCGTCGTTGCCGTCCTCGTAGCCGGCGGCAATCATCTTCATGCGAAAGCCGATCATGTCCGCCAGGCTGTGGACGACCTGGTCCGGGCAGCGCGGATCGTCGATGCAACGCGCCAGACGCTCGGCCACCCGCAACCGCTTTTCCACCTCGGCCAAAGCCAGAACGCCGCTGTTGGACGACAGCATGCCGCCGTCGAAACGGGCGACGACGGACTTGCCGCCGACTGATGACAAACCGCTCAGCGGCAGCGTAAGATCGTTCATGGTGGGTGTGGTCTCCGGGAAATGGTTCGGATCGGCTTAAGCAACCAAATCCTAAGTCATTTCAACGGCTTGCGCCACATCCACCAACCCTCATGAATTTTTCAGGCTAACTCGCTTCACAGGACGATATTGAAGGCGGCGCGGGACTCTTGGCTCCGCCAATCGAAGCCATCTTTAGAAGTATCCAAGTCAGCAACAGCAGTCTCAGAGGAGAGTGGGACAATCTGAATTCGTACCTTAAGCCCTTACTGTCACTCGGCGACATCCCGAGCTTCGTAACCGCTGCAAACGCCGCCGACCAAAACGACCCAAACACCCGTTTTCAATCCAACCTTCGCAGCATTGCCTACGCCGGCATGATCGTTGTGCTAGCCGTCGTCATGGTTATCTGCCTTATCGCTGTTTTTCTGACCAAAGACGAAAAGCGGTTCTCGTTTGCGGTGGACACGATCAAGACGCTGATGGGCTTCTTTATCGGGGTCATTTCCACCCTGTTTGGCTTACCGGCAAGCTAGCGCACCTACCGACCTCCACACTAAGCGTGTAAGTAGGCAACGAGGAAATGGGGGGCGGGCATGTCGACAAATTCGGTTTTTTTAGTTGCTGTCACTTTGGGAACGGCAGCCGCAGGCGCTCTTTTCGGATATATGGGCTACCGCTCAGGGGCAAAGCAAGTCGAGAGACTGTACGAGCGGAAAAGGCGCCTGGACGCAATCCTTAAGAAGTACGACATTTCGAAAGAAGATCGCGTGGCGATCGACGACATCGTCCTAATAAACGATAAGCCCGATGTACAGGTATATGAGTTTAACGTAAAGCCGTACTGGTCAACGGCCTTGATGGCTATTGTGGGAACGATTGGCCTCATTGCGGCTGCTACCAAATTTGCTCCGAAAATCTGGGAACAGCTAATGCTGTTGCTGTCCAGCGCCGTATTCCAAGCCGCTTACGCAGCCACGGCAGGTGATCCTCCGGTCAAGGCCGACCTTTCCTGGCTGGTCCCCTGGGTGGTGCTTATGATCCTGGTCGTTATGGCAATCGCATTCCTAGCTTCCATGGTGGTGCTTCTGACCACGAAGGACGTTCCCGAAAACCAAGCTAAGCTGAAAGCAGCTACGGATATCGTGAAGACGTTCGGCGGTTTCTTCTCGGGAATAGCCACGACGGCGCTGAGCGGCGCTCTCACTTAGCCGTTGCTAATGCGTTCCCCCTTGGATAGCTTCGTAAGTATAGCTGTGGGATTGGCCTGGTTATGCTTGGGGAATGAAACATGCGCAAAGTGCTTATGGGATTGGTGGTCGCCGCTAGTGTTTTGGTTGTGAGCGGGGCCGCAGCAATTCAACCTGCGAATGCCGCCAGCTGCGCTTCCGAAAAACCTAAAAATCGGATACCGTGTCTGGAGAAGAGCATCGCAAAGTTGTCCGCCGCTCTAGACACTGCGAATTCCCAAATTGCGCAGGCAAACGCGGCTATCAGCAAGCTCCGCGAGGATGAAAATGCCGCTCATGCTGCTTTGGAAGCGAAGATTAAGGCCGGCGTGTCGGGTGCGATCGACGACAAGTTAAATCGAGTGAACATTGTTTCGGCTAGCAACGCGAATACCTGCCTTTCTGAGACCGCAGTAGCATCTGGAGGGACTGCCGTTTTCTTAAGTGACTGCACCCATCAAGAGCAGGTGTTCAATATTCGGCCTAGCCATTGATAAATCTGGCCTGCATAGGCCACGTATCTGGGTCACAAACGCCTGGAAGCCCTACTACTCCTCGGCTGGGCTTCCCCCTCCTACCCCTGTCACTCTTGACTAAAACCAACTTCCAGCGTCGGGTGGGGAATAAGTGGATAACTGCTTGACAGGTTTTTTCTAGAGCGGTTTGTAGGGCGTTTTCATGAGTTCTGGCCGATAGTTTTTATCAGTCTTAAACTGCCCCGGATAGCGGCATGCGCACGTCTTCGCCCACTCGTTCTTGTAGTAAAATCCTCTGCCGCCACACCGAGCGCAGAACAGCGATGCCGGCCTGGTTGGCGGGAGTTCGTGCCTCATAGGACAGTGATTTCGATACGCGGGGCCTTCGGATCATAGGCACGCTTGAGCAAGAGCTCCGCTATCTGGCTGTCGTCCTCGTACACAACGCCCGTGAGCGCATCCGCCCATAATTTATTGAAGTTATCTAGGTCAGCCTTGCGCCTTGTGCCGAAATAAAACGTCACCGAAAGTGCAACGTCACCGCCCAGTACCTCGCCTCGCCACTGGCTCTTCGCTTCCCAATGGTAGCTCTGTTTGATCGCCTTTCCCTGGCCTGTCATATAGACAGTTGGGAAGCGCCCGCGACAAGCCGATTGGTAGATATGTTGGGTAGACTTAGGCTCTCCCGAGAGGGTGATTATCACCCATCTAGTATACCGTCTCGGCACGTTTCATCTGAGCATCAGATCCAACGTTTTCAATATCCTGCGGCTCATGAGAACAATCAACACTGCGCCAATAAAAATAGCTATAACGCCAGCGCTCTTGGAGGTTATCTTCTGGCCGAAAAGATCCACTGTCGTATCGCCCTGCATCGCATAAAGACCCATGAAGGCGAGGCTTAAACCCGCAACAAGCGCGCCTAACGACTGAACAAGTAGCAATGTATGAGGCGCACGATGCTTGTCTGTAATAGCGGGAGCCGCCCTGCTCGGCGTGCGAGGCCGCTCCAGTTCCTGTTGTCTTCTTTGTTCCCTACGTTGCGTCTCAAGGCCCCTTTTAATCAATTTGATATAGTCAATATAGGTAATTTCAGGAGATGCACTAGATGGAGCTTCGGCGCCGTAAAGAAGTTTGTTGGCCAGGTTGCTGAAATAGAATGATGTATTGATTACCGTCTCGATGAGCCTAGGCAGCTCTTCGGAATCTACCTTCACACGATCTTTTTTAGGGCCTCAGAGAGCCTATCGGAAGACAATTTCTCCACGGGAATAAATGCGTGAAACAACCTTCCAGTTGCCTCTGGATCTGCATTGTTCCTGCTGATTAGAATTAGCTTCGTAGGAGAATTCAATTGATGGGCAAGTTCAGCTAGCCGGACCGAGGAAAAGGCGGGTAATTTCGAAGCCAGCAGGATGCAATCGTAACGTTTGTTGAGTGTCTCAATTACCTGCTTGTCGCTGACAAAAATGGAGGGGTCTGCCCTGCTGATCTTCACCCCGGGAGCGGCGGAAACGAGCATGGCGGACCAAACATCATACAAATCGCCATCTATGATGATTAGGGCGGTATTGACTTCAGGTTGTCCGGTCATGACGCTCTCCTGTGAGACGCGGCATTCTACATTCTGTTTAGCATCTGCGCCAGAATATGCTTGTTGAGCATGAAAAAGGCTCCCCTTAAGGAGCCTAGGTCGTGAACTCATAAATGCGAAGTGACCGAGAGGGGTGGAATTCGGACGACGCTTGTCAACCCGTAACGAATTCAAGGAATTCAGGTTCTACGTAGATCGTGTGCATATACGACAGCTCACCTAATATCTCTCCGACATCCAAAGCAGCCATGCCGTCTAACATTTCCCTGATTGGGAACGTCTTTCCGAGGCATAAGCGGAAGAGAGTTGCGGTTTGAAGATCGTCTGCATCGACAAGATTTGGCGGCGTTCCAACCAAACGAACAAGTGTTCCGACGCTGAAGGATCTTTGCATACATGGAGTTATATCGCCGTCGCCATTGTCTGCAATGGGGCGTGCAACCTTGTCGAACGCTTCTTCAACAAGGCCAAGCAGTTCCGCCGCATCGCAACTCGATACGACAAACTGGCAGAAGACTATCTCGCTGCGCTCAAACTCGTCTCCGTCCGCATCTGGCTACGCGGTAATGAGTCTACGTCCTAGTCCCTCACGCGGGTCTCCGGTGGTTTAAGAAGCTCCCACGCCTCAACCTGGAGCACGACCGCAAGCTTGCCGATGAACTTTAGGCTTGCGTAATATTTGCCCTTTTCGATCTGGCTGAGGTAGCTCCGGCTGACTCCTGCATCGTACGCGAGATCGTCTTGAGACAGCCCTCTTAGGTGCCTCAACCGGCGCAAATTCGCAGCAAGCACTTCCCGCAAGTCCATGCCGGAAGCGAACCCAGTTGCTCAAAATTCGCACCTCGATATATTGAACAAAGCGAACGGCCAACCAACGCGTCTCGGGAGGGTAACCGATGAGCAACGAAAGACCCTCTTTGCCCACCCTACGCGCGTCTGAGGGGCATCTTGAGCGGTATTTTGCGTGCGCTGCTGCCTCTCTGTTTGAGAGGGGAACGCGACGCTGCACAAGTTTGCTTACAGGGCGAATTAGCGGCGGACCAACGCCAGTTGGCAGATGATCCTAGAATCACACACGGAAATCCAATAGCTCGAATTCGGGGAAAAGTGATGCCTATCAACGATAGCATCAGATCTAGTTGGACAAAATCTATCCGGTCTGAAGTTTAAATTCAAATTCGTCGACAGTTTTACGATACGAAGACACTTCAATGATAAGCGATTAACCAACGATTGGAGCGTACATCTAGAAACAAATGCTGAATATTGCTCGTTTGGAGACCGAGATGCGCGGATAGAATACAGAAGCGGTCATGACTTTGATTTCCGCCTTGTCTACAAAGTGATAGACAAAAATCATAGCGACATCTCTAGCGACTTAGATACCCCATCCGCTTTCGTTTATATTAGTGGAGACAAATACATAGGAATTCACGGCAAGCAATTGCCATCGTTGCGAATGGAGATAGAGTCCAACGACTTCCAATTGCAAGACGCGTTGCGGCAATCTGGCAACTACGAGCGAACAATAGATGCAGAAGCAAGAGTAAACTTCGGCCAACTTACCAAGTCAGGCGGCTTCGAAGTCAGAACAATAGACTTTTCGATATCGGCTCCGACCAAGCCATACAAAGGCGTTAGACGCTTTTTGCCAATATTGCATAAGTAGATTGCGCTCTCCAATGCCAACCGAAAGATTTCATACCTACACGACACGGGGCCCGCAGTGGTCATACTGGCCGCGCTCGTCGTGCTGTACCTCTGCCGAAGTGAGATTGCGCCCAGGGCCTTTCCCAAGCGTCGGCTTTGCTAGCGGTGGACGGTCTATCGGAACATCGCACAATTGCCGCGCATGGCGGACGTCAAGATATTCGATTCTCCGACCGCAACTTGCGACTTGTCGGCTTCGAATTCCGTTGAACGAAGCGCAACAATATCCTCGCCGGGCTTGATGTAAATGAGCGTTGAAGTGGTTCCAATCGGTAGGGCTTCAAGCGCCACAAGGAAATTGCCTTGCATGAAGCTTGTCGCTTTGCGGGTGCCAAACGCTCCGAAAACGGTCATCTGGCCATATTCGGCGGTGTTGGTGACGAATGTGATTTCGATGGCATTGGCTTCCTGAACGCCAGGAAATGTGCATTTCATCGAAAGTGTCGAAGCGGATGCTCCGCTATCCCAAGCAGCTAGGACGGCTATTACTGATCGAAGAATAAGCCGTCTGCCAGAGGCCTGTAGCCCGATAAGCATCATGGGACCGCCCCGTGCGGGTTAACTCGATAGTCGTGCCCACTATTCGTAGGTGTGATCTTGCCTGCAAGCAAGGGAGACTCAGAGCGGTCCCACAGAGCGACGGCGCGCCCTCGTCCATTGCTCGGAACAGATGCCTTAGGGCGATTGTGGGACCTATCTACGAGTCAGGTAGGGGCATTCAGACGCTCATGCGGAAGCTTCCGGCAGGCCAGAGCGAGTCGACACTCAAGTAAGTCTTTGACAATGTTAGGCTTTTTTGATATAATTATAGGTGTAGAAGGAAGAATAAATACGTTCCTTTCGATAGTACGCCTCCGGTTTGGTGGCGTTCATTTTTGACCATCGATGCCAGCCTACCTCCGAGGTCGAGGCGGGACCACTATGGCATAAGTCATTGACAAAGTTCAGTTTTTTTGATATGATTATTGTGTAGGGATATGGGCCTTGGTTCGCTCCCTAATTGCGTCACCAGTTTGGTGGCTACTATTTATCTGAAAATTAATTTGACTCCGACCTGTCGCCTTAAGGCGCTGGGCAAATATATCAATATAACTACATTTTTTTGATTTTTTACTTTTACACAGGAGATAAATTGTTCCATTTTAGATTTCGTAATTTAGATATAATTAAATCCTTGCTAAAACCATATTCTTCGAAAACTGCTGTCCGTTCGGATAGCAAGAGCGAACATGCTGAATATACAAATGTCCCAGAGTTCGACGAAACCGTCGAGCCACAGTTAGCCATCCCATTATCAGATCAGGCTACAGGACCCCTATCTGCCCCAGACAACAAGAACGAAGCGTCAGAAGCAGCTTCCTTCAGAAATCTTGAGGTCCCAGAGGCTCACAGGATTTTCGATGATCAGTTCACGGTTCCACCGTTAGATTTGATCTCAGGACCGTTACCTGCCCCGGACAGAAGAGAAAAAAGCGATACCTATTCCGGTGTTGTTGTCCAGCTGAACGAGAAATGGCGGGTAATCGTCTGTGAGGACAGGATCCAATGGATTCTTCAGTTTCGAAAGGGTTCTTTCCACGGAAGACCAGCCTGGAGGGGAACGAGCTATTGTAGGGCAAAGGCAGGACTGTATCGTGCGATCAGGGAGAAGGTCGGAGATATTTCCCCTGGAGTCGAGGCTCAATTGGCTCAGCTACCGGATTGGGTTGAGTCATGATGTACAACAGCAATTCCCCATGGCTCGATCGGTCATTGAGGCTGTCTTCATTGTTTGAGCCTCTCCTGTCCTCCATTGCCGAGGACATAGCCACAGAAGCAGGGAAGAGACCAAGGCAGGATGCCGTAGAGAACATCAAAACGGCTCTCAGCGTGATCTTGGTCAACCTTATCCGATCATGCGCCTTACATCCTTCCCGTGGCGTCCGGATTGATCTCAGCAACGATGGCTATCGGCAGGGGCCATTTAATCCGAATCAATTGGGTATCCGGGCTGTTAGCAAGGTCGTGCGCTTCCTGAGTCAGTCCAATCCACCACTGGTGCAAAAACGAGGCGGGAACTTCGATAAGAAGCGGGGAAGAGGGTACGCAACAGAGATATGGGCTTCAGAGCCGCTGAAAGAGATCCTCATAAATTCCATAAGAGAAATAACTAATGTAAAAACCAATGATATATATCACCAACCCATTACTAGGAACACTTTCCAATTTGACCATTACATAGAACTTTACGATCTAATTTCCTCTGAGAAGCCAGTCACGATAATACGCCTGAGAAAAGGGTCATCAAAATGTGATCGATCGTTCATAGATTTTGTTAAGAATGAAGAAACTCAGTCTATGTCAGATCGCCTTGACAGTTACAACTCATTCATATCGTCCGATACATCACTAAACCTGTTTCTAACCGATAAGGAAATAATCGCACTGCAGAACCGAAACTGTCTGGATTACGATGAATTTGGTGAACCTAAACCGGAATCCTCATCAATCGATCTGGTTTCTGCCAAGAGGCTCTATCGCGTCTTCAACAATGGGACATTCGATCATGGTGGACGCTTCTATGGTGGTTGGTGGCAGAATGTTCCGAGGGAATACCGTCGTTTCATAACCATCAATGGAAAGCCCACGGTGGAGGTGGACTATTCCAACATGCAGCTGGCAATGCTTTACGCTCGGATGGGATATCAGCTCGAAGGCGATGCCTACGCTATTGGTGGGATTGATCCGCAGCACCGAGATCTGATCAAGCAAGAGACCCTCAAGCTGATTAATGCCAAGGGCCACATGGAAGCACCACGGAAATCATCACTCCCCTCCGGCTGGACCTGGAAAGAGCTTCAAGACGCAATCAGTGAAAAACATAAGCCCGTCGCTGAATATTTTGGGTCAGGAGAGGGCATTCGACTTCAACGGCTCGACTCTGACATCGCCGAGGACGTTATCATGAGGATGATGGACAAAGGAGTTCCTGTCCTCCCGATCCATGATAGCTTCATCGTGGCCGAAGGCTATGCAGACGACCTTTCTGAGATAATGCTTGACGCTTATCAGCAAAGGATGGGTGGCATGACGATATCCCTGAAACACTCGCCAAGCCTCTTTGACGAACTGTTAGCCAGTCAGGGAGAGGTTAGTGTCAGCGAACGGCACAGCTTGGCCATGAGGCTCTTTCTGGCAAAGAGAGAAGCCCCTGAATACGAAGGCTACCGACTACGGGAGGAATTGCTTGGTCGTCCCAAATCTGGCTCCTCAGAGAAGGGCACCGAGATCAGGCCTATTGGTCAGGCGGTCAGTATGTTGCGTGACACATTCTCAAAAGCCGGCCCCAAAGCAGCAATAGCAAATTCTGGCAGGAGAAGGCCCCTCAAGCCAGAGAAACATCTGTGGGACCGCTCTATGGGCCGAGGATAGGCGATCCAAGACGAACCACCGGATCGCTTTGTAAACTCGCGATTTGTCGCTCTCAAAGGCGTACCCCTGACTTAGCTTCAAGCGAAAGTTTACAGCGCCAAACTTCTGCAATTGCGCCGAGGCTGTCTACGCTAGGCCCGACTTGAACAGTTGGAGGTGAACGGATGGCGAACGCTGTCCGTTAAGCTATTGAATTCACTCGCCTTGAGTTTTCGGCGCGAAAATGTGTGGTAACAACATTTGATCTGCTAGCCGTATGTTGTATGGATTTGATGGCATTTATTCGATAACAACGCTGGCATGTTTGTCGTTGAGAGAGTCGCGCGCGGCCACCGCTATCTTTACCTCGTGGAAAGTGTCCGCGACGGCAAAACCGTTCGCCAGCGCACGATAAAGGCGCTGGGCCGCAAGGATGCGCTGGTTGCCAGCGGCGAACTTGACAGATTGGCGGCCTCGATTGCGCGCCATGGCGAACGCAGCCTCATCCTGTCCGACATTGACGCGGGGCGAATTGCCTCTCGCCGCATCGGCGGTCCGCTGTTGTTCGGGCGGCTGTGGGAGCGGCTCGGGATCGGCGAGGTGCTGGAAGAGGTGCTGGAAGGGCGCCAGTTCGGCTTTGCGGTGGAACGGGCGGTGTTCGTTGGCACGCTGCATCGGCTGTTCGTCTCGGGCTCGGACCGCGACTGCGCGAACTGGATGGCCGATTATGGTATCGAGGGCGCCGAGGGTCTGGCGCTCCATCACTTTTACCGGGCCATGGCGTGGCTGGGCGAGGAACTCGGCGAAAAGGCGCAAGGCGCGCTGGTGGCGCGCTGCGTGAAAGACGCGATCGAGGAAAAGCTCTTCGCGCGCCGGCAGGACCTGTTCACCGACCTCAGCCTTGTGTTCATGGACACCACCTCGTTGTCCTTCCATGGCGCGGGCGGCGAGACGCTGGGCAAGCGCGGGCATTCCAAGGACTTCCGCCCCGATCTGGCGCAAATGATCCTGGCGCTGGTCGTTGATGCCGAGGGCCGGCCGATCTGCACCGAGATGGTGCCCGGCAACACCGCTGACGTGACCGTCCTGTTGCCGGTGGTCGATCGGCTGCGAACGCGCTTCGGCGTCACACGCGCCTGCGTTGTCGCCGATCGCGGCATGATCAGCGCCGATACCATCGCCGCGCTCGAAAAGCTGGGCATGGAATACATTCTGGGGGCCCGCGAACGCTCGAGCAGCGTGATCCACAACGTCGTGCTCAATGACACGGCACCGATGGTTCCGCTCGTTCTCGAGCGCCAGCGTGGTGAAACTCAGTTGTGGGTCAAAGAGGTCAAGGTCGGTAAAGACCGCTACATCGTCAGCCGCAATGACGCCGAGGCCGAGAAGGACAAGGCCGACCGCCAGGCGATCATCGCCGGCCTCGAGGCGCAGCTCAAGAAGGGCGACAAGGCACTGGTCGGCAACTCGGCCTACCGGCGTTACCTCAAGGCCAGCGGCAAGAACTTCAAGATCGATGTCGGCAAGCTTGCCGAGGAAGCCCGCTACGACGGCATCACCGTGGTGCGGACCAACGCGAAGGTGACCCCGCTCCAGGCCGTGCTGCGGTATCGCGATTTGCTCGAGGTCGAGAGCCTGTTCCGCGCCGCCAAGGCAACCTTCAATACCCGGCCGATCTTCCACCAATCCGATGCCGCCATCCGCGGGCATGTGTTTTGCTCGTTCCTGGGGCTCGTACTCAGCAAGGAACTGTACCGCCTCTGCCGGGCCAAAGGCCTGACGCCCGAATGGCAGCCGCTTCTACGCGATCTCGACCGCCTCCAGGAAGCCACCATCGAAAAGGATGGTCGCATCGTCACCACCAGAACCCACGTTACGGGCCAAGTGGGCAACGTCTTCAAGGCATCTGGCATCGCTCTGCCACACAACCTCGACGAACAACTCGCCTGAGATCATCCCCAAAATGTAGTGGTAACACGCGCCGGCGCGCGCCTAACGTGCTGATATAATAACATATTCTTACAGGCGGTGTTTAAGTGGGGCTAGGGGTACCCCCCGGCCTACCACTATCCGCTTTCCTGGAGTTGGCCACCGAGAACTGGACGAAAGTTGACAGCCACAGGACGAAGGGGGGGTGCTTCGGTTCCGTACATACTTTTTCGGATAGCACTCCCTTGGAAACCTTTCGGCGCTTCTCGATAGTCGCGACGTTCTGGCATCCAAGCTGGTGCTGCTCTTTTCGTATAGCCCTGTTCGGTCGTTAACCGGTCCAGGATGGCCTTCAGGGCCAATGCAGCCAAGCGGGTACAAGCGGCATCTTTTCCTCTGTGGGACCGCTTGAGAATCGAAACGCACTATGTTTCGGTCACACTCTGGTCACAAAAGGGGGCGGATTCGAGATCACTCTTAGGGCATTGCGTGTAGCTGAGAAAGATCATAGACTGCGTAAGCAGCTGAATTTATTCAGTCTTTCGATAGGAGCGGATGCGACGTCAGCGGGAGAGCACTGCATTGACATTGCAGGGGTCACAGGTTCAATCCCTGTCACGCCCACCATCCTTTCAAAAACTTAGGCGATAGCTTTGCCAGTCGCGTCGGCACTCCACGACAATGGCCGGATCGAGACACCGTTATCGGTCGCCGTTTCCCACGCCGTCCTGAACAAGCGTGAGCGCCTGGAACCCTTGCCAGCGCAGATAGTCGTTGTTCTTGGCGGACGTCCAATCGGTCGACCGTCATCTATTCGGCCGATGCGCTGGATCCAGCAGGGCTCCACATTGAAACCGATCCTCTCGGATCGTCGGACATCCTAAAAGCCTGTCCAGAAGGCCCCGCTTGACTCCCGGTCGGCGGGGCTTTTCATGCGTTCAACGCGCTAAAACGAGTTGCCGTCGCTAACCACGCGGTCTGGCTCTCGGCCCTGGCGAGCTTTCCGCCGGGTTTGTCGCCAATTTGGCGAATCGCCGATCTCTTAGCCACAGGAGCTTCCCTTTTGCCAGGAGTTCATCGCGGTCGGCATCATCCGCGGTCGTTCGGCCATACGTCGCAGCAATCAGATAGTCGGCTTTGTTCGTTCGATAATCTTCTTTTTGCACAGACATCGTTTCCTCCCGGTCTGCGGCCTTTCCCTCCTTTTGGCCTGACGGGAGGGATTAACTGCCTGTGTCTCGCGCGAGTCTACCAATTGGGGATTGTATTAAAATGATACACGCCAGGCCACGGCGAACCGCGGACGTGGCTCTGGGCGCCGAGATTGTAGATCTCGCAGGGCTGCGTCTCTGCACCTCCGCAAATGCCCAAGGCAGGGGGAATACTTCCCACCCAATTTCGTCAGGCTCAAACGCCCGCGACGGCGCACAGGCTCTTCATTCGCGATACCGCAAGGTCGGGATCGGCCAGCAGGCCTGCCTGGTCGGCAAGCTGAAAGATTTCGGCATAATGGCGGATGCCGCGCGCCGACTGCATGCCGCCGACCATGGCGAAATGGTCCTGATGGCCGTTCAGCCAGGCCATGAAGACGATGCCGGCCTTGTAATATTCGGTCGGCGCCTCGAAGATTTTTCGCGACAGCGGCACCGTCGGCGCCATCAGCGCGTCATAGCCGGCGTGGTCGCCGGCGGCCAGCCTCGCCAGCGCGGCGTTGGCGACCGGCGCGATGGCGTCGAAAATGCCAAGCAGCGCGTGTGAATGTTTCTTGCCATCACCGGCGATCAGTTCGGGATAGTTGAAATCGTCGCCGGTGAACATCACGACACCATCCGGCAGCCGGTTGCGCAGCGCGACCTCCTTGCCGGCATCGAGCAGCGATATCTTGATGCCTTCGACCTTGCTGGCATGGCGCTCGATGATGGCGACCACCGTATCGAGCGCGGTCTCAAAATCGCCGCTGCCCCAATAGCCCTTCAGGGCCGGGTCGAACATGTCGCCCAGCCAGTGCAGGATGACCTTGCCGGAGGCTTGGCTTAAGATGCGGTCATATACGGCGGCGTAATCGTCCGGACCCTTCGCCACAGCCGCCAGCGCGCGGCTGGCCATCATGATCGCCTTGCCGCCCTGTCCCTCGATGAAAGCGAACTGCTCCTCATAGGCAGCGATTACATCGTCGAGTGTCCTGGCCGACGCCGGCGCCAGATGGTCGGTTCCGGCACCCGAGGCGAGATCGGCGCCATCGACGGTGCGGGACTCGGCGATCGACCGGCGGATCAAGTCTTTTGCATTTGCCCAGTCGAAGCCCATGCCGCGCTGCGAGGTATCCATCGCCTCGGCGATGCGGAAGCCGAGCCGCCACAAATGGTGACGGAACGCCATAGTTCTGTCCCAGTCGACCACGGGCCGCGACCATGGATCGGTCATTTCGAGGGGATCGGCAACGACATGCGCTGCGGCATAGGCGATGCGAGAAAATCGCGCGCCGGTCACCGGCTGCACCGGTTGTCCGACAAGCGCGTAACGGGTGCTGCGGCCACCCTCACCAGGCAAGGCAATGTCCATGGATCTCTCCCTTCGCAGCGCCTATAAATGGAACGTTCCAATAAATCAAGAACCTTTAGACTGGGAGCGCATTCGCGAACAAATGCTGCGTTGCAGCACGGAAAGCCTTGCAAAGTAAGCCATTCGAGTACGCACAATCGGTTTTTCAGGCCGAGAAAAAATCGCAGTTGACTCACGATTGAACCAATGATTAGAACGTTCCAATAGATTTGATGAGAAAACCGGGAGGAGATATCTGGATGGCCAGCCGGGCCAAGGCAACGATCTTCGACATCGCCCGCGAGGCGGGCGTGTCCAAATCGACGGTGTCGCTCGTGCTCCAGGGCAGCGGGCTGATTCGGCCTGAGACCGCGGTCAAGGTGCGCAAGGCGATCGAGGATGTCGGCTATGTCTACAACCGCGGCGCCGCCAATCTGCGCAAGGCCCATTCCAACGTCATCGGCATGGTCATCAACGATCTCACCAATCCCTTCTTCGCCGAGCTGGCGGTCGGCATGGAGCGTGTCTTCCAGTCGGCCGGCATCGTGCCTTTCATCGGCAACACGGCGGAGAATCCGGTGCGCCAGGAAGAGGTGCTGAAGTCGCTGATGGAGCAGGGCGTCGCCGGCCTCATCGTGTCGCCGGCGCGCGGCACCACGCCAGGCGCTTTCCGGCGGCTGGAGATGGCGGGTGTGCCGGTGGTCTTTGCCATGCGCCGCTTGCCGGAAAGCCGCATCCCGGTGATTGCGCCCGACAATCATCGCGGCGCCTATCTCGCCACCGCCCATCTGATCGGCAAGGGACATCGCCGGCTCGTCTTCTTCGGCGGCTCGTCCGATCTGGTTGTCTATCACGAGCGCCTTGGCGGATTTCGCGAGGCCTGCGAGACGCAAGGCATCGCCGCGCGCGACGCGCTTGTCGTTGAGGGGGAGACCAGCCGCAGAGGTGGTATCGCGTGTCTCGAAACGGCTCTGGCGATGGCTGAACCGCCGACCGCTGCCCTCTGCTTCAACGACGCAGTCGCCTTTGGCGCCATGCTGGCGTTGCGCAAGCGTGGGCTTGAGCCCGGTGCGGATTTCGCCATCGTCGGTTTCGACGACGTCGCCGAGGCCGAGCACTATATGCCGGCTTTGACCAGCGTCGCTGTGGACTCCGCGGGGCTCGGCGAACGCGCCGCCCATGTCATGTTGAAAATGATCCAGTCGCGCACCACCCGCGCCGAAGATCATATCGGCGCGGTCAATCTCGTGGTCAGGGAAAGCTGCGGTCCGGATCGCCGTACGCGAAACAGGCCTGCGGGAACGGGAGGCGCCGCGTGAGTGTCAAATGGGGGCTGATCGGCGCCAGCACGATCGCCAGGCAATTCATGATCAACGCCATCCGCGCGCAGGCCGATGGCAAGATCGCGGCGGTGATGAGTTCCAGCCCGGAGCGGGCCCAGGCATATGCCGTGGAAAACAACATTCCGCTTGCGGTCTCGACGCTTGACGAGCTCCTTGGCGAGGATATCGACGCCGTCTACATCTCGACCACCAACGAACTGCATCTCGAACAGGCGCTTGCCGCCATCAAGGCGGGAAAGCATGTGCTGTGCGAGAAGCCCCTGGCGCTGAACAGCGCCGACGCGCGCAAAATGGTCAGTTCGGCCAAGGCCGCTGGCATCGTGCTCGGCACCAACCATCATCTGCGCAATGCCGGCGCACATCGCGCCATGCGCGAAGCGATCGCAGCGGGGCGCATCGGCAAGCCGATCGCCGCTCGCGTCTTCCATTCCGTCTATCTGCCCGAGGGCCTGCAGGGCTGGCGCATCACCAAGCCGGAAGCCGGCGGCGGTGTCGTGCTCGACATCACCGTGCACGATGCCGACACGTTGCGCTTCGTGCTCGGCGACGATCCGGTCGAGGTCTCGGCCTTCACGCAAGCCGCCGGCATGGCCGGCAGCGGGCTGGAAGACGGCGCCATGTGCATCTGGCGCTTCAAGTCCGGCCTCATCGCCCAGTCGCATGAAGGCTTCACCACCAAATTCGCCGGCACCGGCTTCGAGGTGCATGGTTCGGAAGGCTCGCTGATCGCCAGCAATGTGATGACCCAGAAGCCGGACGGCTCGGTGCTGTTGCGCACGGCCAGCGGTGAAGAGCAATTGAGCTTCGACCGCGAGGATCTCTACGTCAGATCCGTGCGTCAGTTCCATGCCGCGATCCACGGTGTCGGCCGGCCTGCCGCCACCGGAGAGGATGGCATCTGGTCGTTGGCCTCAGCCGAGGCGGCGCTTCAATCGGCCAGTTCCGGCAAGGCCGTCAAGATAGACCCGAAACTCGGGAGCATGAATTGAGCAAGGTCGTTTCCGCAGCACAGGCAGCCAGCCTGATCAAGGATGGCATGACGGTATCCGTGTCGTCGTCGAGCGGCCTCGGCTGTCCGGACGCGGTGCTGGCCGCCATCGGCGAGCGCTTCGACGGGGAAGGCCACCCGAAGAACATCACCACGCTGCACCCGATCGCCGCCGGCGACATGTACGGCATCAAGGGCATCGATCACCTGGCCAAGCCGGGCCTGTTGAAGCGCACGCTGTGCGGCTCCTATCCGTCCGGCCCCTCCTCATCCGAGCCACCGCAGATCTGGAAGATGATCGGCGACAATTCGGTCGCCGCCTACAACGTGCCGTCCGGCATCCTGTTCGACATGCACCGCGAGGCCGCCGCCAAGCGGCCGGGCGTGCTGACCAAGGTCGGTCTCGACACGTTTGCCGATCCGCGTCACCAGGGCTGCGCCATGAACGCGGCGGCAAGCGAACCGATTGTGTCGGTGCAGCAGTTCGACGGCGAGGAATGGCTCTATTTCCGCTCGATCGTCCCGCAGGTTTCGATCATCCGCGCCACCACGGCGGACGAGCGCGGCAACCTCACCTATGAGCACGAAGGCGCCTATCTCGGCGGCCTCGAACAGGCGCTCGCCGCCCGCAACAATGGCGGCATCGTCATCGCCCAGGTCAAGCGCGTCGTCGAGAACGGCACGCTGAAGCCGCATGATGTGCGCGTGCCGGGCGTGCTGGTCGACCATATCGTCGTCGCGCCGGACCAGTTGCA
This sequence comes from Mesorhizobium huakuii, assembly GCF_014189455.1. Classification (NCBI taxonomy): domain Bacteria; kingdom Pseudomonadati; phylum Pseudomonadota; class Alphaproteobacteria; order Hyphomicrobiales; family Phyllobacteriaceae; genus Mesorhizobium; species Mesorhizobium huakuii. Next base: position 1,699,390 of record NZ_CP050296.1, read on the forward strand.
GACGACGCTGACGCCTTACGACCCGGCAATCTCGGGCGAGATCTTCCGGCCGCTGTCGACCTTCCGCAATGCCGAGATGAATGTGCAGAAGGTGATCGCGCGCCGCGTCGCCATGGAATTGCGTGACGGCATGGCCGTCAACATCGGCTTCGGCATCTCCGCCAATGTGCCGCGCATTCTTCTGGAAGAAGGCCAGCACGGCAAGGTCACCTGGGTGATCGAGCAGGGCGCGGTCGGCGGCGTGCCGCTGCTCGACTTCAAGTTCGGCTGTGCCTCCAATGCCGAGGCGATCATGCCCTCGCCGCACCAGTTCATCTATTTCCAGGCCGGCGGCTTCGACGCCTCGCTGCTCTCCTTCCTGCAGATCGATCGCCACGGCTCGGTCAACGTCTCGAAACTGTCGGCGCGGCCGCATGTCACCGCCGGCGCCGGTGGCTTTGTCGACATCACCGCGCGGGCGAAGAAGATCGTCTTCTCCGGCTTCTTCAATGCCGGCGCCAAGCTTTCGCTGGCCGATGGCGGCATCCGCATCGACCAGGAGGGCAAGGTCAAGAAGGTGGTCAACGAGGTCGAGCACATCTCCTTCTCCGGCAAGCGTGCCGTCGCGCAGGGGCAAGACATCACCTATGTCACCGAGCGTTGCGTGATGAAGCTGACGCCGGACGGCCTGATGGTCACCGAACTGGCGCCCGGCATTGACCTCGAGCGCGACGTCCTGGCCCAGGCCGAGATGCCGCTCGGTGTCGCCAACGACCTCAAGGTGACGCCGGCAGCGCTCTACCAGGACCGGCCGATCGGCCTGTCGCTCAATGGCGGCGCCTCGCTCGGAGGCGCGGATGGCTGAGCGCCTCGTTACATTTGAGCAGGATGGCGCCATCGGCATCGTCACATTGCGCCGGCCGGAAAAATTCAACGCGCTGGATATCCCGATGCTGCGCGCGCTGGAAGCCGCGCTCGACGAGGCGGAGATGGCCGAAGGCGTCCGCGTCGTGCTGCTTCGCGGCGAAGGCAAAGGCTTTTGCGCCGGCGGCGATGTCGAGGCGTGGGCGCAGATGAGCGCCGCCGATTTCCAGGTGCAATGGGTGCGGTACGGCCATCGTGTCTTCGACCGGCTAGCTAGGCTCCGCCAACCGACCATCGCCGTGCTCTCGGGCCATGCGCTGGGCGGCGGGCTGGAACTGGCGGTCGCCTGCGATTTCCGCGTCGCGGAAACCCATGTGAAGCTCGGCTTCCCCGAAACCTCGATCGGTGTCGTGCCCGGCTGGTCCGGCACGCAACGCGCCGTACGCCGCTTCGGCGCGCAGACGGTGCGGCGCATGGCGTTGGGCGGCGAGATCCTGCTCGCTCGCGAAGCACTGGCCCTGGGCGTGGTGGACCGGGTGGTTGAAACCGGCAACGGGCTGGCCGAAGCCAGAAGCTGGGCCGAAAAGATCGCCGAGCGCGGCCCGCTGGCAACGGAAGCCGCCAAGCTGATGATCGCGGTGGCCGAAGGCGAGGAAAATGCGGCCGCGACCGAAGCGCTGGCCAGCGGCTTCATCGCGCTTACCGGCGACCTCAAGGCTGGCGTCGGAGCCTTCAAGACCAAGCAGAAGCCGGCATTTTCAAGAAGCTAGAGCAAACAATCCTGATGAACGCCCCCCTCAACATCGCCATGCCCGCCGAGGCGTCAGCCGCACCAAAACCTATCGGCTGCTGATCGACGGCAAGCATGTCGACGCCCGCGATGGCCGTATCCTTGAGCGCAAGAGCCCCGGCCATGGCTTCACTGTTTCGCGCTATGCGCAGGCCGGCGAGGCCGAGGTCGAAGCCGCCGTGCAGGCTGGGCACAAAGCGTTCGAGACCGGCCCCTGGCCGCGCATGAAGGCCTCCGAACGCGCCGCGATCCTGTTCAGGACGGCCGACCTGATCGAGGCCCGGCTGGAGGACATCGCCCGGCTCGATGCGCTGGAATCCGGCAAGCCGATCGCCCAGGCGCGCGGCGAGATCGGCGGCGCCGTCGACATCTGGCGCTACGCCGCTTCGCTCGCCCGAACTCTGCATGGCGAGAGCTATGCCAATCTCGGCGACGCCATGCTGGGCGTGGTCGTGCGCGAGCCGATCGGCGTCGTGTCGATCATCACGCCGTGGAATTTCCCGTTCCTCATCGTCAGCCAGAAACTGCCTTTCGCGCTCGCTGCCGGCTGCACGGCCGTGGTCAAGCCGAGCGAAATGACCTCGGCCTCGACCTTCGTGCTCGGCGACATCCTGCTTGAGGCCGGCCTGCCCGCAGGCGTCGTCAACATCCTCGCTGGTCTTGGCGCCGATGTCGGCGCCCCGATGGTCAGCCACCCGCTGGTCGAGATGGTCTCGTTCACCGGCTCGACCCGCGTCGGCAAGATGACAATGGCCTCGGCCGCGCAGTCGCTGAAGAAGGTCTCGATGGAGCTCGGCGGCAAGAATGGCCAGATCGTCTTCCCCGACGCCGATCTCGAGGCCGCGGCCGACGCGGCGGTGTTCGGCGGCTTCTTCAATGCCGGCGAATGCTGCAACGCCGGCAGCCGGCTGATCGTGCATGAAGCGATCGCCGACGATTTTCTTGACGCTGTAAAGGCACTTACGTCGAGAGTGACCGTGGGAGATCCACTGGATGATCGAACCAAGGTCGGCGCGATGATCTCATCCGACCATCTGGCCAAGGTGACAGATTATGTTGCGGCAGCGGCAAACGAAGGCAGCAACGTCTACAGCGGTGGCAAGCAGCTGGTCTCCAATGCCGGCCAATATCTCGATCCGACCATCTTACGCAACGTCACCGAGAACATGGCGATTGCGCGTGAGGAAGTGTTCGGACCGGTGCTCTCCGTGCTGACTTTTGAAACGATTGAAAAGGCGTTGCACATCGCCAACAACACGCCCTATGGTCTGTCTGCAGGCGTGTGGAGCGCCAGCATCGACACTTGCATGTCGGTGGCGCGTGGGGTGCGTTCGGGGACGGTTTGGGTGAACACATTCATGGAAGGTTATCCCGAACTGCCTTTCGGAGGCTACAAGCAGTCCGGTCTCGGACGCGAACTCGGCAAACGCGCCGTCGAGGATTATACCGAGGAAAAGACAATCCAGTTTCATCGCGGCCAGCGCACCGGATGGTGGGTCGGCTGAGTTTGGAAGAACCCGGTGGGCTGCCACCGGTCGTGTAATGCAACAAGGGAGGAAGTACATGTTGCGCAAACTGCTTATCGGAACGGCTCTTGCGACGAGCTTTGCCTTCTCGGCGCATGCCGCGGACGTCAAGGAAGTGCAGATGCTGCATTGGTGGACGTCGGGCGGCGAAGCGGCTGCTCTCAACGTCCTCAAGGGCGATCTGGCCAAGGAAGGCTATGCCTGGAAGGACGTGCCGGTGGCCGGCGGTGGCGGCGACGCTGCCATGACCGCGCTGAAGGCAATGGTCGCGGCCGGCAACTATCCGACCGCCTCGCAGATGCTCGGCTACACCGTGCTCGACTATGCCGCTGCCGGCGTCATGGGCGACCTGACCGAGACGGCGAAGAAGGAAGGCTGGGACAAGTCGGTTCCGGCGGCCCTGCAGAAGTTCTCGGTCTATGAAGGCAAGTGGGTTGCCGCTCCGGTCAACGTCCACTCGGTCAACTGGCTGTGGATCAACAAGGCCGTCATGGACAAGATCGGCGGCACCGAGCCGAAGACCTTCGACGACTTCATTGCCCTGCTCGACAAGGCTAAGGCGGCAGGCGTGATCCCGCTCGCTCTCGGCGGCCAGAACTGGCAGGAAGCCACCATGTTCGACTCGGTCGTGCTGTCGACCGGCGGGCCTGAGTTCTACAAGAAGGCCTTCAACGACCTCGACGACGCCTCGCTCAAGTCCGACACGATGAAGAAGTCGTTCGACAATTTGGCCAAGCTCGTCACCTATGTCGACCCGAACTTCTCGGGCCGCGACTGGAACCTCGCCACCGCCATGGTCATCAAGGGCGATGCCCTGGTGCAGGTCATGGGTGACTGGGCCAAGGGTGAGTTCCACGCCGCCAAGAAGACCCCGGGCACGGACTTCCTGTGCTATCGCTTCCCGGGCACCGACGGCTCCGTGATCTACAACTCCGACATGTTCGGCATGTTCAACGTTCCGGACGACCGCAAGGCCGCCCAAGTCGCACTGGCCACCGCCACACTGTCGAAGAGCTTCCAGTCGGCCTTCAACGTCGTCAAGGGTTCGGTTCCGGCCCGTACCGACGTTCCGGACACCGACTTCGACGCTTGCGGCAAGAAGGGCATCGCCGACCTGAAGAAGGCCAACGACGGCGGCACGCTGTTCGGCTCGCTGGCCCAGGGCTATGGCGCGCCTCCGGCGGTTGCCAATGCCTACAAGGACGTCGTCTCGAAGTTCGTCCATGGTCAGATCAAGACCTCGGACGAAGCCGTGACCGAACTGGTCAAGGCCATCGACGACGCCAAGTAAGCTAGCCAGAAAAACACCTTCCCCGCTTCGGCGGGGAAGGTTTCATCTCAGGATTGGCCGGCTCGACACCATGCCGACCAAAGACCCGTATGCATGGGTCGCCTTGCCGCCTGACGGCAGAGCACGGACGACCCGAAGCGGGAGGAGCTCATGAGCACGGTAGCAACAAGCCAGATCAAGCTGACACCGGAGCGGTCGCGCCCCTCTGTGCGTTCGCGCCTGCAGGACGCCTTGCCGAAGATCGTGCTGGCGCCGAGCTTCGCCATCACCATCGTCTTCGTCTACGGCTTCATCCTGTGGACGATCTATCTGTCCTTCACCAATTCCAAGACCTTCCCGTCCTATGTCATCACCGGCTCGCGCGCCTATCAGCGGCTGTGGGGCTGGACCTTCGACACCGACCCGCCATCGAGCTGGTACACGTCGATCACCAATATGGGCATTTTCGGCTTTCTCTACATCCTGATCTGCCTGGCGCTGGGCCTGTTCCTGGCCATCCTGCTCGACCAGAAGATCCGCGGCGAAGGCGCACTGCGGCCGATCTATCTCTACCCGATGGCGCTGTCCTTCATCGTCACCGGTGTCGCCTGGAAATGGTTCCTCGATCCGGGTCTCGGCCTTGAGCAGACGCTGCATCAATGGGGCTGGACGAGTTTCCATTTCGACTGGATCAAGAACAAGGATTTCGTCATCTACACGGTGGTCATCGCCGGCGTCTGGCAGGCCTCCGGCTTCATTATGGCGATGTTCCTGGCCGGCCTGCGCGGCATTGACGGCGAGATCATGAAGGCGGCGCAGATCGACGGCGCCACCACCTTCCAGCTCTATCGCCGCATCGTCATTCCGCTGCTGCGACCGATCTTCCTGTCGGCCTTCATCGTGCTCGCCCACCTTGCCATCAAGTCGTATGACCTTGTGGTGGCGCTGACCTCCGGCGGCCCCGGCGGCTCGGCCTGGCTGCCTTCGAATTTCATGTACGAATACACGTTCAAGCGCAACGAAATGGCGGTCGGCTCGGCCAGTGCCGTGATCATGCTGATGACCATCGTCGCCATCATCGTGCCCTATCTCTATTCGGAACTGCGGGAGAAGCCGCGATGAGCGCCGTCGCCACCCCTGCCCGCCAGGCCTCCGGCGGCATCAGCACCAAGACCATCAACCGCATCGTCATCTACGGGCTCTTGGCCCTGTTTGCGCTGTTCTACCTGATGCCGCTGTTCGTCATGCTGGTCACCTCGTTCAAGACCATGGACGAGATCCAGAACGGCAACATGCTGGCGCTGCCCAAGGCGCCGACCTTCGATCCCTGGCTGAAGGCCTGGGGCGAGACCTGCGTCGGCCTCACCTGCGCCGGCATCAAGGGCTATTTCTGGAACTCCATCAAGATGGTGGTTCCCGCCGTGTTGATCTCGACCATGCTCGGCGCGCTCAACGGCTACGTGCTGACCAAATGGCGCTTTCGCGGCGCGACACTGGTGTTCGGGCTGATGCTGTTCGCCTGCTTCATCCCGTTCCAGTCGGTGCTGCTGCCGATGGCGACGATCCTCGGCAGCGTCGGCCGTTTCGGCGTGACGCTGCAGAACTCGGTCGGAACGAGTTTCGGCCTCGGCAATTCGACGGTCAATCTCGTCTTCGTCCACGTCGTCTACGGCATCGGCTTCACCACGCTGTTCTTCCGCAATTACTACGAGGCCTTTCCGACCGAATTGATCAAGGCTGCACAGGTCGATGGCGCCTCCTTCTTCCAGATCTTCCGCCGCATTATGCTGCCGAACTCGATGCCGATCTTCGTCGTCACCGTCATCTACCAGTTCACCAACATCTGGAACGACTTCCTGTTCGCCTCCGCCTATGCCGGCACCGGCGACGCCATGCCGATGACGGTAGCGCTGAACAACGTCGTCAACACCTCGACCGGCGTCGTCGAATACAACGTCAATATGGCGGCCGCGATGATCGCGGCTCTCCCCACCCTGATCGTCTATGTCGTCGCCGGCCGCTATTTCGTGCGCGGGCTGATGGCGGGCGCGGTCAAAGGCTGACCAATTCAGAAGGAACGACCATGGCTTTTCTGGAAATTGACGGGCTGAAGAAGCGCTTCGGGAATGTTGAGATCCTGAAGGGCATCGATGTCGAGCTCGAAAAGGGCGGCTTCCTGGTGCTGGTCGGCCCGTCCGGCTGCGGCAAGTCCACGCTGCTCAACACCATTGCCGGGCTGGAGCAGATCACCGAGGGCGAGATCCGCGTCGAGGGCCGCGCCATCAACGATCTGCATCCTTCGAAGCGCGACATCGCCATGGTGTTCCAGAGCTACGCGCTCTACCCGAACATGACGGTGGCCGGGAACATCTCGTTCGGCATGGAAATGCGCGGCGTGCCGGCCGACGAGCGCCAGAAGGCGATCGACAAGGTGGCGAAGGTCCTGCAGATCGGCCACTTGCTGCAGCGCAAGCCAAGCCAGCTTTCCGGCGGCCAGCGCCAGCGCGTCGCCATGGGCCGTGCGCTGGTGCGCGACCCCAAGCTGTTCCTGTTCGACGAGCCACTGTCCAACCTCGACGCCAAGCTGCGCGTCGACATGCGCATCGAGATCAAGCGCCTGCATGCCACGACAGGCACCACCATCGTCTACGTCACCCACGACCAGATCGAGGCGATGACGCTGGCGACCAAGATCGCCGTCATGCGCGACGGCGAGGTGCAGCAGTTCGGCACCCCGGCCGAGATCTACAACAACCCCACCAACCTGTTCGTCGCCGATTTCATGGGTTCCCCGGCGATGAATCTGATCCCGGCGACCATCGCCACATCGGGCAATGCGCTGTCCGTCGTGCTGCAGCGCGAGGCGCGCGAGCCGATCACACTGCCGATGGCCAACGCGCCGACGGGTCTCTCGGCATTCCAGGGCAAGCCGATCATCTTCGGCGTGCGGCCGGAAGCGCTGACCGATCCGGAGGGTGCCGAACGCAACGCCTCCAACATTGCCACCGCCGACCTGCACATCGAAGTCGTCGAGCCGGCCGGCTCCGACACCTTCGCGGTGACCAATCTCGGCGGCAAGCCCGTTGTGGCGCGGCTGCGCGCCGACGCCAACATCCAGCCGGGCACCAGCACGCCGCTCGCCTTCAACCTGACCAAGGCGGTGTTCTTCGATCCGGCGACCGAGAACCGCATCCGCTGACGGCTATGGCAAATCCAGACATCGTCATCATCGGCTCCGGCATTGGCGGCGCCACGATCGCCTCCGGTCTGGCCGGCAGTGGCGCCTCGATCCTGATGCTGGAGCGCGGCGAGCCCTTGCCGGCAACCTCGCATGCCCGTGACACGCGCTCGATCTTCGTCGACGGCCACTACCGGCCCAAGGAGATGTGGCGCGAGGCCGGCGGCGCTGCCTTCAACCCCGGCAACTACTACTATGTCGGCGGCAACTCGAAATTCTACGGCGCGGTGCTGATTCGCTACCGCAAGGAAGACTTTTCGGCCATGGAGCACTTCGGTGGCGTCTCTCCGGCCTGGCCGTTTTCCTACGACGAGTTCGAATCCTGGTATTCCAAGGCCGAGCAGCTGTTTCGCGTGCGCGGCACGCTGGGCGAGGACCCGACCGAGCCGTTTCACTCGATCCCCTACGCCTTCAAGCCGGTGCCCGACGAAGCGCCGATCGCCCGCGCCCGCGCCGAACTCAAGGGGCTTGGCCTGCATCCAGCCTCACTGCCGCTCGGCGTAGACATCAATACCTGGCTGAAGGACGGCAAGACCGGCTGGGACGCTTTCCCCAACACCGGCCAGGGCAAGATGGACGCCCAGACAGCGCCACTGGCGGCAGCGCTCAAGGACAGCAATATCCGGCTCGAGACCGGCTGCTACGTCGAATATCTCGAAGCATCGCCCGATGGCAAAAGCATCGTTGCGATCCATTACCGCCAGAATGGCGAGCTGAAGAAACTGTCACCCAAGCTGGTCATCCTCTCAGCCGGTGCGGTCAATTCCGCCGTCATCCTGCTGCGCTCGCCCTCATCCGATGGCAAGGGCCTCGCCAACCGCTCTGACCAGGTCGGCCGCAATTTCATGAACCACAATTCCAGCGCCATGCTCGCGATCGATCCGCGCCGCAGGAACGATGCCGTCTACCAGAAGACGCTGATGCTGAACGATTACTACCTGTCCGACGGCAAGGGCGGCAAACCGCTCGGCAACGTCCAGCTGCTCGGCAAGATCGACGGCAACATGCTCAAGGCCAATGTGAAGACGATACCGAAATTCGTGCTCGATTACATGGCCGGCCACGCCGTCGACTGGTATTTGATGTGCGAGGACCTGCCCGATCCGGAAAGCCGCATCATGGTCGACGGCAAGGACATCGTCATGCAGTGGCGGCGATCCAACATGCAGTCGCTCGACGGGCTGACCAAGGTGATGCGCGAAAACTTCCGCGCCTGCGGCTACCCCATCGTGCTGTCGCGCCCCTTCGACAAGCGCACCCCCTCGCACCAGTGCGGCACGGTGAAGATGGGCGACGATCCGGCGACCGCGCCGCTCGATCCGTTCTGCCGGTCGTTCGACCACCGGAACCTGTTCGTCGTCGACGGCAGTTTTCTGCCGAACTCGGCTGCGGTCAACCCGGCGCTGTCGATCGCCGCGCAGGCGCTGCGGGTTGCTGATCACATCCGCAAGACCGAGCTCGCCGCATGACCCGCCCCGCGGCCATCGTCACCGGCGCCGCACGCGGCATTGGGCTGGCTTGTGCCGAGGCTCTGGCCGATGCCGGCTTTGACATTCTGGTCGCCGACCTTGCCGAACAGGCGCCTGACGAACTCGCCGCCAACATCTCAGCGCGCGGTGCGAAACTCGCCTATATCAGCTGCGACATCGCCAATCTCGACAGCCACGTTGCACTCGTCGATGCCGCGATGCACGCCTTCGGCCGCATCGACTGCCTCGTCAACAATGCCGGCGTCGGCGCTGTCGTGCGCGGTGATCTGCTGGAGCTGAAGCCGGAGAATTTCGACCGTACGCTTGATATCAACCTGCGCGGCACGGTCTTCCTCAGCCAGGCCGTCGCCAAGGCGATGCTGGCCGCACCGGGCAACCACGCAAAATCGATCATCACCGTCACCTCGGTCAGCGCCGAGATGGCGTCGCCGGAGCGCTCCGAATATTGCGTCTCGAAGGCCGGGCTTTCGATGTGGGTGAAGAACCTGGCACTGCGCCTCGCCCCGGAAAACATCGGCGTGTTCGAGCTGCGGCCGGGCATCATCCGCACCGACATGACTGCAGGCGTGACCGCCAAATACGATGCCTTGATCGACAGCGGGCTGGTACCGGCCAAACGCTGGGGCGAAGCGTCAGACATCAGCGCGGTGGTGGCAGCGCTTGCCTCGGGCAAGCTCGGCTTTTCGACCGGCTCGATCATCAATGTCGACGGCGCGCTCTCCGTGCCACGGTTGTAAGGGTGATGCCATGACCGACTACATCATCGTGGGCGCCGGCCCGGCCGGCTGTGTTCTGGCCAACCGGCTGAGCGAGGATCCCTTGAATTCAGTACTGCTGCTCGAAGCCGGCGGCAAGGACTGGCATCCCTACATCCATATGCCGGCGGGCTTCGCCAAGATGACTAGGGGTATCGCCTCCTGGGGCTGGTCGACCGTGCCGCAGAAAAACATGAAGGACCGCGTCTTCTGGTACACGCAGGCCAAGGTGGTCGGCGGTGGCTCCTCCATCAACGCCCAGATCTACACGCGCGGCAATGCCCGCGACTACGATGCCTGGGAGAGGGAAGAGGGTCTCGCCGGCTGGGGCTACCGCGACGTGCTGCCCTATTTCAAGCGCGCCGAGAACAACCAACGCTACGCCAACGATTTTCACGGCGACCAGGGGCCGCTCGGCGTATCCAACCCGATCTCGCCGCTGCCGATCTGCGAGGCCTATTTCCGCGCCGGCCAGGAGATGGGCATCCCCTTCAACCCGGATTTCAACGGCGCCAGCCAGGAGGGCGTCGGCTACTATCAACTGACCCAGAAGGACGCCCGGCGCTCCTCTGCTTCGGTCGCCTATCTCAAGCCGATCCGTGCCCGCAAGAATCTGACGGTCAAGACCGATGTGCTGGTGACCCGCGTCGTCGTCGAGAGAGGCCGCGCCATCGGCGTTGAGGTCGTCGACAAACCGGGCGGCGAGAAGAAAATCCTGCGTGCGGAGCGCGAGGTGATCGTCTCGTCCGGCGCCATCGGTTCGCCAAAACTGCTGATGCAGTCGGGCATCGGCCCCGCCGATCATCTGAAATCGGTGGGTGTCACGCCGGTGCACGACCTGCCCGGCGTCGGCTCGAATATGCAGGATCATCTCGATCTGTTCGTCATCGCCGAATGCACCGGCGATCACACTTACGACAATTACGCCAAGCTGCACCGCACGGCCTGGGCTGGCCTGCAATATCTGCTGCTGAAGAAAGGCCCCGTGGCCTCCAGCCTGTTCGAGACCGGTGGCTTCTGGTACGCCGATCCGACGGCCGCCTCGCCCGACATCCAGTTCCATCTCGGCCTGGGCTCCGGCATCGAGGCCGGCGTCGAGAAGCTCAGGAATCCAGGCGTCACCTTGAACTCGGCCTTCCTGCGGCCGCGCTCGCGCGGCACGGTGCGGCTGAAGAGTACCGACCCGGCCGACCATCCGCTGATCGATCCCAACTACTGGTCCGATCCCTATGACCGCGCCATGTCGATCAAAGGGCTGCGGCTGGCACGCGAGATCATGCGGCAGAAGGCGCTTGCTCCTTACGTGCTGCGCGAAGTGCTGCCTGGTCCATCGCTGGCGACCGACGAAGAACTGTTCGACTACGCCTGCCGCACCGCAAAGACCGACCATCATCCCGTCGGCACCTGCCGCATGGGCCATGACGAGATGGCCGTGGTGACACCGGACCTGCGGCTGCGCGGCATCGAAGGTCTGCGCGTCTGCGACGCCTCGGTCATGCCGCGCGTGCCCTCCTCCAACACCAATGCACCGACCATCATGGTCGGCGAAAAGGGCGCCGACCTGATCCTCGGTCGCGAACCGCTGCCGCCGGCGGTGTTTTCCGGCAACCGGGCCGCTTAAGGGGGAAAGAAAATGATCAGGCACTGTGTCTTCGTCAGGTTTCGCGGCGATGTCCCCGAGGACGAGCGCGTGGCGATCCATGCCGACCTCGAAGCGCTACGCCAGGTGATCGACGGCATGGACACCGTCCAGTTCAGCGCCAACGTCAGCCCCGAACCTTTCGCACGTGGCTTCAGCCATGGCTTCACCATCGATTTCCGCGATGTCGCCGCGCGCGACGCCTATCTCGTGCATGAAGCGCACCAGCGCGCCGGCGCAAGACTGGTCGCAGCACTCGAAGGCGGCACCGATGGATTGATGGTCTTCGACCTCGACCTTACGAAAAAGTGACCGGCGGTTCTTCGAAAGCCGGCTGATCGCTGTTCTCTTTTGCAAGCAGGGCGACATATCGTTCCTTTGGGGGAGCCAAAGGAGGACGCCTTGAATCTCACCGCCGAGCAGAAGAAAACCGTTCTGGCCTCATTCCTGGGCTGGACGCTCGACGCTTTTGATTTCTTCCTTCTGACATTCCTGCTCACCGATATTGCGAGTGAATTCCACACGGATGTCCCGGCAGTCTCAAAGGCACTGTTCCTGACCTTGGCGACGCGCTTCATCGGCGCGTTTTTCTTTGGCATGCTCGCCGACAAATATGGGCGCAAGCCCATCCTGATGCTCAACATCGTCAGCTATTCGGTGATCGGCGCGCTCGCCGCCTTCTCGCCCAATCTCGGCATTTTCCTGGCCCTGCGCGCGCTGTTCGGCATCGCCATGGGCGGTGAATGGGGGCTAGGCAGCTCGCTCGCCATGGAGTCCATCCCGCCCAGCGCCCGCGGCATGGTCTCGGGCATCCTGCAATGCGGTTATCCGGCCGGCTATCTCCTGGCGGCGGTGGTCTATGGCCTGCTTTATCAGCAGACGATCGGCGGCTACACGGTCGGCTGGCGCGCCATGTTCCTGCTCTCCTTCGTGCCGGCCCTCATCGTGCTCTTCATACGCTCGCACGTGCCGGAATCGCCGGCCTTCGTCGAGGCGCAGAAATCCGTGAAGCCGGGGCTCCTGGAAACGCTGCAGAAGCACTGGGGGGTCGCGCTCTATGCCGTCGTGCTGATGATGTTCTTCAATTTCTTCAGCCATGGCACCCAGGACCTCTACCCGACCTTCCTGAAGAAGCAGCACGGATTCGACCCGCACACGGTGAGCTGGATCACCATCGTCGCCAATCTCGGCGCCATCGTCGGCGGCCTGACATTCGGCGCGCTGTCCGAGAGGATCGGCCGGATCAATGCCATTACGCTCGCCTGCCTGATCGCTCTGCCGGCAATCCCTCTGTGGGCCTACAGCTCGACGCCGTTCATGCTCGCCATCGGCGCCTTCGTCATGCAGATCGCGGTCCAGGGCGCCTGGGGCGTCATTCCGGTGCATCTGAACGAACTGTCGCCGGGTGCAGTCCGCGCGACCTTGCCCGGCTTCATCTATCAGGCCGGCAATCTCGCCGCGTCCTATGGTGGTCCGTATCAGGCCGGAATCGCTGAAGCCGCGGGCGGCAGCTACGGTTATGCGCTGGCGCTGTTCGCCGGCGTGGTCGCCGTCTGCATCATCGTCGTCATCCGCTTCAGCCCGGAACGGCGCGGCCAAGTGATGACGGTCTTGGGTTGAGCGAGCTAACCAAGCCTCAGCGCGATAACCCCGGCGACGATGCTGAGCGCGGCGGCGCCGCGCCAGCCCGTCATCTTCTCGCCGAGCGCGTAGACCGAGATCAGCATGGCGAACAGGATCGAGGTCTCGCGCAGCGACGCGACCGAGGCGATCGGTGCCTTGGTCATCGCCCACATCACGATCCAGTAGGCAGCGCCGCTGAGCACGCCGGTGAACAGTCCGGTCTTCCAGTCGCGCGCCAAAACGGGAAGCGCCTTGGGCCCGCGGAAGATGAGGCACAGCACCAGCGCGCCAAAGGCATCGCAGATGAACAGCCAGGCGGCATAGCTTTGCGCGGTTGCCGCCAGCCGCGCGCCGCTGCCGTCGGACAGCGTATAGCTGGCGATGAACACCGAGGTGCCGAAGGCAAAGCCGACGGCGCGCAGGTTCAGCTTCTCCAGATGCGCGCCGCCGCGAAACGACATCACCAGCGTGCCGGCCGACAACAGCAGCATGCCGACTATGGCGAGCGGCGCCGGCACTTCGGCGACGACGAACATGCCGCCAATCGCGGCCAGCAAGGGCGCCGTGCCGCGCGCCAGCGGATAGGTCTGGGCGAAATCGCCGGCCTGGTAGGCGCCGATCAGGAAGGTGCGGTAGCCCATGTGGAAGATGACGGAGGCGATGATGTAGGGCCACACTTCCGCCTTCGGGAACTCGACGAAGGGCAGCACCATGAGTGCGGCCGCGCCCATGCCGAGCGTCATCAGCGTGATCGACAGGAAGCGGTCGAGATGGACCTTGACCAGCGCGTTCCAGATCGCGTGCATGGCGGCGGCGGCAAGCACCGCGAAGAAGACGAAAAGCGTCATTTCGGCCTTACCGACCTCCCATGCCGAGCGGCGTTTCGAGATCGATGTCGACCCGGACCGGGAAATGGTCGGACGCCACCTCACCTATGTCGGCACTAGCCGAGCGGACCCGTCCGGCGAACATGCCGCCGACGAAACAATGGTCGAGCCGGCGCTTTGCCAGCCTGCCGTCGATGATCTTCTCATGGGTGTGGAAGTCATCCGCCGGTTCAATCGCCACGGCGGCGGCATCGACGAAGCCGTCGATATAGGCCGCACCGCGATGATAGGGCGTGCTGCCGACGATGCGGCGATATTCGGCGCTGCCCGGCTCCATGTTGAAATCGCCCAGCCAGATCGCCGCAAGCGGGTTTTCCGGCTCGGCTTCGCCGCTGGTCCAGTTGCGCGAAGGCTCGTCATCAGTGCCGCTCCACGGCCCGCCTTCGGAGGGCGCGCGGCGATGTTCGGCAAGCAGGTAGTTGATCTGCTCCAGCCGCTCCTCCGCGGCGATATGGGCAAGATGCAGCGAAAACACCCGCACCGGGCCGGCCGGCGTGCGGATCATGCATTCCAAAGCCGCGTTGCGGGTGTTGAGCGGCCGCAAGGTGCGGCGCATCGGCAGCGCATGCAGCCGTGACCAGACGATTGGCAGCTTCGACAGCACCATCGTGCCGAACTGCCGGCGCTGGTTGACCAGGCGGCCGTCCTGCCGCTCGCTGGCATCCATGTCGAAGGCCGGGCCGTAGACCCAGTGATAGTCGGGCAGAAGGCGGGACAGCAGCTCGGGCTGGTCGTCGAAATTGCTGCGTTGCCAGTGCCGCTCGACCTCTTGCAGGGCAATGATGTCGGCGCCGTCAACGACCCGCGCCGCGCGCGAAAGATCGTAGCGGCCGTCACCGCCAAACCCGTACTGGATGTTGTAGCTGACCAGCTTCATTGCTTATCCGGCTCACTTTCGGTGATGGCAGTAGCGGCTCAATGGATTGGTTGCAATGTGCAGGAGAACGGAAGCGGCTTGTGCCAGAAGCCCTCCTCCGACCCTGCTGCGCGATCATGCACCGATTCCGGACCGCTCCGGTATCCTCCGCACGCCGGAAAACGCCGCGAGGCGCCTCAGGGACGCCGGCGGCTCAGGTCTGACGATGAGCCGTCCTAATAGGTCGTCAGCGGCTGGAATCGGCCAGCCGGAGACGCCGCCAGTTCCGCCCAGTCGATCTCTTCCTCCAGCCGGTGATAGGCCTCGTCGCCAATCGTGCCGTTGCTGCGCAATTCCTCCAGCGTGTCGCGCTGGCGGTCGATGGCATAGAGGCGCAGCCGGTCATATTCGGTCGCGGCTTGAGCGTCCTCCGGGTTTTCCGCAACGACGCGCTGAGCCTCGTACTGCTCGCGCACGACAGCCGCCGCGGCTGACGTCTTGCGGCTCAACACGTCGAGTGCGGCCTGCATGATGGCGACACGTGCCTGCGCCACCTCATTGTCGACTGTCCTATCCGGATCGAAGTTGAGTACCCGCAGCAGAGGCTTCAGCGTCATCCCCTGCAGCACCAGCGTGCCCAGAACCACGGCGAAGGCGGCAAGCACGATCGGATCGCGACCGGGAAAGCCGGCGGGCAGCGCGATGGCCACCACCAGCGTCACCAGCCCGCGCATGCCGCACCAGCCGACCAGTACGGCGCCGCCAAATGTCGGCACATCCCGCTTCCTGTCTTCGCCACCGAAGCGGGCAAACCATCGTATGATTGCAACGTAACTCGCCACCCAGACGAGGCGTGCCACAATGACGACGACCAGCACCGTCGCGGCGAAGAGAAAGGCCTGGCCTTGCCCTTCGCCCGAAAGCCGGCCGACGATCGATCGCGCCTGCAGGCCCATCAGCACGAAAGCCAGCACGTTGAGCACGAACACCGCCGACTCCCACACCGAATAGGTGCTGACACGCCGCCTTGCCGACATGCGGCGTGGCGCCCTGCGCGCAAGGGTGATGGCGTAGACGACGATGGTGATGATGGCGGAAAGGCCGAGCTTGTCGGCCAGGATCCACACGCCGAATGTCCCGGCGAACTGCACCACCGTGCTGCTCGCCGCATCCTCGATCCGGGTGAGCGTCAGCAGCGAGAAGCGGCCAAGCAGATGGCCGGCGATCAGGCTGCCTATGGTTGACAGCAGGATCGTCGGAATGGCGTTGCTCAGCATGATCGAGCCGAGTGCTGCCGAAACCGCCAGCCGGTAGATCAAGAGCGCGGTGGCATCGTTGAGCAGGCTCTCGCCCTGCAGGATGGCGGTGATGCGGTGTGGCACCTTGAATTGGCTGAGCACGGCGGATGCCGCCACCGCATCCGGCGGCGCGACGATGGCGCCGAGCGCGATTGCCGCGGCGATCGGCAGGCCGGCCATCTTCCAGCCGACGAAGGCAACGACGACAGTGGTGAAGACCACGGCGCCAAGCGCCAAAAGCAGCAGCGGCAGCCGGTAGCGCTTCAGGTCGCGCAGCGACGTGTCATAGGCGGCATCGAGGAGCACCGGCGCGATGAACAGCGCAAGCGCCAGCTCCGGATCGATCTCGATCATTGGCGCGCCAGGCACGAAGGCAATGGCGACCCCGGCCAGGGCCAGCAGGGACGGATAGGGAATCTCCAGCCGCCGCGACAGCGCCGTCAGCGCAACGGCCGTCAAAAGCAGGACAAGGGTGAGTTCGAAAAGAGCCATGGGCGGTTACTTCAAGGAGACGGGAGTGCCGGTGCAAATATTCGTGCAGGATGCGGTGGATTGGCCACCAAACTCAAGCCCTCTGGCCGTACACCTCAAGCAGCCTCCTGCCCTACAACACCGGTATGATCCTCCTCGGCCAATATGACTCGCCTTTCGTGCGCCGCGTCGGCATCGCGCTGACCCTGTATGGCATACCTTTCGAGCACCGTCCGTGGTCGGCCTTCGGCGACGCCGACAAGATCCGGCCCTACAACCCGCTGACGCGGGTGCCGACGCTGGTGCTCGACAATGGCGAGGTGCTGATCGAGAGCCATTTGATGCTCGACTATCTGGACGGTTTGGTCCCAGCCGATCGCAGGATGTTTCCGGCGACGGAGCCGACGCGCCATCAGGCGCTGAAGGTTTCGGCCCTGGCCACCGGCCTCGGCGACAAGGCCGTCAGCCTCTTCTACGAGAAGCGGCTGCATGAGCAGGTCTCCGACGTCTGGGCCGGCCGCTGCCGCACGCAGATCGCGGCAGTGCTTGCCGTGCTAGAAACCGAGCGAGCCGGCCGGTCGACACCTTACTGGTTCGATGACCGCATCGGCCACGCCGACATCGCGGTTGCTGCGGTGCTGCGTTTCATCGGCGAGGCGCATCCGGGTCTGGTGTCGCTGGCTGATTTCCCGGCGCTCGACGCGCACGCCGCGCGGATGGAAGCGCTGCCGGTCTTCCAGGCGATTTCGCAGCCCTTCATCGCGCCAGCTTGAAGCCGGGCCAGCATAACAATCAGCCTTGACCTTTGAAAACCAGCGGTCGTTTATTACTGATCGCCAAAGTCATGTCGCAACAATTGGCTGATCGAGGACCCCCAATGCTGAGATTGTCTGCAACGCTGTGCACATTGATACTGCTCTCGCCGGCGGCTGGCGCTTCCGCGTTATATGATGAGTTGGCGGCGGCTAAGATCAAACTACTGGGAACGACGCGACCGGACCCAGGCATGGGACTTTGGGCGCAGCAGACTAACGAGACGTTGATGTCTCTCATCGAAGGGAAGTGGATCGACCTTGGTTATTCCGACCTGGCCAGCGAAGACAAGATGAAGCAATACTGCGATAAGTTTGGAGAGTCCTTCAAGAAACTGACGGACTATTCGTTCGACATTATTGGTCCGATTACCCGCTCGAAGCACGCGATCCACAGAGAGTACATTTTCAAAACGGGGATATCCTACAACTACCGATGGAACATCGAACAGCAAATTGAGGTGCTCGGCAGTGGAAACGGTAAGGAAATTCTGAAGAACGCCAACGGGACGAGTGCATTGCTGATGATGTCACCCAATACCCTGCTGGAGATCGATTTCAGCTTCGCGCAGCCTATCCTTTGGGGACGTTGCCCCACCGAATAGAACACTGGCCTCGCTTGGCTTCCTTGGCTATCCAAGCCGGTGTTGCGGTTCTTAATGCAGCACCAGCATGTCGTCCGATGAGAACGAAATCTCGGCCTTCTCGCCGACGGCAGGCGGCGGCGTTGCCGGGCTGTTGAACGTGTCGAGCGACACCGTGTTGCCGCCAATGCCGACGCGAACGCGGATCACCGAGCCGAGGAAATGCACTTCGGAGATCTCGCCGGACAGGCTGGAATCGCGACCGGGCTGACGGCCGAGCGAAATCGCCTCGGGACGCAGCGCCAGCGTCAGCGTATCGCCCGACTTGGATCCGTTGAGCTTGCCCTTCAGCGAGACCTGTTCGGAATTGACCCGCACCGTGCCCGCCGCTGCGTCGGTGACGGTGCCTTCAAGCACATTCAGTGTGCCAACGAAATTGGCGACGAACTTCGTCGCCGGGCGGTTGTAGATCTCGAACGGCGTACCAACCTGCTCCGCCTTGCCGCCATACATGACGGCGATGCGATCGGAGATCGACAGCGCCTCTTCCTGATCGTGGGTAACGAAGATGGTGGTGATGTCGAGCTTCTTCTGGATCGACCGGATTTCTTCACGCAGCGAGACACGCACCTTGGCATCGAGCGCCGACAGCGGCTCGTCGAGCAGAAGCAGCTTCGGCTTCGGCGCGATGGCGCGCGCCAGCGCGATGCGCTGCTGCTGGCCGCCCGAGAGCTGGTAGGGGTAGCGCTCAGCCATCTGCGGCAGCTTGATGATCTCGAGCATCTCGGCGACGCGCCGGTCGGCGTCCGGCTTGTTCATGCCGCCAACTTTCAGCCCGAAAGCGATGTTCTGTGCCACGGTCAGGTTCGGGAACAGCGCATAGGCCTGGAACACCATGCCGACATTGCGTTGGTTGGGCTTCAGCCGGGTAATGTCCTTGCCGGCGACGACGATCTTGCCGGCCGATGGCTCCTCGAAGCCGGCGACCATGCGCAGCACCGTGGTCTTGCCGCACCCGGATGGTCCGAGGAACGAGACGAACTCGCCCGGTGCGACATCGAGGCTGAAGTCCTGGACCACGGTGTTGGTGCCGTAGGACTTTCGCACATGCTGGATGGACAGGAATGGCTCGACCATGGCTTTTCTCTCGATCAATTCGGGCGGTTCGCCGATTTCGGCGCGAAGCGGGACAGGATCTGGATCAGCGACATGCAGCCCCAGGTGATGGCGAAGGCGATGATGGCAAGCGCCGCCGGCTCATAGGCGCGGTTGGCGCCGATGTTCTGCAGGTAGGGCCCAAAGGCCGGCCGGTTGAGCAGGCTTGCCATGGTGAACTCGCCGATAACGATCGCGAAGGTCAGAAACGCGCCCGACAACACCGCGATCAGCACATTGGGCAGGATAACCTTTGTGATGATCGTCGACCAGCCGGCACCAAGTATCTGCGCCGCTTCGGTCAACGTGCGCACGTCGATGGTGCGAAGTCCGGTATCGACCGCGCGGTACATATAGGGCAGCGACAGCGTCGCATAGCCGATCACCAGCAAGGAACTGGCGCCCAGATCGCTGGCAAGGAACGGCAGTGGCGAATTCGAGCCGTACATCCTGATGTAGCCGAAGACGATAACGATGGCCGGTATGACCAGCGGCAGCAGCGTGATGAATTCCACGATTGGCCGCAACTGCGGCAACCGCAGCCGGATCCAGTAGGCCGCCGGCACCACGACCAGCACGCCCAGGATGATGGTGAAGATCGCGGCAATCACCGAATACATGAACGTTGCCTGGAACCGTGGGTCGCCCAACACGATCTGATAGGCGTCGAAGGAATGGACGCCGCGCCGCAGGCGCAGCGAAAACTCGAACGTCGCGAGCAGAGGAATGAAGAAATATGCCGCGCTAAGCGCGAAAACGACCCAAGCCCAGAATTTTCCCGACTTCATTTGAGCCACCTCTCAGAACGCGTCCGGAACCAGATGTAGAAGACATTGGCCAAGCCCGTGATGACGATCATGCCGAAGGCGATGGCGTAGCCGAGTTGCGGGTTGTGCAGCACGTCGCCATTGATCTGAGAATACAGCTTGATGGGCACGATGTTGAGCGCCGGGCCGGCAAACGCATAAGCCGTGGCAATGGCGCCGAAGGAATTGGCGAACAGCAGGATGACCGTGCCGAGAAAGCTTGGCCACAACACCGGTATGACCACCATGCGCCAGTACTGCGCCTGGGTGGCACCGAGTGTGGCGGCCGCCTCGCCCCATTCCTTCTTCAAACCATCGATTGCCGGCACGATGATGACCACCATCAGCGGAATCTGGAAGAACAGGTAAACCACGATCAGCCCGGCCGTGGTCAGGAAATTGAACCCCATCGCGTAGATGTTGAGGTTGAACACATCGCGCAGGAGCGCCGTCACAATACCGACGCGACCGAGCGTTGCTATGAACGCGAAGGCGAGCGGCAAGCCGGCGAAGTTAGAGGCCACCCCAGAGAATGTCAGGGTCGCCGACCGTATCCAGTTGGGCAGGCCGCCGCGCACGATAGCGATAGCCAGCGCGAGTCCGGCAAATGCACCGATAATGGCCGACCAGAAACTGATCTTGATCGAAACCCAGTAGGCATTGCTGATGGACGGGTCGCTCACCAGTTGCAGGAGGTTATCCAGCGTTAGGTGGCCATCCCCGTCTTGAAAGGCGCCAACGACAAGATAAAGCGTCGGCAGGATCAGGAACATGATGGTGAAAATGAAGAACGGCGCCACACCGATCCATTGCGTCGGGAACCGGAAAGCGGTCGCCGCATTCGGCGGCGCGGGCTTGGTGGCAATCGTTCGATTTGAAAGCGAGAGATCGGTCATGCGCCGGCTACCGTCTTCGAGGGAAGGCCGGGCGGCCTCGCGACCGCCCGGTGGATCATCCAAGTCTTACTTGACGTTGGCGCCGACAACGGCGTCCCAGTTCTTGCTGATGGCTTCCTTGGCCTTGCCCTGCTCGTCGAGCGTCGGGAACGCGGCGGCGGCATAGGATTCCGCCGGCGGCAGCTTGGCCAGCACATCAGCCGGGATCTTGCCGTTCTTGGCGAGATCGTTGAAGCGGATCGGGTGGCAATAGCCCTTCAGCCAGCCGATCTGGCCTTCGTCGGAATAGAGGTATTCCATCCACAGCTTGGCTGCGTTCGGGTGAGGCGCAAAGGCGCTGATCGCCTGCACGTAGACACCGGCGACAACGCCGGTCTTCGGCACGATGACGTCGACGGGCGGGTTGCCCTTCAGCGTGTCGCGGCCAGCAAGAGCGTTGTAATCCCAGTTGATCAGGATCGGGGTCTGGCCCTGGGCGAGCGTTGCCGGCTTGCCGACTACCGGGACGAAATTGCCGGCGGCGTTGAGCTTCTTGAAGAAGTCGAGGCCAGCCTTGCCGGCGGCTTCACCGGCGGCGGCGCCCGTCGACAGGCCGGAGGCATACACTGCCTGGATGGCCTGGTTCGAAGCGCGCGGATCACCGGCGACGGCGACCGCGTTGGCGAATTCCGGCTTCAGGAGATCGGCCCAGTCCTTCGGCGATTCCTTGATGAGGTCCTTGTTCACCATGAACGACAGAACGCCGTAATAGTCGCCGTACCAGGCGCCATCGGCATCCTTGGCGCTGTCCGGGATCGAGTCCCAGGTCGACACCTTGTAAGGCATCAGCAGGCCGTCGGCCTTGGCGGTCGGGCCGAAGGACAGGCCGACGTCGATGACGTCGGGAGCCTGCGGGCCCTTATTGTCCTTGTTGGCCTTGATTGCCTCGACCTCGTCGCCGGAGCCGGCATCGGGGTTGAGCTCGTTGATGGTGATTTCCGGATACTTCGCCTTGAAGCCGGCGATAACGTCGCCGTAACCGCACCAGTCGTGCGGCAGCGCGATGGTGGTGAGCTGGCCTTCAGCCTTCGCGGCCTTGACGAGATCATCCAGCGAAGCCGCGGACGAAATCACCGACGACACCATAAGGGTCGCGGCCGAAAGGGAAAGCACCTTCCCCGTGAATTTGAACATGTGTTCTCTCCGTTGAACTGACGCCGTTGGACGCCTGCGATGCGGTATCGTTTTCATGTGACAGCCAGATGAAAGCTTTATGAAACCATTGGCCGGCAGCAGAAAAAGTTAACTCTTTTAACGGGCTGTAGCAATTAGCCGTCGCTTATTTTTCCGGCTAATCACTTTCCGCCTTGCATTTCATCCTCTCCCCCTTGGTTTGCCCTGATTTTCCAGATCAATTTTCGGCAATGATGATGCCGTCAGATCGTTCCTGCGATGGCGTTTTCCAGCAGCGTCAGCGCCGCCTTCTTGGTCAGCTTGACCGGGTTGCCGCCCGCCGTCGGATCGACCACCGCCATGTCGGCGATCAGCGCCTTGCGCTTCTTGTCCATGTCGAGCCCCTTGATCAGGCCCGGCAGCGCGTGCGGCACCTTCAACTCCTTGCGCAGCTTGATGATCGCCTTGGCGAAGCCGTCAAAGCCACCCTTGATGCCGCAATAAGCGGCGAGCCGGGCAATACGCTCCTCGATGGAGTCGCGGTTGAAGGCCAGCACATAGGGCATGAACACCGCATTGGTCATGCCGTGATGGGTGTCGTAGAGCGCGCCGATCGGGTGCGACAGCGAGTGGATGGCGCCCAGTCCCTTCTGGAAGGCGGCCGCACCCATGGCGGCCGCACTCATCATATGAGCGCGCGCGACAAGGTCCTTGCCGTTGGCATAGGCCTTCGGCAGGTTTTCGAACACCAGCCGGATACCTTCCACAGCAATACCGTCGGCCATCGGGTGATAGCCCGGCGCGCAATAGGCTTCGAGGCAATGGGCTAGCGCATCCATGCCGGTGCCGGCGGTAATGAAAGCCGGCATGCCGACCGACAGTTCCGGATCGGCGATGACGATCGCCGGCAAGAGCTTCGGATGGAAGATCACCTTCTTGGTGTGCGTCTCCTCATTGGTGATGACGCCGGCGCGGCCGACTTCCGAGCCGGTGCCGGCGGTGGTCGGCACTGCGATGATCGGCGCGATCGCGTCCGAATTGGCGCGCGTCCACCAGTCGCCGACATCTTCGAAATCCCACACCGGCCGCGTCTGACCCGCCTGGAAGGCGATCAGCTTGCCGAGATCGAGCGCCGAGCCGCCGCCGAAGGCGATGACGCCGTCATGCTTGCCCTTCTTAAACACGGCGATGCCGGCGGTGAGGTTGGAATCGACCGGGTTCGGCTTTACCTCGGAAAACACGCCGTAAGGCACCTTGGCGTCGTCGAGGATTTTCAGCGTCGAGGCGACGACCGGCAGTTTCGCCAGTCCGGGATCGGTAACGAACAAAGGCCGCTTGATGCCGGTGGCCTCGAGCACCTCAGGCAATTCCTTGATGCGACCGGCGCCGAAGCGGACGGTGGTGGGGTAGTTCCATTTGGAGATCAGCTTGGACATTTTTTGTCTTTCGAAAAATCAGATGGCTTCGCGCAGGTGGAAGGATTTCGGCCGGGTCAGATTGTCGTAGCCGATGGCCGACAGACCGGCGCCCTTGCCGGTGTCCTTGACGCCGGTCCAGACCAGGGCCGGATCGAGATAGTCGCAGCGGTTCATGAACACCGTGCCGGTCTCGATGCGGTTGCCGATCGCCACCGCATGCTCGGTGTCGCGGGTCCAGATCGAGGCCGTCAGGCCATAGGCGCTGTCGTTCATCAGCGCGATCGCCTCTTCGTCGTTGCGCACCTTCATGATGCCGACGATCGGGCCAAAGCTTTCCTCGCGCATGACGCTCATCTGATGGTCGACCTCGGTCAGCACTTCAGGGGTCAGATAGGGCGAGCCCGCTCTGTCGTTAGCCACCTTCATGTTGATATGCGCCTTGGCGCCCTTGCGCAGCGCTTCGGCCTTCTGCTCGCGGATCAGGTCGGCGAAACGCGCCTGCGCCATCGGTCCCATGGTCGTTGCCTGTTCCAGCGGATTGCCGACGACATAGTTCTTCGTCTCGGCGATGAAGCCCTCGACGAACTCGTCATAGACTTTCTCGTGCACATAGACGCGCTCGATGCCGCAGCAGCACTGGCCCGAATTGTAGAAGGCGCCGTCGACCAGATTGGCGACCGCGTGATCCATCTTGGCGTCGGGCAGCACATAGGCCGGATCCTTGCCGCCAAGCTCGAGGCCGAGCGTCATGAAGGTGCCGGCCGCCGCCTTTTCGATGGCGCGGCCGCCACCGACCGAACCGGTGAAATTGACATGGTCGATCTTGCCCGAGCCGAGCAGCTTCTCGGTCTGCGCATGATTGAGCACGACATTCTGGAACACGCCCTTGGGCAGGCCCACCTTGTCGAAGGCCTGCTGAAAACGCTCGCCGACCAGCAGCGTCTGCGCCGCATGTTTGAGGATGACGGCGTTGCCGGCCATCAGCGCCGGCACGATGGTGTTGACGGCGGTGAGATAGGGATAGTTCCACGGCGCGATCACCATCACCACGCCGAGCGGATCTTTCTTCACATAGCGGCGGAAGCCGTCCTTGGGATTGGAGGCCGGCACGGACTTGAGCGCCTGCTCGGCGATCTCGACCATGTAGGTGGTGCGTTCCTTGACGCCGCCGAACTCGCCGCCGTAGCGCACCGGACGGCCCATCTGCCAGGCGATTTCCGGCACGATCTCGTCGGTCATCGCCACCAGCGCTTCGAGCATCGCAAGAATGTACTTGCCGCGCTCGACGATCGGCGTCTCGGCCCACTTCTCCTGCGCCGCCTTGGCGCGCTCGACCGCGGCATTGATCGCCTGGTCGGTCGCGATCGGCCGCTCGGCGTAGATCGAGCCATCGACGGGGGATTTCAACTTGACCGTTTCGGTCATTCCTTCAGTCCTCGCACTTCATGAAATCTTGATTTTTGACGCAACCCGCCATTCAGACAATGGCCAGGGGGCGGCGCCGACACAGTTTAGTACCGCTCAAACCCTCTGTGCAGTTCCCAATCCGTAATGCGGCGGTCGTATTCGAACTGCTCCCACTTGGCGGTGTGGACATAATGTTCGAGCACGTCCTCGCCGAGCGCCTGCTTCAGCATCTTCGACTTGGCCAGCGTCTCGGTGGCGTCGCGCAGCGTCTTCGGGATCTCCGGCAAACGAGAGGCCTGATAGGCATCGCCGACGAAAGGCTTCTGCAGTTCAAGCTTCTCGTCGATGCCGGCGAGGCCGGCGGCGATCAGCGCCGCGAAGGCGAGATAGGGGTTGAGGTCGGCGCCGCCGATGCGGCATTCCATGCGGATGCCCTTGGTGCCCTCGCCGCACAGACGGAAGCCGGCGGTGCGGTTGTCCTCGCTCCACATGATCTTGGTCGGCGCGAAAGTGCCGGCCTGGAAGCGCTTGTAGGAATTGATGTAGGGCGCCAGGAACCAGGTGAACTCCTTGGCATATTTGAGCTGGCCCGCCGCCCATTGCTGGCCAAGGGTGGATAGTGTCCAGTCCGCCTTCTTGTCGAAGAACAATGGCGTCTTGCCGTCGGCGCTCCACAGCGAATTGTGGATGTGGCTGGAGTTGCCGGCGAGGCCGTAATTGTACTTTGACATGAAGGAAATCGCCTTGCCTTCGGACTCGGCGATCTCCTTGGCACCGTTCTTCAGGATGACGTGACGGTCGGCCATGTCGAGTGCTTCGGCATAGCGCACATTGATCTCTTCCTGGCCCGGTCCCCATTCCCCCTTGGAATTCTCGATCGGGATGCCGGCGGCTTCCATCTCGTTGCGAAGCCGGCGCATGACGCCTTCTTCCTTGGTGGTGATGCCGATCTGATAGTCGCCAATATAGGGCGAAGCGGTGTCGAGACCCTGCCAGTGCTTCTTGCGGGCCGAATCGTAGGTCTCGTTGAACAGATAGAATTCGAGCTCGGAGGCGAAGTAACCGATATAGCCGCGCTCGCTCAGCCGCTTGACCTGTTTCCTCAGGATGGCGCGCGGCGAATGCGGCAGGTCGTCATGGGTGTGGTGATCGAGCACGTCGCAGATCACAAGTGCTGTCTTTTCCAGCCACGGAATGCGCCGCAGCGTGGCAAGGTCCGGCTTCATGACGAAATCGCCATAGCCCTTCGACCAGCTTGCCGCCTTGTAGCCCGGCACCGGCTCCATATCGATGTCGGCGGCGAGCAGATAGTTGCAGCCATGCGTCTCGTCATGCGCGGAATCGACGAAATACTGCGCCAGGAAACGCTTTCCCGCCAGCCGCCCCTGCAGGTCGACGATGCAGGCAAGCACCGTATCGATCTCACCGCTGGAGACCGCTTTCTTCAACTGATCGAACGAGAAATTTCCGGCCATTCCTTTGGCACTCCAGCGCTTGGTCATTGAAAGGGGATAAACGAAACCATGGCCGGCGCGATGCCGGCCATGGCTTTGATGGTCGATGTCAGTGGCCGGTCTCGCCGACCGCCTGTTCTGCTGCCTTGATCGCCGCCTGACGCGCGGCGATGATGTCGCCGAGCGGCGGCCCCTGGAAGCGGTTGCGCTCGAAGGCGAACCAGACGATCGCCGTCAGGATGAAGAAGCCGACGGTGATGTAGAGCGCCCAGTCGTTCGGAGGCTGGATGCCGATGACGAAGATCAGGATCATCGACACGATCGACAGGACGGCAAACAGCATGAAGACGCCGCGCCCCATGTTCCACGGTCCCATTTTGTCCCACTTCGGCGTGCCCCAGGCCAGCATGCCGAGCACGATTGGCACGGTGAAGGACAAGAACAGGAAGATGACGGTGCAGGACACCACGATGGTGTAGGCCGAAGTACCGGCGACCGAAACCAGCGTCGAGCCCCAGACGAACAGCACCGACAGGATCGACGCCGTCCAGATCGCCGCCACCGGCGTGCGGTAGGTCGGGCTGACCTTGGCCAGAGCCGAGGAACCCGGCAGGCCGCCGTCACGCGAGAAGGCGAAGATCATGCGCGAGGCCGACGTCACCGTGGCGAGACCGCAGAGCAACTGCGAGACGAACACGACGAGATAGACGAACTCCTTGATGCCGGAGGGAACGCGCTGGTCGAAGGCCCAGAAGAACACGTTCCAGCCCTGCTTGGCAGCGTCGTCCATGTTCGGGATCATCAGCACGAAAGCGGCCAGGAACAGATAACCAAACAAGGCCGACCAGACCACGGACATGACCATGGCGCGCGGCACGGAAGATGCCGCCTTGATGGTTTCCTCCGACGTATGCGCCGAGGCATCATAACCGGTGATCGTATAGATCGGCAGCAGCAGGCCGAGCGCGAACACCCAGGCATTCGACACCGACGGCCAGACGCCGCCGCCTGCATCACCTGAATAATTGTGGAAGGTGAACAGACGGCTGACATCCCAATGCTCGGCGAAAATCAGGCAGACCACGGCGATGAGGATCGCGCCGAAGAAGATCAGATAGCCCGAGAAATCGGTCAGCTTCGCGGTCAGCTTGATGCCGAGGTGGTTGATCAGCGCCTGGAGACCGGTGATGACGACCAGGAAGATCATCTGGTTGGTCAGCGTGCCCTCGATGCCGAGTGCCGGCCCGAAGGCGCCGACGAAGAACGTCCAGGTGCCGACATTGATGGCGCCGAGCACGGTGATCAGGCCAAGCAGGTTGAGCCAGGCCGTCACCCAGCCGGTGCCGCGATTGCCGAGGATCGACCCCCAGTGGTAGAGGCCGCCGGCTGTCGGATAGGCCGAGCTGATCTGCGACATGGCGACGGCGAAGGTCAGCGATACGAAGCAGCCGACCAGCCAGCCGACGCCGATGCCGATGCCGCCGGCGCCGGACGTGCCCTGCGCCAGCGAATTGATGCCGCCCGACAGGATGCAGATAATGGAGAAGGAAACCGCGAAATTCGAGAAGCGGCTGAGGCGCCGCTCCAGTTCCTGGGCGTAGCCCATGCTGTGGAGGGCCTTTACGTCCTCCGCCTTGTCTGAATCTGTATAACCGGGTGTTGTCATCTCGGAATTCCCCTATGGTTCTCTGCTGGACCGGTCCTGCATACCGACGATGCAGGCCAGCACGGCGTAAATCCCGTCGCCGGAAACTTCTTCTTCAACGGATCGGACAAGAAATTCCCGGCCACTTGATAACATCTTTCAAACTGAAAACTGATGGTCGACGGGGTGCCCGATCGGCCTGAGCCGATCGGGCGATATTGCCTTGCCGTTAGCCGGCTGTCTGGCCGACCGCTTTTTCCGCAGCCGCGATCTCCGCCGCGCGACGAGCAATGTCGGCACCGATCGGCGGACCCTTGAAGCGACGCGATTCTATGCCGAACCATAGAACCACGAGCAGAATGATCAGTCCGATGGCGTAGTTGATCAGGATGTCGAAGGGAGGCTGGATGCCGGCATACATCAACACCAGGACACCGAGCACGGTGATGACCGCGAACGGCTTTGACCAGACGCCGAGACGGAACGGACCGAACTCAGTCCAGCTCTTGCCTTCCGCAAGAAGTCCGGCTGCGATCGGCATGGCATAGGAGACGTAAAGGAAGAGAGCGCAACCGGCAGCGAGCGCCGCGAAAGCCGGCGAATAGAGCGTGGCGGCGATCGAGAGCACCACGCCGAGCCAGATGGCAGGTACCGGCGTGCGCCAGGTCGGCGAAACCTGCTTCCACAAGGACGACCCAGGCAGACCTCCGTCACGCGAAAAGGCGAAGATCATACGCGAGGTCGAAGTGAGCCCGGCCAGCGCGCACAGATAGTTCGACAGCACGATGGCGATGCCGAGCAGAGCCTTCAGCCAGGTTGGCGCCGGCAGGTTGTTGAACAGGTTGAACCAGGCGTTGCCGCCATCCTTGGCGGTCGCGACCAGATCGGGGCTGGCGAGAACGAAAGAAACCGCCATCACGAAGCCGAAGACGAGAGACCACAGCACAGCGTGGATCATGCCTCTAGGCACAGCGACACGGGCGTTGTGTGTTTCCTCGGCGGTGTGCGCCGAGGCGTCGAAGCCGGTGATGGTATAAAGCGGATAGAGAAGACCGATGAGGAAGGCCACGAGCGCCGTACGAGCCGTCGGAACATAGCCACCACCGGGATCGCCGGTCGTGTTGACGAAAGTCGTCAGCCGCGCAAGATCGAAGCCATGCGCGCCCCAGATCAGGAAAGTCAGCGTCAGCACGACCGCAACAACGAGGATGAGATAGCCGGAAAAGTCGGTCAACATCGTCGTCGTCTTGATGCCGAGATGATTGAAGAGGCCTTGGGTGACGGTAATCAAGACGACTGCCGCCGTCTGCTGCCAGAACCCCCAGGTCGATGTGTCCCAACCGAAGATCGGACCCGCGACGAGCCCTTGAAACAGCAGATAGACGCCGACATTCACCGAAGCCACGACGAAGATCAGGCCAAGCAGGTTGATCCAGGCCGTTGCCCAACCCCAGCCGCGTCCACCGAGAATCGACGACCAGTGATAGAGGCCGCCGGCGGTCGGATAGGCCGAGCCGATCTGGCCGAGCGAGGCCGCGACGATAAGAGCGAAGACACCGCCGATGACCCAGCCAACGGTCGCCTCGAAACCGCTGCCGGTACCCATGGCCAGCGGAAATGAGGTGATGCCACCGGCCAGAATGCAAATGATCGAGAAGGATATGGCGAAGTTGGAGAAGCCGCTCATGCGGCGGGCCAGTTCCTGGGCGTAGCCCATACTGTGAAGGATCTTTACGTCCTCCGATTTCTCTGTGTGATCCGTTGTCATGCTGGAGTTCCCCTTATGGTTCTTAGCTGGCCGATTGAACTGACTTTCCCATTGCGCGTTGTCGGGAGCCCTTGGCCTCCACGGGCTCCAGATTCGAAAAAATGCCCGTGAGCAGATCCGCCCATTTCCGCTGCCCGGTCTCGCCGGCGATTTCATCGTTGCGGATTTCGATCATCGCACAGGGCAGCCCGCGCGAGCGTGCATGCCGTTCCAGCGTGAAATAGACGCGGTCAGCAGGCGAATACGGCTCGTTGACGCCGACGGTGATGCCGGCAAGCCGCTTGAGCGCCGATATCAGCGGTGACGCCAGCCGGCGGTCCTCATCATGGATAATGCCAATATGCCACGGCCTGGTGTAGCCCTTGTAGACCGGGGTGAAGGAATGCACGGAGACCAGGCGGGTCTCCTGGCCGCGCGCCAGCCTGTCTTCGACGATATGCTCGATGGCGCTGTGAAACGGCTGCCATGACAGGGCGACCCGTTCGGCGCGCTGCTTTTCCGTCAGGCCGGTATTGCCCGGTATCGCCGTGGTCTCGCTGACCGGCGGCACAAGGTCCGGCGCGTCGAGCGGCCGGTTGCAGTCGATGACGAGACGGGAAATGCGGGTTTCGACCAGCGTCGCATCGAGCGCCTGCGCCATGCGCAGCGCCACCGGCAGCGCGCCGGGATCCCAGGCGATGTGGCGCGACAAGTCTTCGGCGGCAAGGCCGAGCGTACCGAATCCGGCGGGCAGGAAATTGGAAGCGTGGTCGCAGGTCAGCACGAAAGGGCTCGATCCGCTCGGGTTGGTAACCCTCACGGTATCGGACGATGCAAGGCTGGCGGGCCGTGCTTTCTCCATAGTCTGCGGTCCCCGGGGAGCGCTGTATCGTATGTTACGTATTTTGCCTCATTGCGTCCCTATGGATGATTTCATACACTTTGCCCGGCTTTGTCAAATGCGATCTCGTGGGCCAGGCCAAGGGGTGGGGGAAAAGATGATTTCCAGCATTGCCGAACTGATCGCCGACCGCCTCGGCACGATGCCGGCCGGCGAACGGCGCGCGGCGCAGACGCTGATTGCGAGCTATCCGATGATCGGCCTGAAGACAGTCGCCGAATTCTCGACCGCGGCCGGCGTCTCCTCGCCGACGATCCTGCGTTTCGTCGCCCGGCTCGGCTTCCAAAACTATCCGGAATTCCAGTCGAGCCTGCAGGACGAACTGGCGGCGCAGCTGCAGTCGCCGGCGATACGCACGCTGAACCCGCCCTTGCCCGGCGGTGGCACGGTGTCGCCGATGCTGGAAGCGACGCTCGACAATATGCGCGAGACCTTCCGCCACCTCTCCGACAAGCAGCTTGCGGATATCGCCGCGCGGCTTGCCGACCGGCGTGGCAAGACATTCCTGATCGGCGGCCGCTTCACCGATCCGCTGGCGCGTTACATGGCCGCCCACCTCGCCGTCATCCAGCCCGATGTCTTTCACCTTGCCGGCCAGGAGAGCATGTGGCGCGACCGGCTGATCGACATGGGCAAGCGCGACGTGCTGGTGATCTTCGACATCAGGCGCTACCAGGACAGCCTCGTCCGCTTCGCCGAGAAGGCGCATCAGCGCGGCGTCCAGATCGTGCTGTTCACCGACCAGTGGCTGTCGCCGATTGCCCGTTTTGCCCGCCACGTCATCGCCGGACGAACCGCTGTGCCGTCCGCATGGGATTCCTCGGCAGCACTTTTCGTCGTCGCCGAAACGCTGATCGGTGCCGTCACCAGACAGCTCGAGGCCGACGGGGCCCGGCGTATTCGGGAAATGGAAGGGCTGCGTTAGGGCAAAGATGGGAAGTTGATGTCTTGTAGCGCGGGACACAACATCCGCGCGGCGCAGTAAGCCTATTTCAGCAATCGGCCTTCGATCGACCAACGCGCGGCAAGGAAATTCAGCACCGCCGCCACGATGACGCCGCCGATCTTTGCCGGCCACACTCCGGCGATGCCGGCGAACAGTGCGATCGACAGGCTGGAGACGCCGAGCGAAATCAGCGCCCCGAGCGAAACGAAACGCAGGAAAGCATCATGCAGCCGGATGGCGTGGTTGCGCTCGAACGACCAGAAGCCGTTGGCCACGAAGGAGAAGACGACGGCGATCGACCATGAGATGACGTTGGCCGGCAGCGGCGGGACATGCAGCTTGAGCAGCAGGAAAAAGCCGGCAAGGTCGATCGCCGTGTTCGCCAGCCCGACAATGGCAAAGCGCACGATCTTGCTGCCGGTCGAACGGCGGGGCTGGTCCGTGCCGCTCATCCCTTGCCGTCCATGATCTCGACACCGGCGCGGGCGAGGCTGGCGCCGAAGGCGTCCGAGGCCAGGACCGCGTATTCCACCTCGCGCACGCCTTGCATCGGGTCGCGCGCCCGCAGCGTCTCGTCGACATGGCCGGGATGGCACATGAACAGGCCTCGTTCCGGCAGCGCCTCGACAGCGGCCTGCAGAACCGGAGCAAATCTATCGGGTTGCCGCCAGTCATAGATGCCGGTCAGCGGCGCGAAAAGGGCGAACCCGGCGCGCGCCATCGAGCGGTTGAAGCCGGCAGCCACGGCAGCGATTGCCGCGACTTTCGGCGCCACGGCGGCATTGCCCAGCGCCGGCGCACCGCGCAGCGCCGGCCTGCCGCCAGCTTCGGAAAAATGCGCCCGCAGCCATTTGCGCACGACGGGCAGGAAATGCACGTGCTGGTGCCCGTCTATGAAGTCAGGTTGGCGGCCAAGCGCTTCGACGAAGCGGCTGTACTGCGCGTCGAGCTCGGCATGGACATCCCGCTCGTTAATGTTTCCGCGCAGGACCGGCAGTGCCAAGGAACGCAGCGGCGGCAGCCGGCCTTCCGGCGCCAGGCTCGACCGGCCGGTGACAGCCGATTGGTCCGTCAGGGTCAGGTGCAGCCCGACCGCCTTACGACCACACAGCGGCTTTATGCGCTCAGCCTCCACAGGCCATTCCGGAAAGCCGGTCATGCAGCTGGTGCCGGTCAGGCGCCTGCGATCGAGCAGGTCGAGAATCGCGGTGGAGACGCCAGGCGCCAGGCCGTAGTCGTCGGCAATCAGGCGGATGCGCCGCGTCATGGGCCTGGTGGCCTGTCCGAAACGTCGCCGCGCACGACATCGCGCACGAGATAGACCGGCCGGTCCTTGCTTTCCGAAAGCGTGACCCAGACATATTCGCCGATCAGGCCGAGCAAGGTGAGGTTGAGACCGCCGAGCAGGACGACGGCGACCATAAGGCTGGGATAGCCGGGGACGGCGATGCCGTAGAACAGCACCTCGAAGAACACTTTGGCTCCGTAGATGATGCCCGCCAACGCCGCGAGCATCCCACTCAGGCTGATGATGCGCAGCGGAATGACGGAAAACGACGTAAACCCTTCCAGCGAGAAGGCGATCAGGTTGAGCCGGCTCCATTTCGACGTGCCGACAGCGCGGTTTTCCGGCGAGTATTGTATGGCTTTCTGGCGAAAGCCCGCCCAGGCGAACAGGCCCTTGTTGAAGCGCCGCTTGTCGCGCAGGCTCGTCAGTGCGCGCACCACGGCGCCACGCATGACGCGAAAATCCCCCGCGTTCTCCGGAATGTCGAAACGCTGGCTGCTGTTGATCAGGCTGTAGAACAGCTTCGCGAGTTGGCTGCGCCGCCAGCTGGCCTCGCGGCGGTCGTTCTGCGCGAAGACGACATCGATATCCGGGTTTTCCACCAGCTCGGCGATCATCCTCAGGCTGGTGTCCATCGAATGCTGCAGGTCGGCGTCCATGACCAGCGCCATGTCGCCGCGCGACTGGTCGAGGCCGGCGAGCACCGCGACCTCCTTGCCGAAATTGCGGCTGAGCCGCACGATCTCCCAGGACCCCGACAGCGCCCGCGAAAACCGCTCGGCGCCATCGTCGCGGCTGCCGTCGTCGACCAGGATCTTGTGGACTTCCATGCCGAAGCGCTGCGACACTTCGGCTTCAAGCTTGTCGAGCAATGCGGCAAAGGCCGACGCCGATTGTGCCTCGTTGAAGAACGGCGCCACGATATCGAGAACGGGCCGCGACTTAGCCATTTGCGACAGGCCTTTCATTCATCATCTTGCCTCGCGTCACCTTGTCTCCTGCTTTCGCCCAGAACCACCAGATCAGGGAGCTGGCGATAACGGTGACCGCGATCGGCCGGAACCAAGGGTAGGTGAAATCCTGGATATGGCGCTCGACGCCGGTTAGCCCTGTCAGGAACAGGGTCACCGCGAGCACCGACGCCAGAGCACCGCCGCGTTCCTCGCGCCACAACAAGGCGACAGCGAGACCGGCGGGCACGGCGATCATGGCATAGGTGTTGGGCTCGACGCGCGGGTTGAAGACACACATGTAGAACGTCGCCGTCAGGAAGATGGCGAGACCAGCCGTTCCGCGTTCGAGCTTGCGGTCGAACCAGATGACGGCTGAAAGCGTGAACAGGGCCATGACGATGCGCACGATCGTGGCGCCGAATTCCGGGAGGGGCAGCCCCACACGGGTGAACGGCGCCGTGAAATCGGTGGGAACGAAATGGCTGGTGTTGTCGACGGCCATCGAGGTCAGCATCTGGCCAAAAACACGATACTGGTCGTTGAGATAGCTTGCGGGAGCGAAAGCGTAAGGCAGTGCGAGCACGAACAGCACCGCCAGCACTAGCACCGGTATCAGCCGCAGGCGCAGGGCGCCCACCAACAACAGCATGATGATCGCTGTCGGCTTGGCGATGATGGCGACCGAACCCCAGAAGAAGGTTTCGGCGCGCCGTCCTTCGAGCGCCGACAAGGTGAGAAGCCAGCAGGCGCCGGTCAACAGGATCGTCGCCTGGCCGTTGCGGATCGCCCCCAGCGCCATCGGCAGGGCAAGGAACAGCCCGAAGGACAGCAACCATGGCAACTCCCCGCCGCCGAGCTTGCGCACCTGCCGCATCGCGGCGAAGGTCAGCACCGCGAAGCCGATGATATGCCACACCAGGCCGCCCAGATGTGGGCCGAGCTTGAACAGCGGAACATAGAGCGCGGCAAAGGCCGGGGCGTAGAGATACCCCATCTCGGACTGAAGATCATAGAGCGGCCGGCCGGCCAGAAATTCCTGGCTGCCATATCTGTAGGCCGACAGCACGCTGCGCGTGTCGGGCGCCAGCAGGACGAGGACAAGAACGACCAGGAACGCTCCGATCCACAGGCCAAGTCCCAAACGGTCGAAAACCAGCTTGGACATCGTCATCAAGACACCCCACAACACCCGGAACAGGCTCGGTCCAGCACTGTCCCGGCATACGATGGCGGCGGCATATCACGGACAAAGCGGCGAGGCATAGGGGGATTGATCGGCGCATCTTCGCCACCCCGAAGCAGGCGACCTGACTAGTCGCCTGTAAATTCAGGCAGGCTAAAATAGGGATTGCTCGGGTCGTATCGATGCTTTGGCTCACCCTTGCCGGTTGAAACAGCCCCCGGGATGAGCACCCCTTTCGGTCCGAATTGATAGTCGATGCCGGCACAAAGGTAAGCGAGATCCTGGTAGCCGAAACCGCGCAACGCAATACCACTGTCGAATGCTGCTGCTTTGAGTTGCTCGGGCGTGAGCGGGGCGATCGTCCTGTCGCGGTAGGCTTTGATCTTGGCCTTGTTGAGCCTGGACGACTGACATTCGGCACCGACCACCCGCGCCAGCATGATGTTCCTGACCGCGGTCGCGGCGGGGTCGTCCAGGGGAGCGGAATATTTCTTGAGAAAGTAATTCGTATTCGGATCGTTCGTCATGGCCTTGCGCCAAAACGGCGGAAACTTGTCGGCAGCCTGCGCACCGATGGTGCCGACCATCGACAGCAGGACGATCGGCACAAACCACCATCTTCTCATAAGCAGCCCCCGTTTCTTTGCAGTTGCCGGACTTCATCTCACTCGGTCATGGTCACTCAAGGCCGGATGAAAACCTTGCCGTTGGGCTTGGCCAGTTCCGCCGGCACCCGCGCGATTGCCTCGGCGAGCGGCACGACGGCTGTCACGTCGGTCGACCAGCGCCCGTCGGAAAAACGCTTCTGCGCTTCCAGGATCGCCGAACCGCGCCGCTCCTTGAATTGCCGCATCCATTCGCTCAGCCAGAAGCCCTCGATATGCTTGTGCTGGAAGATCAACTGGCCGGGCTCGCGGATGATGGTGGCGTCGGTGTCGAGCCGGCCATAGATGATCCAGCGCGCCCGTTTCGGCATCGCATGGAAGATGGCCGAGGCCAGCGGCCCGGTGACCGCGTCGAGGAAGATGCGCGGTTGTTCGGCCTTCATCACCTCGCGCAGCATGGTTTCGAAATCCGGCGCCTTCTCGTTGAGCACATGGGCCGCGCCGATCTCCTTGAGCAGCGCGATCTGCTCGTCGCGGCGCACGGTGACGATAGGCCGAAACCCTTCCTCCCTGGCAAGGCCGATGATCAGCTTGCAAAGCTGGCTGGCGCCGGCGGTCATGATGAAGGCCTTTTCGCCCTCCTGTTTGACGATGTCGAACATGGCGATGGCGGTGAGCGGATTGACGATCATTGCCGCGCCATCCTCGTCGCGAACCGTGTCGAGCAGCGGAATGCAGGCTGCCGCCTCGGCGACGGCAAATTCAGCCCACGAGCCCCAATTGCTGAGGCCGGTGGCGAAGGCGACGCGCTTGCCGACGAGGCTCTTGGCATAGGGCTCGTCGCCGCCGGCGACGACGGTGCCAACACCCTCGAAGCCAGCCGGCCGGCCCTTGGCGCGCGGCTGGCCGTACTGGCCCTTGATGAAGGCGACATCGGATGGGTTGATCGAAGCCAAGCTGACCTTGATCAGCACCTGGCTCGGTCCAGGCGCCGGCACCGCGATGCGGCCCGGCGCGAGATAAGGCTCCATCGCCTCAAGCGCGCTGCCGCTCGGCGTCTTGGTGTAGCCATCGCCGACCAGGAGCAGGGCCTTCATTTCGGAGGGAATGGTCATCGGTGACACTCCTTGATTTTTGGCGGAAGGATCATAGCGCAGCGGACCGAGCTGCTGCTCAGACCTTCTCCTGCGTGTATTTCTTCAGCTCCGTCCGGGCCACCTGGCGGCGATGCACGGCATCGGGCCCGTCGGCGAGGCGCAATGTCCGCAGATGCGTCCACGAGCGCGCCAGCGGCGTGTCCTGGCTGATGCCTTGTGCGCCGAACATCTGCACCGCCTCGTCGGTAACCTTGAGTGCGACGCGCGGTGCGATGACCTTGATCTGGCTGATCCAGGGGGCAGCGGCGCGCGCATCGCCCTGGTCGATCATCCACGCCGCCTTGAGGCACAGCAGCCGCGCCATCTCGATCTCCATGCGACATTCGGCGATGATGTCGAAATTGGCACCGAGTTTTGCCAGGGGCTGGCCGAAGGCCTCGCGGCGCACGGAGCGCTGACACAGCATCTCCAGAGCCATCTCGGCCTGGCCGATGGCGCGCATGCAGTGATGGATGCGGCCAGGACCGAGCCGCCCTTGCGCGATCTCGAACCCCCTGCCCTCGCCGAGGATCAGGTTTGTTGCCGGGACCCGCACATTGTCGAAGCGAAGGTGCATGTGGCCGTGCGGCGCGTCGTCGTCGCCATAGACCTGCATGGCGCGGACCTTGGTCACGCCTTTCGTGTCCGCAGGCACCAGGATCATCGAATGGCGGCGGTGCTGCGGTTCTCCGTCGCCGCCGGTCCGAACCATGACGATGTAGATGGCGCAGCGCGGATCACCGGCGCCCGATGCCCACCATTTCTCGCCGTTGAGCACATAGTCGTCGCCTTGCCGCTCGCAGCGCATCGAAATGTTGGTGGCGTCGGAAGAGGCGACATCCGGCTCGGTCATCAGATAGGCCGAGCGGATTTTTCCGTCCAAAAGCGGCTCCAGCCATGTTTTCTTGTGGTCGGCCGAGCCGTAGCGTTCCAGCACCTCCATATTGCCGGTGTCCGGCGCCGAGCAGTTGAAGGTCTCGGCGCCGAGATGCGCCTTGCCCATCTCCTCGGCCAGATAGGCATATTCGACGGTGGAAAGCCCGTAGCCGCGTTCCGAGCCGGTCAGCCAGAAATTCCACAGGCCGCGCTCCCTGGCGGTGTTCTTCAGCCCTTCGAGGATCTCGGCCTGCCGTGCCGTGTAGACCCAGCGGTCGCCTGCCTTGCCCACCTCGCCCAAAAATTCCTTGTCGCGCGGCATGATCTCGTCGCGCACCATGGCCGCAACGCGCGCGTGGATCGGCTTCAGCCGCTCGGTCATGCCGAGATTCATCTCCGTCATCGGTCGCTAACCCTTCATAGAGGCCCGGCAATTTACCCGTGGCAAGGATGACCGTACTTCGGATAGCCTTGTCAACGCGAACTCTTTGCCCAGGGGCAAAGCGCGGAGGATTGGAATGGCCTATCTCGACGAGCTGTTTTCGGTGGCCGGCAAGACCGCGCTGGTGACGGGCGCGGCGACCGGCATCGGCCGCATGGCAGCGACCGCGCTGGTCAGGGCTGGCGCCAGCGTCATGATCGCTTCGCGCAAGGGCGAGGATTGCATAAAGGTCGCCAATGCGTTGAACGGGCTTGGCGCCCCTGGCCGGGCCGAGGGCTTTGCCGGCGACGTCTCGAGTGAGGCTGGCATCGCCGCGCTCGTCGCCGATGTCAAGGCGCGAACCGAAAAACTCGATATTCTGATCAACAATGCCGGCGTTTCCTGGGGCGCGCCGCTCGAGAGCTTCCCTTATTCGGCATGGGCCAAGGTGTTCGGCGTCAATGTCACCGCGGTCTTCCATCTGACGCGCGAATTGCTGCCGCTGCTCGAAGCAGCCGCCAGCGACGCCGATCCGGCCCGGGTGATCAATCTGGGTTCGGTGATGGGCACGCAGCCGCTGGCCGACGACGCCTATTCCTACACGGCGTCGAAGGCCGCGGTGCATCATCTGACGCGTACGCTGGCGCTCGAATTCGCCGCCCGCCGCATCACCGTCAACGCCTTTGCCCCCGGCCCCTTCCAGAGCCGGATGACGGCCTTTGCCACCGGCACGGATGAGCAGGCCAAACACGTCGGCAGCCATGTTCCGATCGGCCGTATCGGCGCGGCGGATGACATTGCCGGCGCAACGCTCTATTTGTGCAGCCGTGCAGGCAGCTATGTCACCGGCGCCGTCCTGCCGATCGACGGCGGGCAGTCGGTGCAGCATGGATTGACCTTGTTCAAGGAATGACATTTTCCGGCCGTAGAAGCCGGAGGTGAACTGGAGGACATGAGCGTGGAACCGATCAGTCTCGATGTGCTTCTGGCCAGCGTCGGCAAGGAAGTCGGCATCTCACCGTGGCGGGTGGTGACGCAGCGCATGATCGATCAGTTCGCCGACGCCACCGACGACCACCAGTTCATCCACTGCGACCCCGAGCGGGCCAAGCGCGAGACGCCGTTCGGCGGCACCATCGCGCATGGCTTCCTGTCGCTGTCGCTGCTCTCGGCGATGACCTTCGAGACCATGCCGCCGCTGGAAAACGGCAAGATGGGCGTCAACCACGGCTTCGATTCGCTGCGCTTCCTGGCGCCGGTGAAGACCGGCGCACGCATCCGCACCCATTTCGTACTGGCCGACGTCAAGGTCAGGCCATCCGGCTGGGTGCAGACGGCGCACGACGTGACGATCGAGATCGAGGGATCGAAGAAACCGGCGCTGACCGCCCGCTGGCTGACGCTGACGCTGATCGAACGCCAGCCCGAGACCGCATGAGCGACGCCAACGCGCTCAACCAGGCAGCGCTTGCGCCTTACCTCGAGGCTGAAATCCCGGGCTTTGCCGGGCTCGCGTCAATCGAAAAGTTCAAATCCGGGCAGTCCAACCCGACCTATCTCATCACGGCGGCCAGCGGCCGCTATGTGCTGCGCGCCAAGCCGCCGGGGCAATTGCTGAAATCGGCGCATCAGGTCGACCGCGAATTCCGCGTGATGAAGGCGCTTGCCGGCACCGCCGTCCCGGTGCCGGCAATGCTGCATCTGTCGGCCGAGGCCTCGCCGATCGGCCGCATGTTCTACGTCATGGACTTCCTCGACGGCCGCATCTTCTGGGATCCGGCGCTGCCGGAGGCGCGCGACAATGACGAGCGCGCCGCGATCTACGACGCCATGAACGGTACGCTCGCCGCCCTGCACGATGTCGATGTCGAGGCCGTGGGTCTCAGCGATTTCGGCCGGCCAGGCAATTATTTCGAACGGCAGCTGGCACGCTGGACCAGCCAGTACCGGGCTTCGGAAACCGGCGCCATTGCCGACATGGACCGGCTGATCGCCTGGCTGGAAACGCATATGCCAGCCGATGACGGCCGTGTCTCTTTGGTGCATGGCGATTACCGGCTGGACAATCTGATCTTCGCGCCGGACCAACCAAAGGTTCTGGCGGTGCTCGACTGGGAACTATCGACGATTGGCCACCCCTTTGCCGACATCGCCTATCAGTGCATGCAATGGCGCTTGCCGCATGCATCGGGCTTTCGCGGCCTGGGCGGCGTCGACCGCGCCGCGCTCGGCCTGCCCTCGGAAGAAGACTATGTCGCCGCCTATTGCCGGCGGCGCGGGCTCAGCGATATCGGCAACTGGACCTTCTTCCTCGCTTTCTCCTTCTTCCGTTTGGCGGCGATCTGCCAGGGTGTCTACAAGCGCGCGCTGGACGGCAATGCCTCCAATCCCGAAAAGGCCAGAACCTATGGCGAGGCAGTGAAGCTGCTTTCGCATCTCGCCGCCAGACTGATCGAAAAGTAGACATGACGGGGAGACATTATGGGCCGCTTTGACGGAGCAACGGTGCTGATCACGGGTGCCGCCGGCGGCCTCGGCCGTGGTGCCGCGAAGGGCTTTGCCGCGGAAGGCGCCCGGCTGGTGCTGTCGGACATCGACGAAAAGGCGCTCGCCGGTCTTGCCGCGACCTTGCCAGCCGAAACGGCGATCCTGGCCGGCGACGTAACGGACGAGAAACTGTCGGAGGATCTGGTCAGGCTGGCGGTCGAAAAATTCGGCCGGCTGGATGTCGCCGTCAACAATGCCGGCATCGTCCAGAGTTTCGTGCGCCTGCCGCAGGTTCCGTCGGACGAGGCGCGCCGCGTGCTTGAGATCGACCTGCTTGGCGTCTTCTATGCCATGAAGCACCAGATCCCGCAGATGGAGCAGCAGTTCAAGGCTACGGCCAGGGGCGGCGCCATCGTCAACATCGCCTCGGTTGCCGGACTGGTCGGCGCGCCAAAACTCTCGATCTATGCCGCCGCCAAGCATGGCGTCGTCGGGCTGACCAAATCGGCGGCCGCCGAATACGCAACCAAGGGTGTGCGCATCAACGCCATCTGCCCTGCCCACACCAGGACGGCGATGGTTGACAGCTTCGTGCGCGTCTCCGGCGCGCCGGAGGCAGAGGCGTCGGCCGAACTGACGCGCGGCGTGCCGATGAAGCGCGTGGCGGAAGTCGACGAAATCACCACCGCCATCCTGTTCGCCGCCGACCCGGCCAACTCCTTCATGACCGGCCATGCGCTGGCCGTCGACGGCGGCGTCGGGGCGATCTGATACCTACCGCTTGGGAACCCGCGGCGCCCTTGTCCGTTTCCGTACAGCGTATATAATTTAGCCAGATACCATCAACCCCAGACACCCACCGAGAGGCCCCAGACTTGCCGCCGAGCGTCCAGAAACGCCGCGAAAAACAGAAGGCCGAGCTGCGCTCCGAGCTGGTCGAGGCCGCGCACAAGCTCGTCCGGGAAGAAGGCTATGAAGGCCTGACCATCCGCAAACTGGCCAAGCGGGTCGGCTATGCGCCGATGTCGGTCTATTCCTATTTCGCCGACAAGCAGGACATTCTGTTCGCGCTGGCCGAAGATGCCTTCGAGACGCTTGCCCGCCGCATCGAGGAGCATCCGTCCGACGATCCGATCGAGGCCTTGCAGGCAGTGATGACCGAATATGCCGCCTTCGGCCTCGGCAATCCCAACGAATACCGCACCGTCTTCATGACCGAGAAGACCAGGCCGCCGGAAGGCCAGAGTTTTCAAGAAATGCACGAGGCCAACCCGGCGATGAAGGCGCTGATCAGCCGGGTCGAGGCCTGCGTCGCCGCCGGAAAATTGCAGGGCGATCCGCGCGCCATCGCCACCATGCTGTGGGCGGTCGGCCACGGCACGATCTCGCTGTTGATCACCTTTCCGTTCTACCCCTTCGGCGACCCGCATGCTTTCGTGAAACGGATGTGCGATTTCCAACTGGCCGCGCTCAGCACGCAGAACGTGCCGCCGCTGACCGAGACTCCGGTCAACTGCTGAACGCCAACTCCTTCGTTTCCATACTTCCCTCGCGACCTTCCCCGGCCTACCGAAGGGCGAATTTCTTGGTTAACAAAATTTTACCGTACGCGTACGATTTTGGCTTGAACTTCGCGATTGGCGGACGTATCTGTACGTAGCACCGTACATGTACGGAAAAGATTTACCCGTCGAAAACGGAGACTGACAATGAAAAAGACCCTCCTCACCCTCGCCGCCGTGCTGGCACTTTCCGGCTCGGCCTTCGCCGCCAACACCACCCACCCGGTCAAGCACGTGCCGGCCGCGACCTGCGTCGACACCAAGACCAATGTGAAGCTGGATTGCGCCTCGACCGGCTCGGTCGAGAAGAAGGGCGCCACGGAAAACAATGCTGAAGGCAAAGGCCCGCGCCTCGGCATCGGCATCAACCCGTGGATCGTGCCGAGCGCGTTCTAAAGTTTTGCGCGCTTCTGGCCGGCACGAGCCGGCCAGAAGCATATGTCAGCCGAACGTGACCGGCAGCCTGGCCGCCGAACTCTCAAAGGCCGCGTCGATCAGCTTCTGCATAACGGCGGCGCGCCGGAAGGACGGATCGCCATTCTGCCCGGCATCCAGCGCATCGACAAAACGCCGGGCGTTGCGCTTGACATCCGGCAAGGCTAGCTCACGCCAGAGCTGAACATCGACGTCCTTTCCCAGGCATGCCGACAGCCGCGCTGCTTTGCCATCGGTCTCGACCTTGAGCGCTCCTTTGGTGCCATGCAGCGTCAGCGACAGGTCATTGCCATGGCCGGTTGTGTAGCGGCTCGCCATGATCGTCGCCAGCGCGCCGGATGTGAGCCGTGCCGTCATCGCCACACTGTCATTGGCGTCCAGCACATAGTCGCCGATCCGATCGCCTTCGGCCTTCGGAAACGTCACCAGATCGGCATTCAGGCTGACGATATCCTGGGCCGCGCCATAGGTGGCGAAGTCGAGGATGTGGATACCGACATCGCCCAGAACCCCGGTCGAACCGTGCCGGCTCGACAGGCGCCACAGCCATT
Source organism: Mesorhizobium huakuii (assembly GCF_014189455.1). NCBI lineage: Bacteria > Pseudomonadati > Pseudomonadota > Alphaproteobacteria > Hyphomicrobiales > Phyllobacteriaceae > Mesorhizobium > Mesorhizobium huakuii. Next base: position 1,742,496 of record NZ_CP050296.1, read on the forward strand.
TGTCCTCGACGCGCCAGTCCCCCCAGGATTTGCTGACCAGCCAGCTCTGCTTGTAGCTCGCCTCGACATGGCGCAATTCGCCGATCGCGCCCGCCAACACCAGACGCCGTGCTTCCTGGATCGCCGGTGAATTGCGGTAGGTGAGATTGACCATATTGACGAGGCCTGCGGCCTCGGCCGCTTCGGTCATGGCAAGCGCATCGGCATGATTCGGCGCCAGCGGCTTTTCGCAAAAGACATGTTTTCCCGCGGCAAGCAGCGCCAGCGTCGTCGCTTTGTGCACACCGTCCGGCGTTGCGTTGATGGCGGCGTCGAACTCGCCCCAGGCGATCGCCGCTTCAAGGCTCTCGAAAGAAACGCCGATCTGGTTGGCAGCGGCAAAGGCCGCCGCGCGGCCAGGCAGCTGATCGACACAGGCGACGATACTGCAGCCAGGAACCTTTGCGAACTCTTCGATATGATGTCCGGCGATCCAGCCGGTGCCGAGCAAGAGCAGGCGATGCATCAGATCAGGTCCCTCATTAACTCAACCCCTTGTCGCCATCGGCATGCAGGCGCAGGCCCTTTTGCACGATCTTCTCCTTGGCCTTGTCCGTCGGCACGTTCGGCGCATTGGTGATGCCGGCCCATGCGGGCGCCGGGTTATGCGCCCAGTGCACGGCATTGCGCAGCACCTGCTGCACGCCCTCATTGTGATAGATCGGATAGGTCTCGTGGCCGGGCGAGAAATAGAAGATGCGGCCCGCGCCGCGCTGGTAGGTCAGCCCGGAGCGGAACACCTCGCCACCCTCGTACCAGGAGACAAACACCGTCTCGAGCGGCTCCGGCACCGCGAACGGCTCGCCATACATTTCCGTCTCGCCGATCTCCAGGCATTCGCCGATGCCTTGTGCGATCGGGTGGCTGCGGTTGATTGCCCAGACGCGCTCACGCTCTCCCGCCTCGCGCCATTTCAGCGAACAGGGCGTGCCCATCAGCCGCTTGAAGATCTTCGAATAGTGGCCGGAATGCAGCACGATCAGCCCCATGCCTTCCCAGACCCGTTTCTGCACGCGCTCGACGATTTCGTCCTTGACCTCGCCATGGGCGGCATGGCCCCACCACAAAAGCACATCTGTGGCCGCCAGGCGCTTCTCGCTCAGGCCGTGCTCGGGCTCCTGCAAGGTGGCGGTGGTCGCCTCGATGCCCTTGTCGTGGTTGAGCGCGGCGGCGATCGTGCCATGCATGGTCAGCGGATAGAGGTCGCGCACGGCGGCATTGGTCTGCTCATGGACATTCTCGCCCCAGACAACAGCTTTTATCGGCATTTTTCCTCTCCAAAGCGCTTTGAATATCTCAACTGGCGATATCTTGGGAAGATGCCTTTCGACCAAAATTGCTGAAAATCAGCGCTTGCGGGGTTTCCGTCCAGGGACGGTCTTGGCCTTGCCAGGCTTGGCGGGCCCGCCGGGGATCGCCGAACTGGTGATGGACACCGGATCGCTGGCCGGAAACGTGTCCTCGAGGCCCTCCTCGAGTTCCTCTTCCGCGCTCGACGCTTCGTGTTGCTCATGCTCAAGCGAGCGGACGGCCGGCGTCTTTTTCACCGGCGACTTCGGCGCGGACTTTGACGGCATCGGCATTTCTCCCTCGACCTGTTGCCGCACAACGAACGCGGGCGGCAAACGTTCCGGGATCAGCCAGCCGCGTCGCGGGCTCCCTCGGACAGGAAAGTAAAGACATAATCCGAGAAGGAACGCCAGCATTCGACCCGGAAGGCGTCAGCGGCGGTGCGCAACAGCACGATCTCGGCCTTGCCGAGGATGGTGCGCGAAGCGGCGCCCACCGGGAAGGCGTCGAGCGACAGATCCTGCGGGCAACCCGAATTGATCGTGGCTTCGGCCGCCGGACCGGTGACCGAGATCGCGATGTTGCGGTGTGAAATGCCGACCGCCGAATGCAGCGCGGTGACCGTCGCACAGTCGGCGAGCGGATCGTTTGCGCCCTCGTCGATGACAAGCCACTCGTCGGGGCCGAGCCACAAAGCGGTGCGGCCTGCCTTCAACGCGGAAGTCTTCGGCTTCTTCGGCAAGGTCAGGCCGAGCGCCTTGGAAAGCGCCGCGACCGAAGCCTCCGGCGCGCGCAGAGAGATGCGCTCCGCCGGCGGCAGCACCTCGGCCTTGACGCCTGTCGCGGAGACGGCGCGTCCAGCCAATGCCGGACGGCGGTCGACCGAAGGCGATGCGGCCGCAGCCGTTTTCTTTGCAGCAGCCTTAGCCATTGAGGCGGCCTCCCGTCTCGTCGAAGAACACCATGCCGGTAACCTCCACTTCGATCACCCCGTTCGGCATAGGCACATAGAGCGTGTCGCCCATCCGGTCGCGGCCGCCGGCGACCAGCGCCAGCGCGATCGAGCGGCCGCAATTCTGCGACCAGTAGCTCGAAGTGACATGACCGATCATCTTCATCGGGATCGCCTGCTTGGGATCCGCGACGATCTGCGCGCCCTCTTCCAGCACCACCTTCGGGTCCCTGGTCTTGAGACCGACCAGCTGCTTGCGGCCCTTGGCGACAAGGTCCGGCCGCGTCAGGCCGCGGATGCCGACGAAGTCGGTCTTCTTCTTGCCGACCGCCCAGTCGAGACCGGCGTCGTTCGGTGTCACCGTGCCGTCCGTGTCCTGGCCAACGATGATATAGCCCTTTTCGGCGCGCAGCACGTGCATCGCCTCGGTGCCGTAAGCGGCAGCGCCATGCTTCTGGCCTTCGGCCCACAGCGCTTCCCAGACGGCCTGGCCATAGTCGGCCGGCACATTGACCTCGAAGCCGCGCTCACCGGTGAACGACATGCGGAACAGCCTGGTCGGCACGCCGCAGATCTTGCCTTCGCGCACCGACATGTGCGGCAGCCCCTCGTCGGACATGTCGATGCCTTCGACCAGCGGCGCGATGATGTCGCGTGACTTCGGCCCTTGCACCGCGATAACAGCCCACTGCTCGGTGATCGAGGTCAGCCAGACATTGAGATGCGGGAATTCGGTCTGGAGATAGTCCTCCATGTGGTTCATGACGCGCGGCGCGCCGCCGGTCGTCGTCGTCACATGGAAACGGTCCGGCGCCAGCCTGCCGACGACGCCGTCATCATAGATGAAACCGTCCTCGCGCAGCATTATGCCATAGCGGCAGCGGCCGGGCTCCAGCTTCTCCCACGGATTGGTGTAGAGCAGTTCCATGAACTTGGCCGCATCCGGCCCGACCACTTCGATCTTGCCGAGCGTCGAGGCATCGAACAGGCCGGCCGTCGTGCGGACCGCGACGCATTCGCGGTCGACCGCCGCATGCATGTCTTCGCCGGCTTTCGGGAAATACCAGGCGCGCTTCCACTGCCCGACGTCCTCGAACACCGCACCTTGCGCCTCGGCCCACGGATGCGTCGCCGTCTTGCGCGTCGGGTCGAACAGCGGCCCGCGCGCATGGCTGACGATCGCGCCGAAGGTGACCGGCGTGTAGGGCGCGCGGAACGTGGTCAGGCCGACCTCGGGGATCGGCTTGCCCAGCGTCTCCGCCGCGATTGCCAGACCGTGCATGTTGGAGGTCTTGCCCTGGTCGGTCGCCATGCCGTTGGTGGTGAAGCGCTTGACGTGCTCGATCGAGCGCATGCCCTCATGCACCGCCTGGCGGATGTCCTTGGCGGTGACGTCGTTCTGGAAATCGACGAACGCCTTCACCGTCGTATCCGGCCCGGCGCCGGGCGCGGCACCCAGCATGCCACGCGACCAGCTTTCCGAGGCATCGACCTTCGGCTTGGTGCCCTTGGCGGCTTTCGCGCCGGCTTCCTTGGCCGCATTGGCACCCGCCGCATAGGCTTCGTCCATCGTTGCCGACAAGCCGTCCGTGCCGTTGCAAGCGCCGACGGAAACGCAGTCCTGCGCATAGGTGCCCGGCACGAAGCGCTTGGTCTCGTCGTTGAAGGCGACCTTGCCGCGCGACTGCGAAAACAGGTGTACCGACGGCGTCCAGCCGGCCGACATCAGGATCGCATCGACGGGAATGGTGCGCTCGCCGCCGCCATTCTTCGGCTGCACGGTCATCGACGACACCCGCAATTTGCCGCCGGCACGGATCACCGCGCGGCCGAAATTGACCTCGATGCCGAGCGCCCGCGCCTCGTCGATCACCGGACCGGTCGGATTGTCGCGCAGATCGACGATCGCCGCGATGTTGACGCCGGCCTTCTTCAGGTCGATCGCCGCCGCGTAAGCGGAATCATTGGCCGTGTAGACGCCGACATTCCTGCCGACCGCTACGCCATAGTGGTTGAGGAAGGTGCGCGCCGCACCCGCCAGCATGATGCCCGGCCGGTCATTGTTGGCGAACACCATGTGGCGCTCGATGGCGCCGGAGGCCAGGACGACGCGCTTGGCCCTGATCTGCCACAGCCGCTCGCGCGGCAAATCATGGCCGGGAGCCTTCAAATGATCGCTGACACGCTCGACCAGCCCGACGAAGTTCTGCGCGTAATAGCCGAACGCCGTGGTGCGCGACAGCACGCGGACATTGTCCATGGCGGCGAGCTTGGCGATTGCTGCTTGTGCCCAGACAAAACCGTCCTGGCCGTCGATCTTCGCACCGGTTTCGAAACGCAGACTGCCACCGAACTCGGCCTGCTCATCGGCGAGGATGACGCGCACACCGGTCTCGGCCGCCGCCAATGCCGCTGCGAGGCCGGCGGCACCGCCGCCCAGCACCAGCACGTCGCAATGCGCGTAGCGCGAGGAATAATGGTCGGGATCGGGCTTGTCCGGCGAAACGCCAAGGCCGGCGGCTTCGCGGATCTTGGGCTCGTACAGGCTCTTCCAGGCCGCCTTCGGCCACATGAAGGTCTTGTAGTAGAAACCGGCCGAAAACATCGGCGACGCCAGGTCATTGACCGCGCCGACATCGAAGGACAGCGACGGCCAGCGGTTTTGCGAATTGGCGGCGAGCCCGTCATAGAGCTCCTGCACGGTGGCGCGCACATTCGGCGTCTTGCGCGCGTCGTCGCGCACGATCTGCACCAGCGCATTGGGCTCTTCCGCGCCGGCCGACAGGAAGCCGCGTGGCCGGTGGTACTTGAACGAGCGGCCGACCAGATGCACGCCATTGGCGAGCAGTGCGGAGGCCAGCGTGTCGCCCTCGATGCCGGCATAGGACTGGCCGTCGAAGCTGAACCGCGCGGTCTTGGCCTGGCTGAGGCGACCGGCTCTCGGGATGCGGAACGCGCCGCTCATTTGGCAACTCCCGGCAGCTTGGCGGGTTTGGGTTCGCCGGCCTTGTAGGTCATGACGAACTTGTCGGTGACGGTGTCGCGCACGGCGTTGAAGAAGCGCGCGCAGCCATGCATGTGCCGCCAGCGCTCATAGATGATGCCCTTGGGGTTCGAGCGGATGAAGAAGAACTTTTCGAAGTCGTCGTCGCTCTCGCCGGCAATGTTGGCCGAGCGCGCAATATGCGCCTCGCCGGCGTTGCGGAATTCGAGCTCCGGGCGCTCTTCCTCGCAATAGGGGCAGCGGATGAGAAGCATTCTGTTCGTTCCTACAATTCGCCGTGGCCGATGGCCGGTTGGTTGGAAAGCCTCTCGACGGCCATCAGTGCGCCACCGCCGCCGCCGCCGCCTCGTCGATCAGGCGGCCGGTGCGGAAGCGCTCGATGGTGAAGGGCGCGTTGATCGGATGCGGATCGTCCTTGGCGATGGTGTGGGCAAAGACATGGCCCGAACCGGGCGTCGCCTTGAAGCCGCCCGTGCCCCAGCCGCAATTGACGTAGAGGCCGGGCACCGGCGTCTTGGCCAGGATCGGCGAGCGGTCGGGCGTCACGTCGACAATGCCGCCCCAGGAGCGCAGCATCTTCATGCGCGTGAAGATCGGGAACATCTCGCAGATGGCGTCGAGCGTATGCTGCAATATGTGCAGACCGCCGGTCTGCGAATAGGGAGACATACTGGTCGGTGCCGGCGCCGATCACCAGTTCGCCCTTGTCGGACTGCGAGATATAGGCGTGCACGGTGTTCGACATCACCACGCAGGGCACCACCGGCTTGATCGGCTCCGACACCAGCGCCTGCAGCGGATAGCTTTCCAGCGGCATGCGCACGCCGGCCATGTTCATGATGACCGAGGAATGGCCGGCCGCGACGACGCCGACCTTCTTGGCGCCGATGAAGCCGCGCGTCGTGTCGACACCCATGACCGCGCCGTTCGGCGCACGCTTGACCCCAGTGACCTCGCAATTCTGGATGATGTGCACGCCGCGCGCCGAAGCGCCGCGTGCATAGCCCCACGCGACCGCATCGTGGCGCGCCGTGCCGCCGCGGCGCTGCAAGGCGGCACCGACGACCGGATAGCGCGCATCCCTGGAGATGTTGAGCGGCGGGCAGAACTCCTTGGCCTGCTCCGGCGACAGCCATTCATTGTCGATGCCGTTCAGCCGGTTGGCATGGACATGGCGCTTCAGCACCTGGATGTCGTGCACATTGTGCGCCAGCATCATGACGCCGCGCGCCGAATACATGACGTTGTAGTTGAGCTCTTGGCTGAGCCCGTCCCACAGTTTCAGCGCATGGTCGTAAATGCCGGCGCTCTCGTCATAGAGATAGTTGGAGCGGATGATGGTGGTGTTGCGGCCGGTGTTGCCGCCGCCCAGCCAGCCCTTTTCCAGCACCGCGACATTGGTGATGCCATGCACCGTGGCAAGATAATAGGCGGTGGCCAGCCCATGACCGCCGGCGCCGACGATGATGACGTCGTATTCCTTCTTGGGCTCCGGCGAGGACCACTGCTCCTCCCAGCCCTTGTGGCCGCGCATGGCCTCGCGTGCGATGGCGAATACCGAATATTTTTTCAACGTCCCAGCCTCGCGCCAACAGATCTAGCGGATTGCAGCCGGGCTTTTGTTCGGCCCGGCGCGCGAGGTGTATCACTAGCGAAACGGCGCTTCCACCCTTGCGCTGTTTGCGACGGCGCTTGCCGTTTTGCGCCACGACGAAAAAGAGGCATGCGGGCTGGCTGTCGTGACGGCCTTCAGCCACATTGCCTGTCGCGAATCTTCGGAGAGCGATCGTGGGCAATGCCTGGTGGAATTTGACGTTGCGCTTCCTGCTGGAGCTTGCCGCCCTGGTTGGTCTCGGCATTGCCGGCTGGACCCTCTCCGACGAATGGTGGCGCTGGGTCCTCGCTTTGGCCCTGCCGCTCATTGCGGCCGTGCTGTGGGGCACCTTCGCGGTGCTCAACGACCCAAGCCGGTCAGGCCGCGCACCGGTGCCTGTGCCGGGCACAGTGCGGCTCGCGCTCGAACTGATCATCCTGTTCGGCGGCGCTGCCGGATTCTATGCTGCGGGTTACACGACCACGGGCATCATCATGGCTGTGCTGATTGTCATCAGCTACGCCTTCTCGCTCGATCGGCTCGGCTGGCTGCTGAAGCAATAGTGCAGGACGACGACACCTTCGCAGGTATCGGGTGGTTCCTCCCCGCCCCATCTGCGACCAAGCATCCCGATTGCCGCTGAGACCAGCGCGAAAAACAGGGATGCAAAAGATGCTCGCACTCGCCAACAAGATCGCCATCGTCACTGGCGCCAGTTCCGGCATCGGCCGCGCCACGGCAAAACTCTTCGCCGAGGAAAGCGCTAAGATCGTCGTCGCCGCCCGCCGTCAGGCCGAGCTCGACACACTTGTCGCCGAGATATCGGACGCGCAAGGCACGGCCGTCGCCCTTGCCGGTGACGTCAGGGACGAAGCCTATGCGAAGGCGCTTGTCGATCTAGCGGTCGAAAGCTTCGGCGGCCTCAACATCGCCTTCAACAATGCCGGCGCCGTCGGCTTGATAGCGCCCCTGCCCGACATGATGCCGGCGACATGGCACGAGACCATGGACATCAACCTGACCAGTGCCTTTCTAGGGGCGAAATACCAAATACCCGCCATGCTGGAGCGCGGCGGCGGCTCGCTGATCTTCACCTCCAGCTTTGTCGGCTACACCGCCGGCATGCCGGGCATGGCCGCCTACGCCGCCGCCAAGGCCGGCCTGATCGGCCTGACACAGGTTCTGGCCGCCGAATACGGGCCGAAAGGCCTGCGCGTCAACGCGCTGCTGCCGGGCGGCACCGATACACCGGGCGCGACGACAACGACGCCCGAAGCCCGCGCTTTTGTCGAAGGTATCCATGCGCTGAAGCGCATGGCGCAGCCGGAGGAGATCGCCCGCTCGGCGCTTTACCTTGCCTCGGACGCTTCGAGCTTCACCACGGGAACCGCGCTGTTTGCCGATGGCGGCGTCTCGATCAACCGGACGTGAAGGGTTTTTGCATCGAACAGGCCGGTTCGCCGCTTTGACGCAGGCGGCCGGTCTTGCTTTTTCCGCGCGATTTGGCGATTCCGTTTTCTCATCGAAACGGGTCCCGAAACCATGATGCTGATCCGAACCTATGTGGCCGCGAGCGCAATCGAGGGCGTCGGCATGTTCGCCGCCGAGCCGATCCGGAAAGGCGCCTCGATTTGGCGGCTTGACCCGGATTTCGACCGGCTGATCCCGATGGACAAATATGAGGCCGCACCGGAGCCCCTGAAGGAATTGCTCGACCGCTATGCCTATCCGAGCCCGGATCGGCCGGGTTTCATGGTCTATGAAGTCGACAATGGCCGCTTCATGAACCATTCGGCGACGCCGAACACCGACTTTTCGCAATATGGCGGCGCCACCGCGACCCGCGACATCGCAGCGGGTGAAGAGATCACCTGCGACTACGGCGAATTCTTCGAGGATTTCGAGCGGCTGCACCTGGCCACCGCGTAGTTGGCGCCCTATCTCGGGGCGACCGTGGCAATTTGGCTGTTGTCCTTCATTTCGACTGTGGACAGCGCGGCCTGATTCTGCTATCAGCCGCCACAATTCGTGGTGTCGACCGCCGCGGAGGCTAGTGGCTATGGCCACTTGCCTGTTGATATCAAACCCGAAAGACAGGATTGCCCGTGCAGGTACTCGTCCGCGACAATAACGTTGATCAGGCGCTTCGCGCGCTCAAGAAGAAGATGCAGCGCGAAGGCATTTTCCGCGAAATGAAGATGCGCGGTCACTACGAGAAGCCTTCCGAGAAGCGCGCCCGTGAAAAGGCGGAAGCCGTGCGCCGCGCCCGCAAGCTGGCCCGCAAGCGCGCCCAGCGCGAAGGCCTGTTGCCGATGACGCCGCGTCCGGTGGCTGCTGGTGGTGCCGCTGGCGCAGCGCGTCCGCCGCGCTGATTATCGCCAATATTTCGTCCTTTTCGAAGGATACTGAGGTGGCGCGATGCGGAATCGCCGCCACCTTTTTATTTTGATTGTGACCCGGCCCGGAGGGGGGATCCGGACCTGAACGACGCGGCTTGAAGTGAGGACAGGGCAGACATGAACGCAACAAGCGTGGAGCGCGGGACCGCATTGCGTGGTTTCGCCCTGACAGCCGCCCTGCTTTCCGGATTGGCGCTTGCCGGCTGCCAGACATCGGGCCCGACCGGCGAGTTCAACAACATCGACAAGGCGCAAGGGTCGAGCGAGAACATCTCCTCGCTGTCGGCGGTCATCCAGCGCAATCCCCAGGATCCTGAAGGCTACAATGTGCGCGGCTCGGCCTATGGCCGTGGCGGCCAGTACCAGGCAGCGCTCAAGGACTTCAACCAGGCCATCCAGCTCAATCCGAATTTCTACCAGGCCTATTCGAACCGGGCGCTTATCCAGCGCTTCCTTGGCAATCAGGCGGCCGCGCTCGACGACTACAACAAGTCGATCCAGATCAACGGCAATTATGACGCCGCCTATATCGGCCGCGGCAATCTCTACCGCAAGGCGGGCCGCACCCAGGACGCCTTCAACGATTTCCAGAAGGCGATCCAGCTCGACACGACGGATGCGCGTGCCTACCACAATCGCGGCCTGATCTATCAGAGCCAGGGCCAGCACAAATTCGCCATCGAGGATTTCTCGACCGCCATCTCGCTGGCGCCGGATGCCGCCGAGCCCTACAACGGCCGTGGCCTCTCCTATCTGGCGACGGGCGACGAGGACAACGCTTTCTCCGATTTCAACATGGCCATCAAGCTCGACGGCAAGAACGCCGAGGCCTGGGCCAACCAGGCGCTGATCTACGAGCGGCGCGGCGACAAGGCGAAGGCGGCGAAATCCTACAAGGAAGCCGTCCGCCTCAACCCGAGCTACCAGCCGGCCAAGGACGGCTTGTCGCGCGTCGGTGGCAGCGCCAGCTGAGATCGGCTTCCGCTTAACCGGCTAAGCAGTACGGGTTGCTTGCGTGTCCAAAAGGACACGCGGCGCCGAAGATCGCCGCCAATCCGGCAACCGCGCGTTAACCCCTGCGACAATGCGTTAACCCTTGCCTTGTTCACGCCAAGTTTTCGACGGAACGCTCTGGCCATTCAAGCCGTTATTTCCAGGCGATTTGCGAAAGGACCCTCCCATGATCAAGAAACTCGTCTGCGCCGCTGCCCTTGCAACGACCGTATTCGCTGCCGCCCCGGCCAGCGCCGGCAAGCTGCAACTCGGCACGCTCGACTGCACCATCGATGGCGGCACCGCCTACATCGTCGCTTCCAACAAGGGCGTGTCCTGCGTCTTCCGTCCCTACCATCACGGACCGTCGGAGATTTACACCGGCGTCATCTCCAAGATCGGTGTCGATCTCGGCCAGACGCATCAGGGCCAGCTCGTCTGGGCGGTTTTTGCCGCGACCCGCGACCGCGATGCGGGTGACCTTGCCGGCAGCTACTACGGCGTCAACGCCGAGGCGAGCGTCGTCACCGGTGGCGGCGCCAATCTGCTGGTCGGTGGCTTCGACAGCGCCTTCATGCTGGAGCCGCTCAGCGTCCAGGCACAGACCGGCGTCAATCTCGCCGTGGCCGTGACCTCCCTTGAGCTGATCCACTCGCTGAAGTGATTGCATGGAGCCAAGCGCTCCTCTCTACCCTGCGGCGCGGAACCGGATAGGATGGTTCCGCGCCGTTTTATTTTTGAGGGGGACAGTATGCCGAAGACAGCCATCGCTGCTGCCGTGATTGCCATCGTGCTTGGCGCGCCACAGGCACGAGCACAGGACCGGGGCATCGAACTCGGCACGCTTGAATGCGCCATATCGGGCGGCACCGGCTTCATCTTCGGCTCGAGCAAGGATCTGAGCTGCACCTTCACCCCGGCCGACAAGAGCTTCGCGCCGGAAGCCTATTTCGGCGCCGTCAACAAATACGGTCTCGATATCGGCACGACAAAGCAGGCGGTGATGCAATGGCTGGTGCTGACGCCGCTGAAGAACATCTACGCGCCGGGTGCGCTGGCGGGCGACTATATCGGCGCCAGCGCCGAGGTGACGGCGGCCGTGGGGGCCGGCGCCAATCTGCTGGTCGGCGGTTCATCGCAGGCCTTCACCCTGCAGCCGCTCAGCCTGCAGACGCAGACCGGAATCAATCTCGCCATCGGCGTCAGCCAGTTCCAGCTGCGCAGCACCGAGAATTGATGGCGTCGACGTCGGAGGCGGCTTCGGCCAATCTCGAACGTTGCGATGGTCCACCGAAACGAACCGCTTGAACTCAACCGTGGTTGAGGTCTTACAAACCTGCCCCGACTGAGCAGCGCCTGGATGCGGCGCTATTGCCGCGCATGGTCCTGCCGGAAAGCCTTGCTGGCTTCTGGTGCCATGCACCGGCATCGAGATATGCAACGTTGGGGTGGATATGACTGAAATCAGCACAAACAGGGTCGACTGGCGCGCTTTGTGGGCGAGCGGCGATCTGGCGCGCTTCTGCTTCATCAGCCTCGGCATCCTGCTGCACGCCACCAACGAGACGATGGTGGCGACCGTCATGCCGGCCATGGTCGGCGAACTGGCCGGCGTGCAGCTCGTCGGCTGGTCGCTGGCGATCTACGAGCTCGGCGCCATCGTCGCCGGTGCCGCGGCCGGACGGCTGGTCAGCTATGTGGCGCTGCGCACCAATATGGTGGTCGCGGCCCTGCTCTATGCGGCCGGCGCCCTGATCTGTGCCACCTCGCCTTCCATGCATTTGTTCCTGGCCGGCCGCCTGATCGAAGGGCTGGGCGGCGGCGCGCTGGTGTCGCTGGCCTTCGTCTCGGTCGAGCGGCTGTTTTCGCGCGCCATCTGGCCGCAGCTTTTCGGCATCATGTCGGCGATCTGGGGCGTTGCCGCCTTTAGCGGCCCGTTGCTCGGCGCGATCATGACCGAGCTTTTGTCATGGCGTTGGGCCTTCGGCGTCTTCACTTTCGGCGGCACCGCCATGGCGCTGGCCAGCTTCCTCGTGCTCAACACGCCGGAAGCAACGCGACCCATCGCAAGCACGGGCAAGACACCGCCCTTCCCGTTCGCCGCCCTTGCCTGCCTTGCCGTTGCCGTGGTGCTGATCGCCTCTGCCGGCGTCGACATTGCCCTGCTGCGCTCCTCGCTGCTGATCGTGCTGGGCCTCGCCGGCCTGGCGCTATTCTTCGCCATCGACGCACTGAAGCCGCGCTCCCGGTTGTTCCCGTCGCGGCTGTTCTCGTGGCGCACACCGGTCGGCGCCGGCATGACCATGGTCGCCGCCTTTTCCGTCGCGACCTGCTCCTTCGGCGTCTATGGACCGCTGCTCTTGACCAGCCTGCATGACATTCCGCTCTTGACCACCGGCTACATCATCGCCGCCGAATCGATCGCCTGGTCGATCCTGTCGATCCTCGTCGCCAACGCCCCGCCGCAGCGCGAGCGGCTGATCATCGTCGTCGGTGCGCTGATGATCGCTGCCGGCATCGCCGGCTTTGCCTATACGATACCGCTGGGTTCCATTCCGCTGATCCTGGTCTGCGCCCTGTTGCAGGGCGGCGGCTTCGGCATTGCTTGGCCGTTCCTGACGCGAGTCATCGTCGCCTCCGCTCCGGACGATGAGCAGACCATCGCCTCGGCCGCGGTGCCGACCATGCAGCGCATCGGCTATGCCGTGGGTGCCGCCCTTGCCGGCATCGTCGCCAATGCCAGCGGCTTTTCGCAAGGGCTGAACCACGACGCAGCGGCCAATGTCGCGAGCTGGCTGTTTCTTGCTTTCGTCCCGCTTGGAATTCTCGGCTGTCTGGCAGCGTTGCGCGCCTCGGCTACGAACCGGCCATTGGAAGCCATCGGCTGACCCAGATTCGATAGAGAGGGTGTCTCAGTCGACCCGCAGCCTGTAGCCGACACCGGTCTCGGTGGTGATGTGGTGCGGCTGGTCGGGGGTCTTCTCGATCTTCTGCCGGAGCTGCCTGACATAGACCCTGAGATACTGCACGTCGGTCGAGTCGCCCCAGATCTGCTTCAGGATGAAATGGTGGGTCAGCACCTTGCCGGCATGCTGCACCAGGATGCGCAATATGTCGTATTCCTTCGGCGAGAGTTTTATCTCCTTGCCCTCGACCTTGACGATGCGCTTGACCAGATCGACGCTGAGGTCACCGCTCTGGAAGACAGGCTTCTCGCCCTGCTGCTGGAACTTGTGCCGCAACGCCACGCGGATGCGCGCCACCAATTCGTTCATGCCGAACGGCTTGGTGACATAGTCGTCGGCGCCGAGTTCCAGCGCGTTGACGATGCCGGCCTCGTCGGTGCGGCTGGAGAGGATGACCACGGGAATGTCGAGGCCGTCGTCACGCCATTTGCGCAGCAGCTCATGGCCGGTCATGCCCGGCAGGCCGAGGTCGAGCAGCACCAGGTCCGGCTTTTCCTGTTCCATCAGCTCGATCGCCGCCTTGGCGTTCGGCGCCTCGCTGACCGCATAGCCCTGGCTGCCGAGGCCGACGCGCAGCAGTTTGCGGATCGGCGGCTCGTCATCGACGACCAGTATCCTGACATTCGTGTTCGTCATTCCAAATCACTCACATCATTGTCGTCCGCACTGACAGCGCCGAGATCGGGCGGGTTCGTCGGCTTCGGCATTTTGATGGTGAAAACCGCACCCGAACGGTCGGTTCGGTTTGCCGCGGTGATCGTGCCCCCCATCGCCTCGATGAAGCCGCGGCAGATGGACAGGCCGAGACCGGTGCCGGCGCGAACCTGGTCGCGCTTGCGCACCCGGTAGAACGTGTCGAAAATCCGTTCCAGATCGCCTGGAGGAATGCCCAGCCCCTCATCCATGATCTGCAGGATGACGGAACCATTGTCGGTCCAACCCTGCACGCGGATCGTCGAGCCTGCCGGCGCGTATTTCGCCGCATTGTCGAGGAGATTGAACAGCGCCTGCTCGAACAGCACGGGATCGACCTTCAACATCGGCAAATCCGCCGGGATGTCGATCTCGGTCTTATGCTCGGCGATGATTTTCTTCGCCCTTTGCAGGGCGGAGCCGACGATGTCTCCGACATAGTGGAAAGCGAAGTTCGGCTCCATTGCACCGGACTCGATCTTGGTCATGTCGAGCAAATTGGCGATGAAGCGGTTCAACCGCTCGGATTCGTCGAGCACGGTCGTCAGCAATTCCGCCCGGTCCTGTTCGGGAAGTGCCGGCGCGAATTCCCGCAGCGTGCCGGCCGCGCCCATGATTGCGGCGAGCGGCGTCTTCAGATCATGCGAAATCGAGGTCAGCAGCGCCGAGCGCAGCCTGTCCGCTTCGGCGGCGAGCTTGGCCCTGTCGACATCGGCGACGAGTTGGATGCGTTCGATGGCAACCGCTGCCTGGTCGGCCAGCGCGTCGAGCAGGCGCTGCTGCTCGGGCGTCAGCAGTGGGCCCTGCTTGTCATTGTCGAGACCGACGACACCGATCGCCGTGCGCCCCGTGCGCAAGGGAAGATAGAGGCGCTTGGCGCCGGGTAGGGTGTCGGCGCCGCGCCCCGCGGCACGGTTGTGCTCCCACGCCCAGCGGGCGGCGGCAATATCGGCCTCGGCCAGCGTGTCGTCGGGCGGATAGCCGGCCTTGACGGTGATGGTGCCGTCTTCGGGCAGAAGCAGCACCACCCGCAGCTTGAGCATCGAGGCGATCTGGAAGGCGGTGGCCCACAGAACGTCGTCGAGCGTGCCGGCACCGGCGAGCTTCTTGGAAAAGAGGTAGATGTCCTCGGTGGCCCGCGCCCGCGAGCGCGCGGCGATCGCCTGGCGCTGCACGCGCACCGTCAGATTGCTGGCAATGACCGCGACGACCAGGAACACGCCGAGCGCGACAATGCTCTCCGGATCCCGGATCGTCAGCGTGTAGCGCGGCTCCAGGAAGAAATAGTTGAAGGCAAGGGCGCTGACGAGACAAGCGTACAGAGCCGGCCACAGACCGCCGGTCACCGCCGACGCCAGGACCCCGATGAGGAAGATGATTGCAAGGTTGCGAACATCGAGAAACTGGTCGAGCAGCACGGCGAAGGCGAGCGAGCCGGCGACATAGGCCGTGGCCAGGAGATAGGGCCAGATCTGGAATGGCGTCTGCTCGTCCGCGGTCCTTACATTCCTCGACGTCGCCTCGGTGTTGCGTTCGTTTCCCGAAATGACATGGACGCTGATATCGCCGGCATTGCGGATGAGGTCATAGGTCAGCGATCCCTCGATCAATTCGCGCCAGCGCGATCGGGTCGGCCTGCCGACCACGATATGGGTGAAATTGTTCGCCGTCGCGTAACGCACGATGTCCTGCGCCACATTCTGACCCGGAATGGTCGTCACCACGGCACCAAGCTGTTGGGCGAGGCGCAGATTGTTTGCGAGCCGGTCCTTGTCCTCCTCGGGCATGCTGGCCGAGCGAGGGCTGTCGACATGCAGTGCCGTCCACGGGGCCCGCAGCCGGTCGGCCAGCCGGCGCGCATAGCGGATGCGGGCCGCGCCGCCGAGGCGCGCGTCGAGGCAGACGAGGACCCTTTCCCCGGCGGCCCAGGGGCCTTGGATGGCATGGGACTGCATGTGATTGAGCAACTGCTCGTCGACGCGCTGGGCGGTGCGGCGCAGTGCCAGTTCCCTGAGCGCCGTCAGATTGCCGGGCGAGAAATAGTTCTCGATGGCGCGCTGGGCGGTGTTGGGGAAGTACACCTTGCCTTCCTCGAGCCGCTTGATCAGGTCGTCGGGGGTGAGGTCGATGATCTCGACATCGTCGGCCTGGTCGATGATGGAGTCCGGAACCGTCTCGCGGACCCTGACCTTGGTGATCTGCGCGACGACATCGTTCAGGCTTTCGACATGCTGGATGTTGAGCGTCGTGTAGACGTCGATGCCTTGCGTCAGGATTTCCTGGACGTCGAGATAGCGCTTGGGATGGCGGCTGCCGGGCGCGTTGGTATGGGCGAGTTCGTCGACGAGAACCAGTGCCGGGCGCCGGGCGAGGATGGCGTCGATGTCCATCTCGTCGAGGACGCGCCCCTTGTAGTCCACCTTGCGGCGAGGAATGACCTCATAGCCCTCGACCAGGGCCAGGGTTTCCTTGCGGCCATGCGTCTCGACGACACCGATCACCACATCGATGCCGTCGGCCAGCCTGGCCCGGCCCGACATCAGCATTTCGTAAGTCTTGCCGACACCGGGTGCCGCGCCAAGGAATATCCGCAGACGGCCGCGCCCCTCCCGCTCGGCATGCTCGAGCAGCGCGTCGGGGGAAGGTCGGTTCTCGTTGCTTCTGTCTTCCGGCATCAGGATCGATCATGGAGAGGTCCGGGGATGCTGTCGATCCCCGGCCCTCGCCATCACCTATTTCGCGGCGTCCAGCGCCAGGTTGAGAGCCAGCACATTGACCACCGGCTCTCCCATGAAGCCGAGTTCCCTGCCTTCGACCTGGCCGTCGACAAGCGCCTTGACCTTGACTTCGTCGATGCCCCTGGCCTTGGCGACACTCGGAACCTGGAAATAGGCGGCCTCCGGGCTGATCTGCGGATCAAGGCCGCTGCCGGACGTCGTCACCAGGTCCATCGGCACGGGCTGGTTCGGATTCTCCGCCTTCAGCTTCTCGGTGTCGCCCTTGATGCGCTCGATAAGCTTGGGGTTGGTCGGGCCGAGATTGGTGCCGCCCGACGCCGTGGCGTCGTAGCCGTTGCCGGCGGCCGAGGGCCGGCCATGGAAATATCTGTCGCTGGCGAAGGACTGGCCAATCAGCTCGGAGCCGATGACCTTGCCATCCTTCACGATCAGGCTGCCATTGGCCTGGCGGGGGAACAGCGCCTGCGCAATGCCGGTCATGCCCAGGGGATAGACCAGGCCGGTCAGCACGGTGAAGAAGACGATCATGATGATCGCGGGTCTGATTTGCTTGAGCATCGGAATGATCCTTATGCAAGGCCAAGGGCCGTGACGGCCATGTCGATTATCTTGATGCCGACGAACGGGACGATGATGCCGCCGAGGCCGTAGACCAAGAGGTTGCGGCTGAGCAGCGCGCCGGCACCGATCGCCCGATACTTGACGCCTTTCAGCGACAGCGGGATCAGCGCGATGATGATCAGCGCGTTGAAGATGATCGCCGACAGGATGGCGCTCTGCGGCGTCGCCAGATGCATGATGTTGAGCGCCTGCAGCGGGCCGGTGGTCTGTCCCGGTGCGATGTAGAAGACGGCGAACATGGCCGGGATGATGGCAAAGTACTTGGCCACGTCGTTGGCGATCGAGAATGTCGTCAGCGAGCCGCGCGTCATCAAGAGCGCCTTGCCGATCTCGACGATCTCGATGAGCTTGGTCGGATCGCTGTCGAGGTCGATCATGTTGCCGGCTTCGCGCGCGGCAACCGTACCGGTGTTCATGGCGACGCCGACGTCGGCCTGGGCCAGGGCGGGCGCATCGTTGGTGCCGTCGCCGCACATGGCGACCAGCTTGCCCTTGGCCTGTTCGTCGCGGATCAGCTTCAGCTTGTCCTCGGGTGTCGCCTGGGCAAGGAAGTCGTCGACACCGGCTTCCGCGGCAATCGCGGCCGCCGTCAGCGGATTGTCGCCGGTGATCATCACCGTGCGGATGCCCATGCGGCGCAGTTCCGTGAAGCGCTCGCTGATGCCGCCCTTGACGATGTCCTTGAGATGGACGACGCCGAGCAGGCGCCCGTCACGCTCGACCGCCAGCGGCGTGCCGCCGGACTTGGCGACCTCGTCGGCGATCGCCTGGAGATCCCGCACGGACTCGCTGCTTGGGCGCGTGCCGTGAGCGGCGACCGTCGACTGGTTGACATGGGCAAGCACGGAATCGACCGCGCCCTTGCGCACCGACGAGCCGTCGACATCGACGCCGCTCATGCGGGTCTGCGCGGTGAAGGGAACGAAGGTTGCGTGCAGCGTTGCCATGTCGCGGGCGCGGATGCCGTATTTCTCCTTGGCGAGGACGACGATCGAGCGGCCCTCCGGCGTTTCGTCGGCAAGCGAGGCTAGCTGCGCCGCATCGGCCAGTTCCTGCTCGGTGACGCCCTTGACCGGACGGAATTCCGTCGCCTGGCGGTTGCCGAGCGTGATCGTGCCGGTCTTGTCGAGCAGCAGCGTGTCGACGTCGCCGGCCGCCTCGACGGCACGGCCGGACATGGCCAGCACGTTGAAGCGCACCAGGCGGTCCATGCCGGCGATGCCGATCGCCGAGAGCAGCGCGCCGATCGTGGTCGGGATCAGAGTGACGAACAGGGCGACGAGCACGGTCACCGAGATATAGCCGCCCGAATAGGCGGCGAAGCTCGGGATCGTCGCGGTAGCCAGCACGAAGATCAGCGTCATGCCGACGAGCAGGATGTTGAGCGCGATCTCGTTCGGCGTCTTCTGGCGTTCGGCACCTTCGACCAGCGAGATCATGCGGTCGAGAAAGGTGTGGCCGGAGGCGGCGGTGATGCGCACGCGGATCCAGTCGGACAGCACCTGCGTACCGCCGGTGACCGCCGAGCGGTCGCCGCCGGATTCGCGGATGACGGGCGCCGACTCACCGGTAATCGCCGCTTCGTTGACCGAGGCGACGCCTTCGATCACTTCGCCGTCCGACGGGATGATGTCTCCGGCTTCGACCAGGACGATATCGCCGACCTTCAGGCTGGTGCCGGGCACCAGCTTGAACTTGGCTCGGTCCTCGCCGGCCAGCAGCTTGGCCTGGGTCTCGGTGCGCGCCTTGCGCAGCGAGTCGGCCTGCGCTTTGCCGCGGCCTTCAGCGACCGCTTCGGCGAAGTTGGCGAACAGCACGGTGAACCACAGCCAGATGATGATCTGCAGCGTGAACTTGAAGTCACCGCCACCGGTGATGAGATCCCTGACAAAGAGAACTGATGTCAGCGCCGAGACGACGGCGACGACGAACATCACCGGGTTCTTGATCAAGGTGCGCGGGTTCAATTTCCTGAAGGCCCCGCCGATGGCGGGCCACAGGATGCTGGCATCCATGATGCTGGCCGATTTTGTGTGACTCATTTTGAAGCTCCGGCTTCGCTGTTGTTGGACGGCACCGGGTGATCGGACGCCGGAAAAAGATGTGGAAGCCCGTAGGCCAGCAACCAGAGTGCGATCATGGCGGCGGCAAGCCCAAGAAACGTCGACATCGTCGGGAAAGGAGGAGGCATTCCCTCCTTCCCGGGATCGGCGGGGGGCCGAGTGTTGCGGCGCATGTTTTTCAACCAGGACATGGCGATCTCAGAAGGTCTGCCCGTGGATCATGGCCAGGTGTTCGACGATCGGTCCGATCGCCAGCGCCGGGAAGAAGGTGAGGCCGACGACGATCAGGATGACGCCGACCAGCAGGCCGACGAAAAGCGGGCCGTCGGTCGGGAACGTGCCGGCCGACGCCGGCACCGTCTTTTTCGCCACCAGCGAGCCGGCGATGGCAAGCGCCGGAATGATGACGAAGAAGCGCCCCACCCACATGGTGATGCCGAGCGTGATGTTATACCAGGGCGTGTTGCCGCTGAGGCCGCCAAAGGCCGAGCCGTTGTTCGCCGCCGCCGAAGTGTAGGCATAGAGAACCTCGGAGAAGCCGTGCGGACCGCCATTGGCCATCGAGGCCACAGCACTTGGCAGCACGACCGAGATAGCCGTGAAGACCAGCATGACCAGAGGCAGAGCGAGGATGGCGAGCATCGCCATCTTGACCTCCTTGGCCTCGATCTTCTTGCCGAGATATTCGGGCGTGCGGCCGACCATCAGGCCGGCGACGAAGACGGCGATGACGATGAACATCAGGATGCCGTAGAAACCGGCGCCGACACCGCCGACGATAACTTCGCCGAGCTGCATATTGATCATCGGGATGAAGCCACCGATCGCGGTGAACGAATCATGCATGGCGTTGACCGCGCCGCAGGAGGCGGCCGTCGTGATGACGGCGAACAGTGCCGACAAGGCGATGCCGAAGCGGGCCTCCTTGCCTTCCATGTTGCCGCCGTCGATGCCCAGTGCGTGCACCAGCGGGTTGCCGGCGGCTTCCGCCCAGTAGCAGATGGTGACGCCGGCGATGAACAGGACACCCATCGTCGCCAGGATCGCCCAGCCCTGGCGCTGATTGCCGACCATGCGGCCGAAGACGTTGGTCAGCGCAGCACCGAGCGCGAAGATCGTGACCATCTGGATGAAGTTGGAGATCGCATCGGGATTTTCGAAAGGATGCGCGGCATTGGCGTTGAAGAAGCCGCCGCCATTGGTGCCGAGCATCTTGATGGCGACCTGCGAGGCGACAGGGCCAAGGGCGAGCGTCTGCTTGGCGCCTTCGAGCGTGGTGGCGTCGACATAGGGGCCGAGAGTCTGCGGCATGCCGAGCCAGACATAGACAAGGGTGAGCACGATGCAGGCCGGCAGGAGGATGTAGAGCGTGCAGCGGGTCATATCGACCCAGAAATTGCCGATCGACTTGACCGAATGCCGGGCGAAGCCGCGGATCAGCGCCACCGCTATGGCGATGCCGACCGCCGCGGACAAGAAATTCTGCACGGTCAGGCCGGCCATCTGCACGAGGTAGGACATCGTGCTTTCGCCGCCGTAATTCTGCCAGTTGGTGTTGGTCACGAAGCTGACGGCGGTGTTGAAGGCGAGGTTCTGCTCAACGGCCGGCATCCCAGCCGGATTGTAGGGCAGGACGCCCT
Organism: Mesorhizobium huakuii; assembly: GCF_014189455.1. Taxonomy (NCBI): domain Bacteria; kingdom Pseudomonadati; phylum Pseudomonadota; class Alphaproteobacteria; order Hyphomicrobiales; family Phyllobacteriaceae; genus Mesorhizobium; species Mesorhizobium huakuii. The sequence goes on from NZ_CP050296.1 coordinate 1,763,488, forward strand.
GCAGGCGCTGTAAGGCATAGAGCACCAGGAAGCTGGCCAGGCTGAAGAACATGATACCGGCCGCATAGGCGGTCCAGTGCTGTTCCTCGCGCTCGCTGGTTCCCGAAATGCGGTAAAGGACCCGCTCGACGGGCCCGAGGATCGGCGAGAGAAATGTGCGATCGCCGTTGAAAACGCGGTACATGTAGCCGCCGAGCGGCTTCACCAGCAGAATGACGACCACGCAGTAGGCGAGGATCTGTATCCATCCGTTGAATGTCATTGAAGTAGCTTTCCGTGCCTTGCTGTTGCCGTCAGAAGCGTTCTGGGCGAACGAGGGCGTATGTCAGGTAGGCGAGCAGGAACAAGGTCACACCGCCGCCGAGGATATAGTCGAGAAGCATGTTGCGATCCTCCGGCTCAAAGAATGTCGCAGACTTTGATGTAGGCGATGGAGAGAGCGAAAAACAAAATCTCCAGCCCGATAACGACGATATCCATCGTGGGTGTTCCTTATCTTCGTTTTATTTGCGCATAGCGCTGTGCACCTGCAGTCGGCAGGCGGAAACCAAATGGAACCACTCCGCCACGACGGATAATCGCGATCGAGCTGTGTGTTCCCTGGAGAATATGGACCCGATCGCCATAAAGGTTCGAGACGGCGCGGGACGGAAGGAAATAGGAATTTTATAAAGATTTTTTGCCGGACGGCTCGTCACGATCGCTCATTGGCCGAACGGGCGGAACAAATCCCCCGATGCGAGATTGTCGACCTGAGGGTTCACCAAAGGATATGACGATGGCAAAACAGAAAATGCTCGACGACCTGTTTCACGACACCCTGAAGGACATCTACTTCGCCGAAAAGAAGATATTGGCGACGCTGCCGAAAATGGCCAAGGCCGCGCAAAGCGCCGAACTGAAGGCCGCCTTCGAAAAGCACCGCACGGAAACCGAAGGCCATGTCGCAAGACTGGAGAAGGTCTTCGGCGTGATCGGCAAGAAGCCGGTCGACAAGACCTGTGCGGCCATCATGGGCATCACCGAGGAAGGTGCCGAGATCATGGAAGAGTACAAGGGATCTCCCGCGCTCGATGCCGGCCTGCTGGCCGCCGCGCAAGCGGTCGAACACTACGAGATCTCGCGCTATGGCACGCTGAGGACATGGGCCGGCGAACTCGGCCTGAACGAAGCCGTGACGCTTCTCGAAGCGACGCTGAAGGAAGAGAAGGCTACGGACCAGGCGCTGACCACGATCGCGGAGTCGGCTGTCAACATCGCGGCCGAAGCAGCATAAATCTTCACGCACAGGATCAGGGAGCCGCGTCAGGAATAAGCTAACGTGGCTCCCGCATCATGCTGAGATAGGTCGGGTCGAACTCGGCGATTTCCTGCAGCCGGTGCCAGTCCAAAATGGTCACCGCGTGGTTTGCCCAGCTGACGACGCCGACCTTGCGCAAGGCGCCGATAACCCGGTTCATGTGCACCACCGACAGGCCAAGCACGTCGGCCATCTCCGCTTGCGAGAGCGGCAGGTGGAAGCTCATGCCGTTGGTGCGCTGCACCACCTGCAACCGCACGAAAAGCTCACAGACCAGATGCGCCAGATGCGAAGTCTTGGAGCGCCGCCCCATGGCGACGATCCATTCGCGGTGGATGGCGCCGTCGACCAGCGTGTCCAGCCACAACAGCCGGGTCAAATGCGGCGCCTGCTCGGTGATGGTGCGTAGCCGGCCGTGATCGGCGAACATGACATGACAGGGCGACAAAGCGACGATGCCGTGATCCATCGTCTTCAGCAGGAAGGCATGGAGATCGACGAAGTCGCCGGGCACCTGCAATGAGGTGAACTGCCGGCCGCCATTCTCCAGCACCTTATAGCGCGCCGCCAGCCCGTCGAGGATCAGCGTTGAATAGGTCGGCCGCGATCCCGATGCGACAATGTCCTGGCCGGTGGCGAAATGCCGCTCGAAGGTCATGGCGCCAGCCAGCAGCGCCTTCTCGGCGTCTGACAGCGCGTCATGCTGACCCAGGTTCAGGTAGAGGGATTCAAGCACCGCAACCTCCAGCGAAAGGGCCTGAGAAGCCGATCGCCATGTGTTCTGTCGGAAGCAAAAGGCGGCTTGGGATGGACTAGGCCTTTGGAAGCTTACGGGCATTAACATTTGTTAGGCCTGCTTGTTCCACGGCAAATGCCGCCCGCTGATGGAACAACTGCTTAGCCCGCGAATTGTCGATTGACTATCTCGCCATTTCATCAGCCTGAGGTTCAGCCCATCATGCCTCGATACTATCTCGACCTCTACAATGGCGACGGTCTGACGGTCGATGATGACGGCCAGGTCTTCGAAACGCGCGAACGCCTGCGGCGGGAGGCGATCCGCATCCTGCCCGATATCGTCCGCGACGAGATGATCGAGAACGACCGCACGGCCATTACCGTCAAGGTGCGCGACGAGAGTGGACGCCATGTCTTCGAGGCATCACTCGTCGTCTCTTCGGGCTGGTGCGACTGACGGCCCTCCCCGGCATCGATGACAAAAGTCTTCCGACCATCATTTGTAATCGCCGCCCCCGCCGCAACGCTGCACCATGCGGAGCCGGAAGAGGCGGCGATTTGTTCCGAACCGCCCCCAAGCGGGATGGAGGTAGCAGCACATGAACCGTGCAAAAGTCGACACCCAGCGTGACGAGCGCGCCAAACGTGAATCGCAGATCGTGATCGATGCCGAGCGGGCGGCCCGCGAGGAAAAGACGGCCAGATTGAGAGAGCTGCGCCTTGCCGCGCAATCAGCGCAAGCGCCTGATCCGACGAGGCCCAAGCCGGCACGCCGGCGCGCACCTTCGAAAGGGTGATTGCCCCTGGGCAAACATCATCGGGGGATAGTTGCGATCTTCCTGCAGCAAAAGCGAAAGCCCGGCTCGGGATGGCCAGGCCAGGCTTTCAGTAGCGAGCGATGCGGAATTGGCCACCACGAGCGGATGGCCTCAAAAATCAGGCGGCGTAGCCGCCATGGCCGCGCGCGACGGCGCGCGCCACGATGACCGGCTCGATCTCGGGCCAGAGAATGCCGGCGGCCTTTGCGAATGCGACGAGCGCATGGCGCGCCTCATCCCTGGTGATGCAGCCTTCCAGCGCAAGGCCACACGCCTCGACGGCATGGCGATGGAGCGGACCACGGCGCGAAGTCGTCCAATTGGTCAGGAAATCGTGCATTTCGGCCAGCGAGGCAATCTCGCGCTTGAAACCAAGGCCGACGGTGAGCGCCACCGGCGAATGAAACAGCTTGTCGTACATGAAACGGCTCCTGATTATCGCAGCGCCAGGAGAGATATCCGGGCTGGTCCACGGACGGGACGCCGTGAAACGCGCGGTGGGGCGAGAGGTTCCAGATGGACGCTTTTTCCTGCTATCGGCTGTTCCCGCTATTGGCCGATGGCCCGTGGGACTACATCAGATGCCCGGTCCACCCGATGTCCGGCATGTTTCCCCCTCAAGGAGGAAACGGTATAGCAAGAATCCGGCGTCCTTTATCGCCTAGAAGGACACGAAGTGGTGAACGTGATGCGCACGGTTGGATATATGGCTCGGCGTTCTTGGCCTCCTGCGTCGGCTGCCTAGATAGCCTTCAGCACTTCCGTCATCGGTGATTTCCTTCTTGGCTCCCTTAGCCTCTGTTCGTACTGTCTGCTGAGTTTGAACCCACAGCGTTCTCGCTGAGGCGCAAAGCCTGGAAGGTCAGACCGAAAACATCTAGAATCCGTCATCGTTGATTGAACCGGTCAGTAGCCCGTGAGCTCGCCGGCCGTCGGGGCTCGGGGACCTTGCCGCCCAGTATGCGGGACATGATCGCCGTCAGCGTTGCCGGATCATTGTCAAAGCCTCCGTGGCTCGTCGGGCCGGTATCTTTGCCTACCGAATAGCTTGTCGAGAGCTGTTTGTATGAAGCCGTGAAAGAGTCATAGATCTGCATCCCGGCTAGCGGCGTGTTTGGAGCGTCTTCATAGGCGCGTGACACCAGGTAGAGCAGGGAATGACTATAGGAGGGGAGCGGCGCGACGCCGACTTTATCGTCGAGCTCGAGCCGGCCATCGAGGTTGTACATATACAGCTTGCCCACGAGCGGACTGTTTTTCCTCAGGTAAGGACCGTAGAGCGCATTGAAGAAATCGACGGTACAGGCGGGCGCCATGAGATGGATAGTTTCCAACTCGATGTTGGCAAGGCCGATATCTTTGAATACTTCAAGGAATCGGCCCAGTATGATCGCGCCGGCGCTGTGTCCAACCAGATGTAGTTTCGGGCGCCGTCCAGCCTTGTCCAGCCCCTTGAGCAGCATCGACAAGCCATACAGTCCGCCACCATAGCCGTCCTGTCGATTCTGCAGGAACGCGGCCCTTGCGTCCTGCTTCATGTTGCGCCAGGCACGTGTGCCCAGCGGCTTCCCGATGGTTTCGAACAAGACGTCGCCGAGGATTCCGCCGGCGCGCGCGTTGGCGGTTTGAGAGAGTGGCCCGAACGCCTCGTCGATGAACCCTGAACCCCACATGAGATGAAAGTTATAAATCCGGTTTCGAGAGAAGATTTCGTTGCGCTTCCAAACGGCGATCCGATTCGCTTCGTCATCCGGCGTGTTCAAACCGCCATGCGCGTAGATCAACAGATGGTCATAGCCTTTGCCGGTGTCTTTGCCGACGTCCTTGTTGGAGTTCGGATCGACAATCCGCTTGATCGTCTCGTCCATCTCGGCTGCCGTCGGCGATGCGTAGCGGCCGTCGAGCACGTAGCGACCATCATCTATATTGATAAAGTGGCCGACAATGTCGCCCCGGTTGGGGGCGCTTGCGGCGTTCGGAACGACCACGCCGGAGGGGACGCTTCGCGGAAAGGCGCTGAAGGCCGACGGCGCGCGGACACCGAGTTGCAGTACCCAGGCGTCCATCATCGTTGCCGCCCAGTCCTCATAGAGCCAATGGGCCACGCCACCGCGCCCCCATTCAGATCCCCATGAGTTCAGCACCCAAAAACCTTCAGCATCATAGCCGACCAGGGCGAAGGCATGACCGCCAGCAGCTGGCCCGCCGGGCTTGATCTGGTACTCACCCGTCCACCCCTCGGCCGTTTGCCTCTTGTGCGGGCTGGTCCAGTTCTCGTGGATATGCGCCGACACATAGATCGCGCCGACCTCGTCGATCGCGGCATGAAAGTCGGTAAGGTCGGGCTGCAGCCGGTAATAAGCACCAAGGCGCGTCCCTCTGGCATCCTTGGCCATCTCGTAGGTCAGGGTCCAGTCCCCATCAGTTCCGTCGGGAGCAAGCGCTTCGCTGCAAGCACCGTTTCGGTAAAATCCCTTTATGGCACCCCGAATGCTCGATCCGACATAGCTGGTACCGGCCCACTCGTCGTTCCGCTTGGCCATTTCGTAAAGCATGCGCGCGCTGACTCGCTTGGCGGCGGACTGCAACTCCTCGCGATGCAGTAAGCAGTCTATGGCATGCGCCAGCGCATGCCCCGTGCAGCTCTGCAAGCCTCCCTGGTTCCTGACCGTGAACGCAATTCTTGGATAAATGCTAGGCTCCAGCGCGCGAAGGCGCGGCTGATAAATGCGATCCCGGATGTCTGGCAGATCGGGAAGGACGGTGAGGCGGCGGCCACGAAGGTGGCTATTCTGTCTAAATGTCCGATTGCCGAGCCGCAGCGGCATGCCGAGGGCGTCCGGCGTCAGTGCTGCGGCATCGGCGGGCAAGCCCCCGCCACCGGGAGCGGTCGATTCTGCGCCGAGCCTGGCTGCGGCGTCGTCAACAGGTTCACCTTGCTGGCTACCCCCGTTGGATTGAGCCTGGCGGGTGGGTGCGGCCGGAGCCTTTGCAGTATTCTTCGAAGTACCCGCCACCATCGCCCCTTTCGCAATCATTGCTCGTGAAAAGAGGCCCGCCGAAGGTTACGGATACATCTTCTTGATCATGGCCACGTCCTTGTCCGACACCGCAGTGTTTTGGTTGGTAGGCCCAAGGCCATCCGAGAAAAGGGCTCCGTCGAATGCATAGAGCATGATGGATTTCGGGTCAAAATCGGTGGCTGTTATGCCTTTCGGTGAATATTTCTCCAGGACATTGACCCTGATGTCTTCCGGACTCCAGTAATTGGGGGGGCCCTGGAAATATTTCATTACCGCAGACTCATTCCAGGTGCGCGTAAATTTGGGTGATTGATGCTCATGGATACAGCCAAGGGCGTGGCCGAATTCATGCGTGACCACCCTGTGGTATTCTTCTTCGTCCGTGTCATCACGCAACCAGCCGTAATTCATCGTCGGCTGGTTGGTGGGAAAGTAGCTCGCGTTAAGGGCATCCCGACCGATTGCGGACCACGAGCCGTTGTCGGCAAAGAATGAAATCCGAATTTCGGCGTCTCCCTGGCTAACGAATTTCAGCTTGACATCGGCATATTTTTGCCACCCGAGCGCGACTGCTTTCACCTTGGACTTCATCTTGGCGCTACCGTCCAGAAACCGGCAACGCAATGTTGTCCCCGGGCTCCATTTCTTGGAGTTGACCAGGGCCATCCTGGCGACGCCCAGAACCCCGCTGGCCTTGAGCTTCTTTTCGCCTCCCGCCGCCTCAATCATCTGCTCCCGCATCCGCCGCCGCACGAAGCGTTCTTGATCAAGTTCATCGGGTATAATGCGTTCAAAACAAATCTTCACCGGCGCATCTGCCGTCTGGACCGGGTTACGCGGTACGACTTTTGATCTCCTGGCCATTTACAGTTTCCTCCCCGTAGTCTGGAACTCTGTTGTTGTTTACGAAATGATAAAGGCGATGATAATCACACGTCTTGTGGCACTTGCCTAGCGTCTTTCATTTGAAACGTAGTGATCCCGCATCGTCATCTGCCTCACGGCCAATAAGTACCTGAGCCGCCCGACACTTATCCGTCGCGGCTGACCGGATTTCATCGTCGGTGAAGGGCAATCAGAGGCTACCTTCAGTTCGCGCTAGACTATGCCAGATCGAAACAATGAAGCTGATATCGATGTGCTTCTAGTGACCATCGTACGTTGGTCCCTTTTGGTTGCGGGACTTGCTATGCAGGTAAACTTTTCGCTGTCATTTGGTGTGCCGCCCCCCTGAGCGAGCCACAGTGTGGCGGGGCGTTTCTCAAGCGTGCAGATGACTTCAGACGGATAGGGGTCTTGGTTTGTCAACCGTTTCAAAGACTTGAAAATTTATGTGGTGGGGACGCGGGAGAAAGTTCGAACCCGCCCTCCTACGCCAAGGCTTCGGAGGGCATCCTGCTTCGTTCCAGCGCTTTCTCCAATCCTGCGAAGCTCGAAGAGCGAAGCAGGATGGCGGAGAGAGCGGGATTCGAACCCGCGTTACGGTCTCCCGTAAACACACTTTCCAGGCGTGCGCCTTCAACCACTCGGCCACCTCTCCGTCCTTGCTTTCACGCCGGCCGGTTTCGCCGCGCGGGTTGGGGAGATGCATCTCCTTGGGGCTGCGATGCGGAATGTCCGCGCCATGAATGCCGCCCAACCAGCGGACATCCTTCCCCGGCACCTGAGCCGTCGAAGCAACAGGCGCGGGGCTCATCTAGTCGATCCCGCGCCGAATGCCAAGCCATAAGCGCAGTCTATTCGCTTTGCCGGCCACATGGTGTTTCGCGAGGCCACCATCGCACCCGTTTCCGGGGTGTCGGCCCCGAATGATGTGCACAGGCAAGGCCGCAGGACCCGCCGCGCTTGACTTCGCCGCCGGCCCCCTGTCGAGTGAAGCAGAGGCTTTGCGGGGGCATCGTCCCGACATGACATCGAGCAGCGAACAACCGGGCAGTGGGCAGGCGCCGGTCGGCCGCCCGGGTGGCGACCTTTTTACGTCCCGGTCGGCTGGCTCATCTTCGTCATGGCGTGGTCGGTCTATGGCCTGGCCTCGGCCTGGTGGCTGGTCGGCAATTCCGGCCTGCCGGACAAAATCTTCAATTTCCTGCTCGGCGGCCTCGTCGCCAATGTCGTCATCATCCTGTGGGGGCTTTACCTGCTCGGCCTCGCCTTTGGCCGCTCGGGGCGTTTCCCCCGCCATTTCACTGTCTGGCAGATCGCCCTCATCGTCTGGGTGCTGGCAAGGCAAGCCTATGTGCTTGTCGTGCCGGATTTCGTCTTTTTCCGCGAGGAGCCTCGGCATCTCCGCCATCGAAATCGGCATCGGCCTGCTTTGCATCTACCTGCTGCGCGGCGGCTCCGGCGCCGAGACCGTCTACGCCAAGCCGCAAACCGAAGCACCGCCGGTCGGCGTTTCCATTGTCGCTGCCTTGCTCGGCATCATTCTCGGCGCCGTCGTCGGTGCCGTGGGCGGCTTCCTTGCCGGTTCGGTGATCGCCGATGTCGCCGAGGTGAGCTGCTTCGAGGGTGGCTGCGGCTATTTCGCCGCCTTCTTCGGCCTGGGCGGGCTGCTGGTCGGCGCCATCGGCGGCGGCATTCTCGCCGTCTGGCTCGTTCACCGGCGCAGGCGCAAGCCGGTGACATAGGGAGAGAGCGAATCTTCAAATTCGCGTATCGCGGTTGCGGGCAAGCCATACGCACTCTATTTCTCGCTGGTGCCGGAGATCCTGTCCAGGATCGGCCGGGGGAGAGCTTGATGTTTCGCTTCATTTTTCGTCTCGCCGCCATGGTCGCGCTGTCGGTTTCCGTCATCATGGCGGTGCTCGACACGACGCGCACGGTGGCGGCTTCGGCGCTTGTGCTGACCCCGCTCAACGCCAGCTGGCTGGCCGTCTCGCCGGACACGCGGGCGGCCTTCGAAACCTTCGTCCGCGCCAAGGCCAGCCCACTGCTGTGGGACGGCATCATCGCCTGGGTGCTCAACCAGCCAGGCTTTGCCGTGTTCGCCGTGCTGGCCTTCCTGCTCTACGCCATTGGCTACAGGCGCCAGCGGCGCACAGGCCAATTCGCCGCCAACTGATCAATTTTCTTGCATCCTGATGGGAAGGAAAGCCGCGCATGTTCTTTCTCAGCGACATGCTGAACAAGAAGCTCAATATGCCGAAGCCGTCCGAGGCTTTGCCGGGCCGTGCCAAGGCAATCCCGACAATTTCCAAGCACCATGTCCTGAAAAGGCCGCTCAAGGGCCCCTACCCCGATGGGCTTGAGACGGCGATGTTCGGGCTCGGCTGCTTCTGGGGCGCCGAGCGCCTGTTCTGGCAGACCGAAGGCGTCTGGGTCACCGCCGTCGGCTATGCCGGCGGCATCACGCCCAATCCGACCTATCAGGAAACCTGCACGGGGCTGACCGGCCATGCCGAAGTGGTGCTGGTCGTCTTCGACCCCAAGATCGTCTCCTATGCCGACCTTCTGCGGCTGTTCTGGGAAAGCCATGACCCGACGCAAGGCATGCGCCAGGGCAATGATGTCGGCACCACCTACCGCTCCGCGATCTACACATCCGGCGATGCGCAATTCCAGGCGGCGAACGCCTCCCGCGACGCCTATCAGGCGGCGCTGCGCGGTGCCGGTCACGGCCGGATCACCACCGAGATCGCGCCGGCGCCCGCCTTCTACTTCGCCGAGGCCGATCACCAGCAATATCTGGCAAAGAACCCTTACGGCTACTGCAACCTCAAGGGCACGGGCATCGCCTGCGCCATGCCGGCCGCCACCGCCTGACGGCTGGAGCAATTCCAGGAAAAGTGTGAAGCGGTTTTCCCGGGAAAAGCGCATAGCGCTTTCCCCACAGGAATTGCGTCAAAACAAAAAGTTAGAGCGGTTCGGCGTTTCCGTGAAACGATGAACCGCTCTTGCGCGCAAGGATCGCCTTGCGGCACGGTCTGCCCGTGGCACGCTTTTTCCAAAAGGTCAAAATTCCGCGTGAATTTTGTTTCGGGCCGTGCCAGATTGCCCAGGAGCGGGAGGGGAATACACTCCTGGCTGACGTCGCGTGGTTGCCGGTGAACCGGGCAGCCAGGCGGTGCGTAACGGAAAAAATAACCGACAGGGTGTGGATCACATGAAACGTATCGTTCTCGGCCTCCTGGCCGCAACCGCAATGGTTCTTCCGGCTTTCGCCGCGGATGTCCAGCCGGCCATTCTCTACGATCTGGGCGGCAAGTTCGACAAATCCTTCAACGAGGCTGCCTTCCATGGCGCCGAGAAGTTCAAGACCGAGACCGGCGTCCCCTATGTCGAGTTCGAGGTCTCCAACGCCTCGCAGCGCGAGCAGGCGCTGCGCCGCTTCGCCGAGGACGGCCACAACCCGATCGTCATGGCCGGCTTTGCCTGGGAGGATGCGCTGAAGAAGGTCGCCGCCGAATATCCGGACCTCAACTTCGCCATCATCGACGACGCCGTCGACCTGCCCAATGTCCGCTCGCTGGTGTTCAAGGAGAATGAAGGCTCCTACCTCGTCGGCATCATGGCGGCGATGGCATCGAAGACGAAGAAGGTCTCCTTCATCGGCGGCATGGACATCCCGCTGATCCGCAAGTTCGAATGCGGTTATGTCGGCGGCGCCAAGTCGGCCGGCGCGACCGACGTCATCCAGAACATGACCGGCGACACGCCGGCCGCCTGGAACGACCCGGCCAAGGGTGGCGAAATCGCCAAGACGCAGATCGACCAGGGCTCCGACGTGGTCTACGCCGCGGCCGGCGGCACCGGCGTCGGCGTGCTGCAGGCGGCGGCGGATGCCGGCAAGCTCGGCATCGGCGTCGATTCCAACCAGAATGGCCTGCAGCCAGGCAAGGTTCTGACCTCGATGATGAAGCGCGTCGACGTTGCCGTCTACACCGCCTTCATGGATGGCAAGAACGGCACCTTCAAGGGTGGCCTCGAGAATCTCGGCCTCAAGGAAGGCGGCGTCGACTACGCCATGGACGACAACAACAAGGCGCTGGTCACCCCTGAGATGAAAGCGGCGGTCGAAAAGGCCAAAGCCGACATCATCGCCGGCAAGATCCAGGTGCACGACTACACGGCCGACAACGCCTGCCCCTATTGATCGGCAAGCACTCATTTTGCGAACCGCCGGGCTTTGGCCCGGCGGTTTTGTTTTTGGAAGACGTCTGACGACCGAGGCAAGAGTGAAGCCGATCATAGAACCCATGGCCGACCGTGACGTCGTGGCGGTGGCACGATTGCGCGTTGCCGCCTTTTTCGAGGGCAGCGCGAGGACGCCGGACGAGGACGCCGCCGGGCTCCGCACGCTGCTGATCGGGGACGGCTTCGAGACGGCGTTGGTGGCGCGGGTCGACGACGTAGCGGTCGGCACATGCCTGCTGGTCCGCCACGAATTGGAGCCGGCGCACGACCTGACGCCATGGTTGGCCGGCTTGGTCGTCGATCGCAACCACCGCAACAAGGGGATCGGCAGTGCGCTGGTCGCGGCCATCGAAGCGCATGCGGCGTCGATCGATGTGGAGAGGCTCTACCTCTATACGTGGGAAGCGCGTGATTTCTATTCCGCGCTCGGTTGAGTGGTCGTCGAGCCGTTCGAGCAGGACGGCCACCCCATGTTGCTGATGTCGCGCGAGCTCGGGCTATAGCCGACCCACTAGATAGCCGAGCGCGAAGACCACAATCAGCACGATGGCGACGAAAAATCCGCGCCGGCCGCCGAGCGAATGCACGCCAATGCCATATGGCGGCAGGGACAGGCTTCGGATCACCGTTCGCGATTTGGCATCATTGCCCAGACCAACGCTGCGCATCTGCGGCAATTCGGCGAGGCGTTGCGTGACCAGTGCCCAATGATTGGCGGGCAAGGCAGGTTTTTCGACGCGGTCGAAGACATGCATGCGTTCGGCAAGCCGCACCACCGCGTCGCGGAAGGCGGGATCGATCTCGAGGTCGCGCTCGGCCCGCTCGCGCTCCGCGTCGTTCATCAGGCCGAGCACATAGTCGCCGGCCCTTGCGATACGGTCGCTTTCACTGGCCATGATTTGCGCCCTCCCCTTTTCCTCACCAGTGTGGCGGCTTGGTTACGGGCACGTCGGGTGCCGACTGTTCCTCCAGCGCCAGGAAACGGTCGGTCAGGGCGTCGAGCTTGCGCTGCATGCGTTCGACCACCTTCCACTGCTCGGCGATCTGGCCCGACAATTCCTCGATGGTCTTTTCCTGCTCGGCGGCGCGGATTTCCAGCGTCGTCAGCCGGTCGGCGGGCATGATCATTTGCAGTCCCTGATGCTGCACCACAACGCCTTGCATCGTGATGCGAATTTCGACGTCGTCATATTAGCGAATATGAAGCCCGCGGACACGTTGGAAATTGACAAGCGCACCGGGATTTGCCGAGAGTGGATGCTGCTCCGGCCGATTGGCATGGGCGGAGCGTCATGCTAGGCGTTTTGACCAAGCGATAAAAAAATAAGAGTGGGACTGGCTGCATGGCGCAAGCCGCAATCGAACTGATCGGCATCAACAAGAGTTTTGGCGCCGTGCGTGCCAACCGCGACATCAATCTGGAGATCGCGCGCGGCACCATCCACGGCATCGTCGGCGAGAACGGCGCCGGCAAGTCGACGCTGATGTCGATCCTCTATGGCTTCTACCAGGCCGACAGCGGCGAAATCCGCGTCGGCGGCAAGCCGGCGTCGATCAAGACGCCCAATGACGCGATCGCGCTCGGCATCGGCATGGTGCACCAGCATTTCATGCTGGTCGACAATTTCACGGTGCTGGAAAACATCATCCTTGGCGCCGAAAACGATGCCTTGCTGAAGAGCAGCATCGCCAAGGCGCGTTCCGAGTTGGAGCGGCTGGAGCGCGAATACGGGCTCGAGGTCGACCCCGACGCCATCATTGAGGAACTGCCGGTCGGCCTGCAACAGCGCGTGGAGATTCTCAAGGCGCTGTATCGCGGTGCCGAGATCCTGATCCTCGACGAGCCGACGGGCGTCTTGACGCCGGCCGAGGCCGACCACCTCTTCCGCATCCTCAAGCAGCTGAAGGAACAGGGAAAGACGGTGGTGCTGATCACCCACAAGCTGCGCGAGATCATGGCCATCACCGACACCGTGTCGGTCATGCGCCAGGGCACGATGGTGGCGACCCGCGAGACCAGGAAAACCACCGTCGAGGAGCTGGCCGAACTGATGGTCGGGCGCCGCGTGCTGCTGCGGGTCGAGAAGGGCGAAGCGGAAGCCGGAGCCGTCAAGCTTGCGGTCAAGAACCTGACGGTCAAGGATTCGCGTGGCGTCACCATGGTCGACGATATCTCCTTCGACCTGCGCGCCGGCGAGATCGTCGGCATCGCCGGTGTCGCCGGCAACGGCCAATCCGAACTGCTCGAGGCGATTTCCGGCATCAGGCACGCCGTTTCCGGCTCCGTCATGTTGGACGGCAAGCCGATCGATCTCACCGGCAAGGCCGACCCCGGCGAACTGCGCGACCGCGGGCTGGCGCACGTGCCGGAGGATCGCCACCATGTCGGGCTTGTGCTGGCCTTCGAGGAGAACGAGAATTCCATCCTCGGCTATCACGACGACCCCCGCTATCTCAAAGGGCCGTTCCTCAACGTCGATGCCATCATGGCCGACGCCAAGGACAAGATCGAGAAATACGATATCCGGCCAAGCAATCCGCGCCTGAAGACGGCGAACTTTTCCGGCGGCAACCAGCAGAAGATCGTTCTGGCGCGGGAAATGGAACAAGACCCGGGTGTTTTGATCGTCGGCCAGCCGACGCGCGGCGTCGATGTCGGCGCCATCGAATTTATCCACAAGCGCCTGATCGCCATGCGCGACCAGGGCAAGGCCGTGCTGGTGGTGTCGGTCGAGCTCGACGAGATCCGCTCGCTCTCCGACCGCATCCTGGTGATGTTTGCCGGCCGCATCGTCGGCGAGCGCGGCCCGGAGGCGACCGAGGGCGAACTTGGCTTGCTGATGGCGGGCGTCGAGCAGGAGGCCGCCGCATGACCACCGTTGGGCGAACGGTGAGGATGTTCTTGGTCGACGGTACGCCATCCGGGATAGTAACTGCTGAAATAATGAACTGGACTGGGCATGCGCTCCTAGCGCCACGCAGTGAGATAGGACGCATTCGAAAGCGGCCTGAGTCTCAAAAGACAGGGATTTACTTCTTACTGGGTGAAGTGGCCACGTCTTCGGAGAAACGCTCCGTGTATATTGGAGAAAGCGACGATGTCGGGAGACGAATCGAGCAGCATGCGTCGTCGAAAGAAGAGGATTTCTTCGAAAGGTTTTGTATATTTACGAGCAAGGATGCAAACCTAACCAAGGCTCATGCGAGATACTTGGAAAGAAGGTTAAATTCTATATCTAGCGATTCTGGTAGAGCCACTTTGCTAAATAGCAACACCCCACCTGCAGGAAATCTTCCGGAATCTGATATTGCTGATATGGAATTTTTTATTTCTCAAATAGAAATTGTATTGCCGGTACTTGGATACGATTTTCTTAAGGGGCGCCCGACAAACATAAGATCTAAGCCGTCCTTAGAAGATTTTCTTGTAGATGGCTCTGGAGCCAAGCCCAACGGAGACAATACGGCCGGCGACGTCACGCAGCTTCGGTTGGTTGATCCGAAGACTGGAGTCGATGCAACCGCGGTTCTGAGCGGCGGCGAATATCTGGTCTTTCGGGATTCGTCGGCGAGAGCTAAGGCAATGGATTCTCTGGCCAAACACCTGAGTAGCTACAATGCTCTAAGAAACTCGCTGATTGGCGATGGGTCTTTGGTTCCCCATCCGACTCGCGGCGATATCTTGATTTTCAGTAGAGATGTTGCGTTCAGAAGTCCGAGCGCTGCGTCGGCTGTCATCTTAGGCCGCAGCGATAACGGCCGTTTGTCTTGGAAGGTTGTAGGTACCGGAGAGAACTTGGCCCAGTATCAATCCAGAAAGATAGCCGAGGCCGCGCAATGAGCACGCCTTACGCCAAATTGCCGGCCTGGGCCGATTATGGGCTGATCCCGCTGATCAACCTTTCGGTGGCCTTCATCGTCGCCGGCTTCGTCGTGCTGCTGGTCGGTGAGAACCCGTTCCGCGCCGCCGTCATCCTGGTCGAGGGCGCCTTCGGCAAGGGAACCGGCATCGCCTTCACCCTCTTCTATGCCACCACCTTCATCTTCACCGGGCTTTCGGTGGCGGTGGCGGCGCATTGCGGCCTGTTCAACATCGGCACCGAGGGGCAGGCCTACATTTCTGGCCTTGGCATCGCCATCGTCTGCCTGTCTTTCGACAGCACGCTGCCCTGGTGGCTGACATTTCCGCTGGCCATCGTCGCTTCGGCGGTTGTGGGCGCGTTGTGGGCGCTGATCCCTGCCTATCTGCAGGCCAAGCGCGGCTCGCACATCGTCATCACCACCATCATGTTCAACTTCATCGCCGCCTCGATCATGGTCTATCTGCTGGTCGGACCGCTGAAGCCGGCGGGGTCGCAAGCCCCGCAGACGCGCAACTTCTTCGCGGGGGCCGAACTGCCGAAGCTCAACTGGATCATCGAGCTGTTCGGCGCCAAGATCCGTTCCGCGCCGCTCAACGTCACCTTCCTGCTGGCGCTGCTCATGGCCTTCCTGGTCTGGCTGCTGATCTGGCGCACCAAGCTCGGCTATGAGATGCGCACCTATGGCCACAGCCCGAAGGCAGCGCGCTATGCCGGCATTTCGGAAACCCGCATCATCATCACCGCGATGATGATCTCCGGTGCGCTCGCCGGCATGATGGCGCTCAATCCTGTGATGGGCGACCAGCACAATGTCGCGATCGACTTCGTCTCCGGCGCCGGCTTCGTCGGCATCGCCGTGGCGCTGATGGGGCGCCTGCATCCGGTCGGCATCGTGCTGGCGGCGGTCCTGTTCGGCATGCTCTACCAGGGTGGCGCCGAACTCGCCTTCGAGATGCCGGCGATCAGCCGTGACATGATCGTCATCATCCAGGGTCTGGTGATCCTGTTCGCCGGCGCGCTCGAACACATGTTCAGACCTTATATCCAGGCGCTGTTCGCCTCGTTCAGTCCGAGGTCGGTCGGCATGGAAGCGGTCAAGGGAAAGGGCGCCTGAGATGGATGTCTTTATCGCCATCGTGCAGATTTTGGACTCGACCATCCGCCTGTCGGTGCCATTGCTGCTCGCCTGCCTCGCCGGCCTCTTTTCGGAGCGTTCAGGCATCTTCGACATCGGCCTCGAAGGCAAGATGCTGGTCGGCGCCTTCGCCGGCGCCGCCGCTGCTTCCGTGTTCCATTCGGCCTTTATCGGCCTCGGCATGGCGATCCTGATTTCGGTCGCCTTTGCCATGGTGCATGGCTTCGCCTCGATCACCCACCGCGGCAACCAGATCGTGTCCGGCGTGGCGATCAATTTCATCGCCGCCGGCTCGACCATCATCCTCGGCCAGGCCTGGTTCAGCCAAGGCGGGCGCACGCCGGCACTGCAGCCGGGCGAACGGTTCGACGCGATTGTCTGGCCCGGCGCCGAGGCGATCAGGGACGTGCCGATCATCGGGCCGATCTATGCGGAACTGATTTCAGGCCATTCGCTGCTGGTCTACCTCGCCTTCCTGATGGTGCCGTTCACCTGGTGGGTGCTGTTCCGCACCCGCTTTGGCCTCAGGCTGCGCGCCGTCGGCGAGAACCCGGCCGCTGTCGACACCGCCGGCATTTCAGTCGCCTGGCTGCGCTACCGCGCGCTGATTTGCACCGGCATCCTCACCGGCGTCGCCGGCGCCTATCTGTCGATGGTGCAGAATGGCGGCTTCGTGAAGGACATGACCGCCGGCAAGGGTTACATCGCGCTGGCCGCGCTGATCTTCGCCAAGTGGAAGCCGGTCAACGCCATGTTCGCCTGCCTGCTGTTCGGCTTCCTCGATGCGGCGGCAATCCGCCTGCAGGGCTCGCCGCTGCCGATCATCGGCAAGGTGCCGGTGCAGTTCATGCAGGCGCTGCCCTATATCCTCACCGTCATCCTGCTCGCCGGCTTCATCGGCAAGGCCATCCCGCCGCGCGCCGGCGGCGTGCCCTACGTCAAGGAACGCTAGGCCCGGCGCGAGGCACGCGCCGGGTTTTGGACACGATCATCGGAGAGAAGAACGAATGTCGCATGATCTGTTCGAAGCGGCCAGGACCGCCATGGCCAAGGCCTATGCGCCCTATTCGAAATTTCCGGTGGGCGCCGCCTTGCGCACCGAGGACGGGCGCGTCTTCACCGGCGCCAACATCGAGGTCGCCTCCTATCCCGAGGGCTGGTGCGCCGAGACCACCGCGCTTGGCCATTACATCATGGGCGGCGGTGGCAAAATCGTCGAAATCGCCGTCATTGCCGAACGCATGGCCAAGTGCTCGCCTTGCGGCGGTTGCCGCCAGCGGCTGGCCGAGTTCTGCCGCCCGGAGACAAAACTCTACCTCTGCGACAACACCGGCGTGGCCGAGACCGTGACCATGGGCGACATGCTGCCCTACGGCTTCCGCGGCGACATTCTCAAATGAAGAGTTGGCTGAAAATGGCGGGCTGGCTGCAATGACCGAAAAGGCGGTGGACCATCTGATCGAAAGGCTGGACGGCCTGGCGCCGTCGACAGCACTGGTGCTGGGGTCGGGCCTCGGCGTCCTTGTCGACCGGATCGAGCACCCGATCCGCGTCCCCTATGCCGAGCTGCCCGGCTTTCCCAGGAGCGGCGTCAGCGGCCATGCCGGCGAAGTGGTGGCCGGGCTGTTTGCCGGCACACCGGTGCTGATGCTGTCCGGCCGCGCCCATTACTACGAGCATGGCAACGCGGCGGCGATGCGGCCGGTGCTGGAGGTGCTTGCTGGCATTGGCATCACCAAACTGATCCTCACCAACGCTGCCGGCTCGGTCGACCCGGACATGCCGCCGGGCTCGGTGATGCTGCTCACCGACCACATCAATTTCTCCGGCAGCAATCCGCTGATTGGCGAGCCCAGCGACCGCCGCTTCGTCGGCCTGACCGAAGCCTATGATGCCGGCATCCGCAAGGCGATCGAGCGCGCCGCGAAGGCGACCGGCACCGTGCTGCACCAGGGCGTCTATATGTGGTTTTCCGGCCCCTGTTTCGAAACCCCGGCCGAGATCCGCATGGCGCGCATCATGGGCGCCAATGCGGTGGGCATGTCGACCGTGCCGGAAGTCATTCTCGCCCGCTTCCTTGGCCTGCGCGTCGCCGCCTGCTCGGTCATCACCAATCTGGCGGCCGGCATGACCGGAGCCGAACTTTCGCACCAGGAGACCAAGGACATGGCGCCGGTTGGCGGATCGCGGCTGGCAACGGTCCTGCAGCGTATGTTCCGCGACGGGCTGCTGGAGACCTGATGCTTCCGCAGGAAATCATCCGCCGCAAGCGAGACGGCCACAGGCTCTCGGCCGGTGAAATCGCAGCCTTCGTCGACGGCGTGACCTCGGGCGCCGTCACCGATGGCCAGGCCGCGGCTTTTGCCATGGCGGTGTTCTTCAACGGCATGAGCCGCGACGAGGCCGTGGCCTTGACGCTGGCCATGCGCGATTCCGGCGATGTGCTCGATTGGTCGGACCTGCCCGGCCCGGTCACCGACAAACATTCGACGGGCGGCATCGGCGACAATGTCTCGCTGATGCTGGCGCCGATCGTCGCTGCCTGCGGCGCCTATGTGCCGATGATCTCGGGCCGGGGCCTTGGCCATACCGGCGGCACGCTGGACAAGATGGATGCGATCCCCGGCTACGCCAGCCAGCCCGATATCGCGCTGTTTCGCCGGGCGGTGCTGGAAACAGGC
The DNA here is from genome assembly GCF_014189455.1 of Mesorhizobium huakuii. Taxonomy (NCBI): domain Bacteria; kingdom Pseudomonadati; phylum Pseudomonadota; class Alphaproteobacteria; order Hyphomicrobiales; family Phyllobacteriaceae; genus Mesorhizobium; species Mesorhizobium huakuii. The sequence continues at coordinate 1,782,179 of NZ_CP050296.1, forward strand.
TGCGCCATCATTGGCCAGACCGCCGATCTGGCGCCGGCCGACCGCCGGCTCTATGCCATCCGCGACGTCACCGGCACCGTGGAATCGGTGCCGCTGATCACCGCCTCGATCCTGTCGAAGAAGCTGGCCGCCGGCCTGGGCTCGCTGGTGCTGGACGTCAAGGTCGGCAATGGCGCCTTCATGGAGAAGTCGCGCGACGCGACCGCGCTCGCCAACAGCCTGGTCGAGGTCGCCAGTGGCGCCGGGCTGAAGGTCTCGGCACTGATCACCGGCATGAACGAGCCGCTGGCGTCCGCCGCCGGCAATGCCGTCGAGGTGCGCAACGCCGTCGATTTCCTCACCGGCCGTCTGCGCGACAAGCGCCTGGAGGACGTGACCCTGGCGCTAGCCGCCGAAATGCTACAGTCGGCGGGACTGGTGTCATCCAACCAGGATGGCTTACGCCGCGCCACCGAGACGCTGACCAGCGGCCGCGCCGCCGCCACCTTCGCGCGCATGGTGGCGGTGCTTGGCGGCCCCACGGATTTCATCGAGAAGCCGGAAAAATATCTGCCCGACGCGCCAACCGAATTCGCGGTGAAGGCGACAACAAACGGGTTCGTCACCGGCATCGCCACCCGCGACATCGGCCTTGCGGTGGTTGGCTTGGGCGGCGGGCGCACAAGGCCTGACGACAAGATCGACCCCAGCGTCGGCATCACCAGGCTGCTGCCCATAGGGGCGGAAGTTCACGCCGGCGATGCGCTGGCGCTGGTCCACGCCCGCTCGCCCTCCGATGCCGAGGCCGCCGCCGCCGCCGTGGTTTCAGCCTATGCCATCGGCGCTTCGAAACCGCCGGCCGACAAAACCGTCATCCGGCGGATCCTGCCGCGCGGTTGATTATTGGACGAGCAGCAGCGTGCCGTTTTCGGCCTGGTATTTGCCAAGTCGGCTGAGAAAGCTCATGCCGATCAGATTGGTGCGCAACGCCTTGTCGTCGAGCACGATGGCCTGCACACCGTCGACGCTGATGCTGCCGATCTGCAGCCGGTCGATCATCACCACCGCCGCCTTGATCGAGCCGTTGGCGGTGTTGACCTCGTGGCTGAAATCGGACGGATTGAGCGACAGCCCGATCCGGCGCGCCGTCGACGTGTTGACCGCGACCAGTGTGGCGCCGGTGTCGATCATGCCGTCGACCTGACGGCCGTTCAATTTGAAAGTCGACGAGAAGTGTCCGCGCCCGTCCGCGGCGACGACAACCTTGCGGCCGGTCGGCAGCGGTGCCGCCGGCTTGTCGGGAACGGACGCCAGGCTGACCTCCTGTTGAGCCTCGGTAGCGGGCTTGGCCGTCACCGCCGATTTCAGCAGGGTTTCGAATATCTGCGGATTCGACTGATAGACGACCGGGATCGATGCCGATGCTCCGGCAAAGACGCTGAGGATGAGAAGCTTGCGCAGCATGGGTCGGCCTTTGTGAAGGTCGATCCTTTAGCGCCGGATGGTGTTTGCAGCTTTAACGGGCGCCAAAACCGCGCCGTTTCGTAAACATTCGGTAAATCGTACCAGTCAACTTTGCCTGATACTACTTCGTCCCGTACATGCGGTCGCCGGCGTCACCGAGGCCGGGCATGATGTAGCCCTTCTCGTTGAGCTGGCGGTCGATGGACGCGGTGAACACCGGAACGTCCGGATGCGCCTTGGTGAAACGCTCGATGCCTTCGGGCGCCGCCAAAAGGCACAGGAACCGGATGTTGGTGGCGCCACGCCCCTTCAGCTTGTCGATCGCCGCGATTGCCGAATTGGCGGTCGCCAGCATCGGGTCGACAACGATCACCAGCCGGTCGGCGAGGTCGCTCGGCGCCTTGAAGAAATATTCGACCGCCTCCAGCGTCTCATGGTCACGGTAGAGGCCGATATGGGCGACGCGCGCCGCCGGCACCAGGTCGAGCAGGCCTTCCAGCAAGCCGTTGCCAGCGCGCAGCACCGAAGCGAAAACCAGCTTCTTGCCCTCCAGCGTCGGCGCTTCCATTTCCTCGATTGGGGTCTCGATGGTGGTGGTGGTCAGTTCGAGATTGCGGGTCACCTCGTAGCCGAGCAGCAGCGATATCTCGCGCAACAGCCGCCGGAAGCCGGCCGTCGAGGTCTCCTTTTTGCGCATGATGGTCAGCTTGTGCTGGACAAGCGGGTGGTCGACGACGGTGACGCCCTTCATGGTGTTCTCCTGATGCGTGTCGCCCGGCGCGCGGACGCGCTTCAGGCTGCTGGAACGACCCTAACGACAATGCACCGGCCAAGGAACCGCTTGGCCGCCATCGACCACAGCTTTGTCGGAGAAAATCAGCGCGCCGCACCGTTCAGCCGGGCCAGAAGTGCGGTCTTGGTCTTCCTGTCGACGAAGGCGGCTTCGATGGCGGTTCGGGTGACGGCCGCCAGCGCCTTCTCGTTCATCGCAAAATGCTCCGCTGCAATATCGTATTCGCGCTTCAGCGAGGTCCAGAAATAGGGCGGGTCGTCGGAGTTGAGCGTCACCTTGCAGCCGGCCGCCTGCAGCGCCGGAAATGGATGGTCGGCAAAACTGTCGAACACTTTGAGCGCGATGTTGGAGCCGGGGCAGCATTCCAGCACGATGCCTTCGTCGGCGATGCGCCTGACAAGGTCCGGGTTCTCGATGGCGCGCACGCCGTGGCCGATGCGCGAGGGGCGGATATGGTCGAGCGCCGCCTGCACGGTCTCCCAGCCGGTCAGCTCGCCGGCATGGATGGTGATGCCGAGCCCGGCCTCGCGTGCGATCTCGAAAGCCCTGACATAGTCTTCCATCTCGCCCATGCGTTCATCGCCCGCGACGCCGAAACCGGTGACCAGCGGATGCCCGCAGCGCGCCGCGAAGCGCGCCGCCTGTTCGATCGATTCCACGCCGACATGGCGCACGCCGGTAACGATCATGCGGCCCTCAATGCCGGTCTTGGCCTTGGCGCGCAGCATGCCTTCGCCGAGCGCGTCGGTATAGGCCTTGGGCGACAGGCCTGCCTTCGTGGCATGGTCCGGCGAGGTGAACACTTCGGAGTAGATGGCGCCGTCACGGGCCAGGCTGGTCAGATAGTGGTCGGCCAGCCGTGCATAATCCTCCTCGGTGCGGAACAGATCGGCGGAAAAATCGTAGGCCGCCAGGAAGGAGGTGAAATCGTGCCAGACAAACGAACCGTTCTGGATATAGGGCGAAGTGTCCTTACCGTATTTCTGCGCCTGGCGGATGACGAGTTCTGGCGCCGCTGCCCCTTCAATGTGGCAGTGCAGTTCCGCTTTCAAAGGCATTCAAACATCCCGTCGGTCAGTCCAGGTCTTGAAAACCCACCACCTGGAAGCGCGGCTGAACACCGCGCCTTAAACAATAGCGCCCACAGCATCGATCGGCTATGGTCCCGCCGGTTTTATGACGGATCAAAAAAATGTCAGTTGAGAGAACCACGGCCGCCGGCGGCATGGAAACCTCCTATGGTTTCAAGCGTGTAGGGGAAGGCGAGAAGCAGTCCCTGGTCAACGACGTTTTCCACAAGGTCGCCAACCGCTACGACCTGATGAACGATCTGATGTCAGCCGGCCTGCACCGGCTGTGGAAGGATGCCATGGTGACATGGCTCAATCCGCCGAAGCGGGCTGGCTGGAAGGTCCTGGATGTGGCCGGCGGCACCGGCGACATCGCCTTTCGCATAGTCGATGCCAGCCATGGCCATGCGCATGCCACGGTGCTCGACATCAATGGCTCGATGCTCAGTGTCGGCCGCGATAGGGCGCAAAAGAAGGGCCTGTCCGGTAATACCGATTTCGTCGAGGCCAATGCCGAGGAACTGCCCTTTGCCGATGCCACATTCGACGCCTACACCATCGCTTTCGGCATCCGCAATGTGCCACGCATCGATGTCGCGCTCGGCGAAGCGTTCCGCGTGCTGAAGCCCGGTGGCCGCTTCCTGTGCCTGGAATTTTCCGAGGTCGAGATGCCGCTGCTCGACAAGGCCTATGAAGCCTGGTCGTTCAACGCCATTCCCAAGATCGGCAAGATGGTCACCGGCGACGGCGAGCCCTATTCCTATCTGGTTGAATCGATCGCGAAATTCCCCAACCAGCAGAACTTCGCGGCGATGATTTCTCGCGCCGGTTTCGACCGCGTTTCCTTCCGCAACTATTCCGGCGGCATTGCCGCGCTGCATTCGGGCTGGAAGCTTTGAGGCGGCATCGCATTTCCCATCCTCGATTTAGCTCGTGTCGGTCGCAAGGCCCGGCCAGGGTGCAGCCATGAGCAGCGTCGGCGCTGGTTTCAGGCTCGCACGGGCCGGCTGGGTGCTGGTGCGCGAGGGCGTCATCGCCGCTCTGCCGGGCGAGGAACTGTCCGGCCTGCCGAAATTCGGCTGGCGGCTGGCGCGGCTGTTCACCCGCCGCCGCGCGCTGGCCTATGAGCGCAGCGACCGCTTGGCCAAGGCGGTGGTCCGGCTCGGCCCGTCCTATGTCAAGCTCGGCCAGTTCCTGGCGACGCGGCCCGACGTCGTCGGCAACGACATGGCGCTCGACCTCGCCATGCTGCAGGACAAGATGCACACCTTCCCGAAGGCCGAGGCGGTCGCCGCCATCGAAGCCTCGCTCGGGCGCAAGGTGGGTGATCTCTACGCTGAGTTCGGCGACCCGGTCGCCGCCGCTTCCATCGCCCAGGTCCATACCGCCGAAACCATCCATGACGGCGTTGCCACCAAGGTCGCGGTGAAAGTCATCCGTCCCGGCGTGCGCCGCCGCTTCTTCCATGACCTCGAAAGCTATTTCCTTGCCGCCCGCCTGCAGGAGAAATACATCCCCTCCTCACGCCGGCTTCGGCCTGTCGAGGTGACCGAGACGCTGGCGCAGACCACCAAGATCGAGATGGATTTGCGCCTCGAGGCGGCGGCACTCTCCGAACTTGGCGAAAACACCAGGGATGATCCCGGCTTTCGCGTGCCTTACGTCGACTGGGAACGCACCGGTCGCGACGTGTTGACCATGGAATGGGTCGACGGCGTCAAGATGAACAACATCACCGGCCTCGAAGCCGCCGGCCATGATCTGAAAGCGATCGCTGCCAACCTCATCCAGTCATTCCTGCGCCATACTTTGCGCGACGGCTTCTTCCACGCCGACATGCATCCGGGCAATTTGTTCGTCGAGGCAAACGGCACCATCGTCGCCGTCGACCTCGGCATTGCCGGACGTCTCGGCAAGAAGGAGCGCCGCTTCCTCGCCGAAATCCTCTATGGCTTCATCACGCGCGATTATCTGCGCGTCGCCGAAGTGCATTTCGAGGCCGGTTACGTGCCGCGCCAGCACAATGTCGCGGCCTTCGCGCAGGCGATCCGCGCCATTGGCGAGCCGATCCATGGGCAGCCGGCCGAGACCATCTCCATGGCCAAACTTCTGACGCTGCTGTTCGAAGTGACCGAACTCTTCGACATGGCGACGCGGCCCGAGCTGATCCTGCTGCAGAAGACCATGGTGGTGGTCGAGGGCGTGGCGCGCACGCTCGATCCGGCCTTCAACATGTGGAAGACGGCCGAGCCGGTGGTCGGCGGCTGGATCGCCGGAAACCTCGGCCCGCGCGGCATGATGGTCGATGCGCGCGATGGCGCCAAGGCGCTGCTGACGCTTGCCCGCCAGATACCCGAGCTTGCCGCGCGCACCGACCGACTGTCGCGTGAGATCGACCTGATGGCCGAGCACGGCCTGCGCTTCGACGAGACCACGGCGCGTGCCATCGGCAAGGCCGAGGCGCGCTACAGCCGCTCAGGCCGCGTGGCGTTGTGGGTGATCGCGCTGACGCTGGTCTATATCGCCTGGAAGATTCTTTAGGCCTGGAAAGCGAAGCTCGAGCCGCAACTTGCTGCCGATTGATTGCATTGCTATCATCGCCATCGGTTAAGATGAGCAAAGTGCAATCACATGGCAAGCATCACGATCCGCAACCTTGACGACGAGGTCAAGGAGCTGCTGCGCCGATTGGCGGCGGAAAACAACCGCTCCATGGAAGAGCAGGCCCGGGTGATGATCCGGGCCGCTGTCGACGGTCAGATCGGACCCGGCCGTATCGATCAGATCGAAAGGACCTTGCGCGAACTGACCAGCACGCACAGTGCGGCGACCCCGGTTGCGGCCCCCACGGGCAAGATCCTTCCGCCGGGTATGCTTTCCGGCAAGCGCATCCTGCTCATCATCGGCGGTGGTATCGCCGCCTACAAGGCGCTCGACCTGATCCGCCGGCTGCGCGAGCGCGGTGCTGGGGTGCGCGTGGTAATGACGGCTGCGGCACAGGAATTCGTCACGACGCTGTCAGTCGGTGCGCTCTCGGCCGACCATGTCTTCACCGAATTGTTCGACCGCAATGACGAACACGATGTCGGCCACATCAGGCTGTCGCGCGAGGCCGATCTTCTGGTGGTCGCTCCCGCCACCGCCGATTTGATGGCCAAGCTCGCCAATGGCCATGCCAACGATTTGGCCTCCACCGTGCTGCTGGCCACCGACAAGCCGGTGTTGATGGCGCCGGCGATGAACCCAAGAATGTGGGCGCATCCGGCCACGCGCCGCAACCGCGCGACATTGGGCAAGGACGGCATCCGCTTCATCGGCCCGGCCAGAGGCGAAATGGCCGAAAGCAACGAGGCCGGCGAAGGCCGCATGGCCGAGCCGCTGGAGATCGTCGCCGCGGTCGAGGCGCTGCTCGAAGCCGGCCCCAAGCCGCTGGCAGGACGCAAGATCATCGTCACCTCCGGCCCGACACACGAACCGATCGACCCTGTGCGCTACATAGCCAACCGTTCCTCCGGCAAGCAGGGCCACGCCATCGCCGCGGCATTGGCAAGGCTTGGCGCCGATGTGCGCCTCGTCTCCGGTCCCGTAAACATTGCCGATCCCGCTGGAGTGAAGACCATCCATGTCGAGCGTGCGCAGGAGATGCGCGATGCGGTCGAACAGCTTCTGCCGGCGGACGCAGCAGTGTTCGTCGCCGCCGTCGCCGACTGGCGCAGCGAGAATTCGGCCGGCGAGAAGATCAAGAAAGTGGCGGGCGAAGGCCCCCCCGTGCTGCGCATGGTGGAGAACCCCGACATCCTTGCCGGCGTCGGCCATCACAGCCAACGGCCCGGCCTGGTCGTCGGCTTTGCTGCCGAGACGCAGGATCTTTTGCGCAATGCAGAGGCCAAGCTGAAGAAGAAGGGGGCCGACTTTATCGTCGCCAACGACGTCTCACATGAAAGCGGCGTCGGCCCCACCGGCGTCATGGGCGGCGACCGCAACAAGGTGCGGATCGTCTCAAAGACGGGGGTCGAGGAATGGCCCGAAATGACCAAGGACGAGGTCGCGGCGCGGCTCGCCGCACTCATCGCCGAGCGGTTGAAGACGATCGTTGTTTGAAGAGTGTTGGCGGGAAAACCCTGCCGCCAACATAGCCGCTGCTTGCCATACGCGGCGTCAGTTAGGCGCCGCGTATTAGATACCCTGACTCAGGCCGTCAGTTCGACAACAGTTCCGCCGTGCGGGCGAGCGCCCCGCCGAAACCGTTGAGCGGAATGGAAAAGCTCACCGCTTGCCCGGTATCGGCCGCGAAGGCGTCGATCTTCAGCGTCGTGCCGTTCTTGAGCAGCGGCGTGACATTGGCATCGAACGCCACGGGCACCAGGCAGCCGACCACCTGGCAGGTGTTGAACGCCAGGCTGCCGTCGAGCTTCTGGTCGTCGATGGTCAGGGTGACGCCCTTGGCCAGCGCCAGCCCGAACGGCAAGGCAAGGGTTCCGGTGGCATCATCGCCGGTCTTGCTCGACAGCTCGATCGCCAGCAGCCGCTGGTTGCTCTGCTTGTTGAACTGCTGATGCGACAGGCTGCAGACCTTGTTCGTGCCCGATATCTGGCAGTTGACCGTCCAGTCGCCATGGGTTTCGGACAAGGCCGATGCCCCGCCGGGCAGCTGCGGCGCGTCAGCCGCGGCGGGCGGCGCCGCCACCTTGTCGCCCTTGGTCTGCGCGGCCCCGGCCGGCAGACCGGCGATGCAGGCCGCACCCAGCATCGCAACAAAATACGCGTATTTCCTCATCAAGACCTCTCCCGCCTGGCTCCGTCTCGAGCCAGTCTGGAACTGACCTTGAGAGACGCGCTGGCTGCATTCTGTTTGACCGTTTCCCCGAAGGCGCCGTTATACCTGACGGACATGCCGACACCATTGACGCCATTCAGCTCGAGGCCAGCGCCGACCCGATAGAGCGGCGAATCGATCGCCTCCGTCAAGTGCAATGCGGGGTTGCCGGGTAGATTCTCCGCAGCCGCGAAGCGACCTTTATTGGGGCAACTCCACCTGGCCTTCCATGGAGCGAATGCCGCAGTGTCGCCGGGCGCGATGTCCATGCCGATCTCAAGCATTGGCGTCGTCGGCAATCTGCGGTCGCGGTCGGATGGCCAGCAGAGGGCGTGATTGATTTCAAGGCGACCGATGGGCCGGCCATGGCATCGCCGGGCGAACGCCCTATATATGGCGGATGAACAGGATTTTTCGCGGGAATGGGCGGATGTCGGAGCGTCGACCATCGGTGAAACTTGCGTCGGCGCTGCTGGCCGCGGTTTTCGTGGCCGGCCTTGCGCTACCCGCTTCGGCGCAGGTGCTCAATCCCGCGGCCAAAAGCAACGCGTTGATCCAGCAGAACGATTTGCAGATCCTGCAGAACCGGATTCAGCGGCAGCAATTTCAGCAGCAGCAACAGCAGTATCGCGCCCAGGACCGCGTGATCGTCCAGCAGCCGCCGCCGGTGGTGCCGCAGGTCAGGTCGAGCTGCCAGACGCAGATAATCGGCAACACCGCCGTGAGCACCTGTCGCTGACGGGCTGACCACTCTTTTATTTAGCCGACTTACATGATAGGGGCCTTTCAGGTGCCCCTGCGGCAGTTTGGGTTTTGCAAAGGCGCCGCATCACGCTATGGGGCACTTGCACCGACTGGATTGTTACGAATGGCAGCCACCAAGAAAAAGGCCGTGCGCAAGGCCAAGAAAGGCGAGCGGATCCGCCAGGTCGCGGCGATCCCCTTTCGGTTGACCGCGGGCGGCGATTTCGAGGTGATGCTGGTCACGTCGCGGACGACGCAACGCTTCATCGTCCCCAAGGGATGGCCGATGAAGGGCAAAAGTGGGCGCAAGGCCGCCACCATCGAGGCGATGGAAGAAGCCGGCGTGCTCGGCAAGACATTGAAGCAGCCGGCGGGCACCTATTCCTACTGGAAACGGCTGGCCAACAACTTCATTCGTGTCGACGTCATCGTCTATCTGCTTGAGGTGACCGAGGAGCTGGCCAACTGGCAGGAAGCCAGGCGGCGGCAGCGGGCCTGGCTGGCTCCAGCCGATGCGGCGATGCTGATCGACGAGCCGGACCTTTCGACGCTTGTGGCGACCTTGACGATTCCCAAACAGGCGCCGATCGACGCTGCCTGAGGCAGGCCCTTACCCGCTCTTGTCGCCATCTTCGGGAAAAGGCCGCAGCGGCTTGCCGGTGTAGGCCCACAGCCATTCGCGCGGCAGCGGCCCCTTGTTGCGCTCACTCTGCTGCGACTGCTCCCAGGCATGTGCCAGGATGCCGACGGAACGCGACAGCACGAAGAGCCCGCGCGTCAGCGGCGGCGGGAAGCCGAGTTCGCCATAGATGACCGCCGTGGCGCCGTCGATGTTGAGCGGGATTTTTTTGCCCTTGCGCCGCGCGACATCGGCCTCGATCCCCTGGGCGATGTCGGCGAACCGTCCATTGACCACGCCGCGCGCGGCAAAATCCCGGGTCAGTTCAAGCAGCGCGGCGCGCGCGGATCGATTGGGTGAAAGCGGTGACCGAGCCCCGGCACATAACCCTTTTCCTCGGCGAAGAACCGGTCGAGCCGTGCCGAGACCGCCTCATCCAGCACCATTCCGCCATCGATCGCCACGGCGACATCACCGTAGAAGGACAGCGCCTGCTCGCCGGCGCCGCCATGCACGTCGCCGAGCACGTTGATGGCCGAAGCCATGGCGCTGTTGATGCCGACGCCACAGGTGGCGGCCATACGGGCAATGGCGATCGACGGTGCCTGCGGGCCATGATCTACGGCCGCACCCAGCGCTATACCGAGCAAGGCTGCCTGGTCCTCGCTGGGCAGTTCGCCACGCAACATCAGCCAAATCATTGCCGGGAAGCTGACGCGACCGATCAGGTCCTGGATTTCATAGCCGCGCAGCCGGATGACGCCGGGGCTCATCTCGATGATGCCGGTCTGCCACCATTCCTCGCCGCGCTCACGGCCTGACTTCTTCTCCGCGCCGCTCATGCCCGGGCCTTTGCTTTGGCGCGTGGCGGCAGGCCGGCGAAAATCTCGTCCATATGCGCGCCGAGCGCCGGCGGCGGCTTCGTCGGCAACGGCGCCTCACCATCGACCATGAAGCCGCCGCGCAGCACGGTCAGCGGCCTGTCCATGCCGGCAACATCGTCAAAATTCGCCGTCACCTGGCGCGCCAGCACCTGCGGTTCGGCCAGCACTTGCGGGATCGTCAGCACCCTGCCCGCCGGCACGCCGGCACGGTTGAACGTCTCTTCCCAGACAGCCGCCGAGGCGTCTGCAAGAGCCTCCTCGATCTCGGCTTTCAGCGCCGTACGGTTGTGCTTGCGTGTCTCGCGCTCAGCGAAGCGCGCGTCCGAGGCGAGCTCCGCCCGCCCAATCAGCCGGCAAAGCGTTACGAACTGCTCCTGCTTGTTGGCGGCAATGTTGAGCAATCCATCGCCGGTGCGGAAGGCGCCGGAAGGTGCCGCAGTCATGTTCTCATTGCCCATCGGCTTGGGATCGACTCCTGCCGTCAGGTAGTTCGATACCGGCCAGCCAAGCGCGGAAAGCGTGCATTCGAGCATCGAGACGTCGAGAAAGGCGCCCTCGCCCGATGTCTTCTGCCTGACCAGCGCCGATGCGATCGCGAACGCACCGACCAGCCCGCCCAGCGTATCGGCAACGGGATAGCCGACGCGCAGCGGCGCCGTTTCCGGCGTGCCGGTGATGCTCATGATGCCCGACAGGCCCTGGATGATCTGGTCATAGGCGGGATTGTCGCGCATCGGCCCGGTCTGGCCGAAACCCGATATGGCGCAATAGACGAGGCCTGGCCGGACCGCCTTCAGCGCTTCATAGCCAATGCCGAGCCGATCCATCACGCCGGGGCGGAAATTCTCCACCAGCGCATCGGCACTGGCGACCAGGTCGAGGAAGCGCTCGCGATCCGCTTCATTCTTCAGGTCGAGCACCACGGATCGTTTGCCGGCGTTCTGCGCCAGGAACGAGGCGCCCATGCCGGCTTGATTGAGCCTTGGCGAGCCGCCGAGCTGGCGCGCCAGGTCGCCGCCTTGCGGTCCCTCGACCTTGATCACATCGGCCCCCAGCAGCGCCAGCTGATAGGCACAATAGGGCCCGGCCAGAACATTGGTCAGGTCGAGGACGCGGATACCGGAAAGCAGGTCTGTCATGTCTTCTCAAATCGGTCAGGCATCGCCCGGCACATGCTCCGGTCCGCGCCGCCGGCGATGCTCGATGAAGGCCCAGATATGCGGCCCGACCAGGCCGATGAAGGCGAGCGTCAGCAGCGTCAGCGACAGCTTGTGCGTATAAAACACCGACCAGTCGCCATTCGAGATGGTCATTGCCCGGCGGAACTGAGTTTCAGCGAGCGGCCCGAGGATCATGCCGATGATGACGGGCGCGGTCGGGAAATCGAAGCGCCGCATCAGGAAGCCCGCCGCCCCCAGCAGATAGAGGATGACGAGGTCGATCGGCGACTGCGAGATGCCATAGGTGCCGACGGTGGCGAACACCAGGATGCCGGCATAGAGCTGCGGCGCCGGTATCTCCAACAGCCGCACCCACAGCCCGATCAGCGGCAGGTTGAGGATGACGAGGATGACATTGGCGATGAACAGGCTGGCGATCAGGCCCCAGACCAGGTCGGCCTGCGTCGTCAAGAGCAGCGGGCCGGGATTGATGCCGTAGCTCTGGAACGCCGACAGCATGATCGCCGCCGTCGCCGAGGTCGGCAGGCCGAGCGTCAGCATCGGCACCAGCACGCCGGCTGCGGACGCATTGTTGGCGGCCTCGGGACCGGCAACGCCCTCGATGGCGCCGACCGTGCCGAATTCCTCCTTATGCTTCGACAGCTTCTTTTCGATGGCGTAGGACAGGAAGGTCGGGATTTCGGCGCCGCCAGCCGGCATGGCGCCGATCGGGAAGCCGATCGCGGCACCGCGCAGCCAGGCCTTCCATGAGCGGCCCCATTCGGCCGCGGTCATGTAGAGCGAACCTTTCAGCGGCACGATCTCGTCCTTGCCGGCATAGCGGCGCGAGGCCATGTAGAGCGTCTCGCCGACCGCGAACAGGCCGACCGCGGCGATGATGACGTCGACGCCATCGAGCAGTTCGGTCGAGCCGAAGGTGAAGCGCGGCTGGCCGGTCTGCAGATCGACGCCGATCATGCCGATGACGAAGCCGGCAAACAGGCTGGTGAGCCCGCGCACCGAGGACGAGCCGAGCACGGCCGAAACCGTGATGAAGGCCAGCACCATCAGCGAGAAATACTCGGCCGGGCCGAAGGCCAGCGCGAACTTGACCACCACCGGCGCCAGAAAAGCGACGCCCAGCGTTCCGATCGTGCCGGCAACGAAGGAGCCGATCGCCGAGGTGGCGAGTGCGGCACCGCCACGGCCGGACCGCGCCATCTTGTTGCCTTCCAGCGCGGTGACGATGGTGGCGCTTTCGCCCGGCGTGTTGAGCAGGATCGACGTCGTCGAGCCGCCATACATGGCGCCGTAGTAGATGCCGGCGAATAGGATGAAGGACGCCTCCGGCGCCACCTGATAGGTGATCGGCAGAAGCAAGGCGATGGTCAGTGCCGGCCCGAGGCCGGGCAGCACGCCTATGGCGGTGCCGAGCGTGGTGCCGAGCAGGCACCACATCAGGTTCATCGGGGTGAAGGCGACTGAGAATCCATGGGCGAGATGGCCAAGCGTTTCCATGGCGTCAGCCTCCCAGAGCGCCGATGATCGCATCGATCACCGAGTTCAGCTGGTTCTCGATGAAACCGGCACCGATGTTGACGCCGAGCGCCCTGGCGAAGCCGAAATAGGCGGCCAGCGCCAGGATGAGACCGGTGAGCGCGTCACGCAGCGTATGCTTGCTGCCGAAGCCGTAGCAGACGAGAACGAACATGATGACCGATGCCGCCGTGAAGCCGAGAGGCCGGATGAGCAGCAGGTTGGCGATCAGGCCGATGACAACGAAGCCCATCGCCTTCCAATCGGTCGGCGTTTCCTTTTCCTCCTCCGGCTGCCAGCCGCCGCGAAGTGCTGCGAGGATGAGCAGCAGGGAAAGCACCATCAGGCCGACCATGGTGAGATAGGGAAAGACGGTCGGGCCTACCTTGGAATAGAGCGGCGACACCGGAATCGCCAGCGTCTGCCAAGCCACGGCGCCGGCACAGGCCAGAAGGCCGATGCCAACAAGCAATTCCGGCACGGCAAGGCGCGAGGGCGCCGCCGGCTGGTTGATGGTGCTCATGAATGTCCCTCCCCCGGTAGTTGGCCAAGACAGCCGGCAGCCGCTGCCGGCTTCACGTACCTTCACTCATTGGCCGACCGCACTCTCTCCTGCGATCGGCTGGAATAGAAAAATGAGGGACGGCTCGCGCCGTCCCCCTGGGGAAATCAGGCGAGGCCGAGGTCCTTGAGGATGGCTTCGATGCGCGCCGAATCCTCGGCGACGAATTTCGCATAGTCGTCGCCGGTGAGCAGGATGGGCGTCCAGCTGCGGTTCTTGCACTCCGTGGCCCAGGCATCGCTCTTGGCCATGGTCTCGACCAGCGTGATCATCGCCGCCTTGTCGGCGTCGGACACGCCGGGAGGCGCGAAAACGCCGCGCCAGTTGAACAGTTCGACATCGATGCCGGCTTCCTTCAGCGTCGGCGCGTCGATGCCGTCCTGGCGCTTGTCGGCCGAGATGGCGAGCAGCCTCAGAGCGCCCGCCTTGATCTGCTCGGAGAATTCGCCAAAGCCGGAAATGCCGGCCGCCACCTGGTTGCCGAGCAGCGCCGACAAGGCCTCGCCGCCGCCGGCGAACGGCACATAGGAAAGACTGGTCGCCGGAACACCGACCGTCTTGGCGATCAGGCCGAACAGGATGTGGTCGGAGCCACCGGCGGAACCGCCGGCCACCGGAACCTTGGTCGGATCGGCCTTGAGCGCCGCGACGAAATCGGCGGCGGTCTTGAATGGCGATTCCGCCGGCACCACCAGGGCCTCGAATTCGCCGGTGAGACGGGCGATCGGCGTGACCTGCGTCAGATTGTTGGCGGCCTTGTTGGCGATGATGGCGCCGACCATGACCATGCCGGCGACCATCAGCGAATTGCCCTTGCCGTTCCACTGGCTGATGAACTGTGGCAGCCCGACCGTGCCGGCGCCGCCGACATTGGTGATCTGCGAGCCGGAGATGAGCTTCTCTGCGCGCAGCACCTGATCCATCGTGCGCCCTGTCTGGTCCCACCCGCCGCCGGGTGCCGCCGGCACGAAAATCTGGATCTGCGGTGCGCCTTCAGCGAAAGCGGGCGTGAGATGAAGTCCTGCAAGGCCGGCAGCACCTGCCGCCGCCGTGCTCATCAAAAATCTGCGTCTGTTCAGCATGGGATTCCTCCAGATCACGACACCTCCTCCGGTGCCTGCCAAACGCGCCTGCATTCACAGACCCGTGATCGAGTTCAAGCAGATGTTACTGAGTTCTGTCAACGGGAACGATATTCTGCTGGACAGAACGGTCCAGTGGCCGACAGAGTGGCTCCGCTCGGGCTTCTCCGAACTGGGAACCGCGATGGACCTACCAAGCAGATCGACTGATGCGGAAAGCCGGCGCGCCTCGGCCGAAGGTGTTGCGGCACTTGATCGGGCGATTGCCATCCTCGATGCCTTCACCGCGACCGATCGCTCGCTCAGCCTGGCCGAAATCGCGGCGCGTACCGGCCTCTACAAGAGCACGATCCTGCGGCTGGCGAATTCGCTGCTGCGCGGGCAGCTGCTCGAGCGCCTCGACGATGGGCGTTACCGCGTCGGGCCGGCCACCTTTCGGCTGGGCGCGCTCTATCAGCGTTCGGTCGTGGCGGTCGACATCCTGTTGCCGATCATGCGCGATCTTTCCGAGCGAAGCTGGGAAAGCGTTGCGTTCTATGTCCGCTCGGGCGACGTCCGCACCTGCCTCTATCGCGTCGAATCCAAGCATCCGATCCGCTATACCATTCGCGAGGGCGACGTACTGCCCTTGCTGGTCGGCTCGGGCGGGCGCGTGCTTGCGGCGTTTTCCGGCCAGATGGGTGAACCCTACGAGACCATCCGCAGGACTTGCAACTGCCTCGCCGTCGGCGACCGCGATCCCGAGACGGCGGGCATCTCGGCGCCGGTGTTCGGACCGGGACGCATCCTGCTCGGCGCCTTGACGCTGGCTGGCCCGAGCACGCGCGTCGATGCCGCCTTCCTTCAGCGCATGAAACGTCCGCTGCTCGAGGCGGCGGCTCGCGCGACCCGCGCCTTCGGTGAGGATGCCTCCATGCTCGAACAGGCAAGTCTTGCGGCGGAAGCTCTGCCCTAGCTCCGGCGGTTGCGACCTGCAAGAGGACCGATAAGCTTCGAATACAAACTGATTCAACTTTAAGCAGTCACTTGACGTTGCGTAATATTCGACTGCCCACGTCAAGAAAAGGCTTCATAGAGAACGGAACTATTTATTTGCTGTTAAGCCCGGCGTGATAACCCGATTGCTGTCGCCATTTGAGCGACATGAGGGAAGAACAGCGTCTTAAACCGACGGGTTTAACAGTCGGACAGACGCGCTGACAGGATCATGGCCCGTCCGTGAATTCGATGAAGCTGTCATCGAGGAACGCCAACCCCCGTCTTCTCGGGCTCGTCTGGCCGTTCATCGCCGTCGTCCTCATCCAGGCGCTGGTCGCCAGCCTCAGCCTCTACACGCTTTCGGCGGTACGCGCCTATGTCGGCGGCGAAAGCCAGTGGTCCAAGGGGCAAAAGCACGCCATCTATTTCCTCAGCCTCTATGCCGACACCGGCAATGAGGAGTTCTTCGGTGAGTATCGCGAAGCGATCGCCGTTCCGCTGGCCGACCGCTCGGCCCGCTTGGCGCTCGAGCAGCCCGACCCCGATACAGAGGCGGCGCGCGCAGGCTTTCTGCAGGGCAGAAACCACCCGGACGACGTAACCGGGATGATCTGGCTGTTCCAGAATTTCCGCGGCTTCATCTATCTCGACACCGCTATCCGGCACTGGACCGCCGCCGACGCGATGATCCTCGCCATCCAGCAGCTCGGCGACGCGATGCACGCGACGTTGAGCAAGGGGCAGGCGTCACCGGCTGAGATCAACGCCTGGAAGACGGATATCCATCAGCTAGACCGTCAGATCAGTCCGCTTTCCAAGGCTTTCTCGGACAGTCTCGGCGAGGGATCGCGCTTCATCAAGCTGCTGCTTACCCTTGCCAATCTGGTCACCGCAGCCTTGCTGATCCTGCTCGCCGTCTGGCGCACGCGCAAACTCCTGGAACAGCGCCAGGCCTTCCAGCTGGCGCTCAATGCCGAGCGCGAGCGCGCCCAGGTCACGCTGGCTTCGATCGGCCAGGCCGTCATCAGCACAGGCCGTGACGGGCGGCTGGACTACATGAACGCGGTTGCCGAGAAACTGCTGGCCTGCCCGTTCGGCACTGCCAGGGGCAAACCGATCGCATCGCTCTTTCGCCTCGTCGACAAAGACACCAGCGTTGAAGAAACGCAGCTGGTCGATCGTCTCCTGGCCGGCGAACCGCGCCGTTCCAGCGCCCGTCCGCAATTGCTGCAGCGGCCGGACGGCTCTGTTGTTCCTGTCGCGCTGACCGGCGCACCGCTGCTGGTTTCCGGTGAGGTCGTCGGCGCGGTGCTCGCCTTCCACGACATGACGCGCGAAGAGGACTATATCGAGCGGCTTTCATGGCAGGCTTCGCATGACGCGTTGACCGGGCTCGCCAACCGGCGCGATTTCGAAAGCCGGCTGGAAAGGACGATCGTCGAATTGCAGGGCCAGCCCCGGCAGCATGCCTTGATGTATCTCGATCTCGACCAGTTCAAGCTGGTCAACGATACCTGCGGCCATGCCGCTGGTGACCAATTGCTGCGCCAGATCTCCGCGCTGCTGACCCACGAATTGCGGCCGGGCGACGTGCTGGCCAGGCTGGGCGGCGACGAATTCGGTGTGCTGCTCGTGGACAGTGACTGCGAAACCGCCGCCGACACCGCCGAACGGCTGCGCACAGCCGTGCAGGACCTGCATTTCGCCTGGGATAACAGGCCTTTCAACACCAGTGTCAGCATCGGCATGGTACAGATCGCCGATGCGCACGTGACAATCGAGGAGACGCTGCGTGCCGCCGATGTCGCCTGCTATATGGCCAAGGAGAAAGGCCGCAACCGGGTCCAGATCCACAGCGATGGCGACATGGCTTTGCGCCAGCGTTTCGGCGAGATGGCCTGGGTGCAGCGCCTGCACGCCGCGCTTGAGCAAAACCGCTTCAGGCTGCATGCCCAGGAAATCTGGCCACTCAACGACGACGCCGCCGAGGCGGGAGCGCATATCGAAATCCTGTTGCGGCTGACCGACGAAGACGGCAGCTTCGTCACCCCGCAAAGCTTCATTCCCGCGGCCGAGCGCTACGGCCTGATGCCGTCGATCGACCGCTGGGTGGTGCGTAACACCTTCCGCATCCTGGCCGCACGGCAAGCCGATCCGACCATCGCGCCGATCGCCACATGCGCCATCAATCTTTCCGGCGCGACTTTCGGCGACGAGACCTTTCTCGGCTTCCTGCGCGAGCAGTTTCTCGTCCATGGCATTTCGCCTGCCATGATCTGCCTGGAGATCACCGAAACCAGCGCCATCGCCAATCTCACCAACGCCATGCGCTTCATTGCCGATCTGCGCGGCCTGGGCTGCCGTTTCGCACTCGACGATTTCGGTTCCGGCATGTCGTCCTTCGCCTATTTGAAGCACCTGCCGGTCGACTACCTCAAGATCGACGGCAGCTTCGTCAAGGACATGCTGGAGGATCGCATCGACCGCGCCATGGTCGAGATGATCCATCATATCGGCAAGGTCATGGGCAAACGCACCATCGCCGAGTTCGTTGAAAGCGACGGCATCATCGCCGCCCTGAAGACGATCGGCGTCGACTATGCCCAAGGCTATGGCATAGCCAGGCCGAAGCCTTTCGATGCCTCGACGGAGCTGCTTGGCCGGGGTGTCACGCCGGCCGCCGAGAGCGCCGATCCATGGGCCGATCTGACACGGAAGCTGCGCCGCAAGGCCGGTTAGGCCTCACTCCGGTTTAGGGCCGTCGCTCCAGCAGGATGGTCGGGGCATCGTGATAGAGGGTCCGCGTCACCTCGCTGTAGCCGCACTTCCTGGCGACATTCTGTGAAGCCGTATTTTCCGGATCGATAATGCAGACGGTTTTGGTACGTCTGAAGGTCTCGTCGCCCCAGACATGCACGCGACTGACGATCTCTGTGGCAAGGCCCGACCCGTGCACGGCCGGCGCCAAAGCCCATCCGGCCTCGGGAATGCCTTCGATCGACGGTTCCATGTCGCGCTTCAGGTCATGAAAGCCGGCCTCGCCGACGAAGCGGCCTGTCGCCTTCTCCTCGATCGCCCAGAAGCCGTAGCCCAGCAGCGACCACAGGCCGGCATGACGCAGGAAGCGCATCCAGCTTTCCTCGCGCGTGCGCGGCTTGCCGCCGATGAAACGGGTGACGACCGGGTCGGACCACATGGCGACATAGGCGTCGAAATCCTCGATCCGGTGCGCCCTCAGAATGGTTCGCTGCGTCTCGATGACGGGGGCGATGGTCGCTTGCGGATTGTTCATGGGACTTGCCTCGCTGATGGTGCCTGCGCTTAGCAAATCGCCCCTGCGGTGCAAGGGCCAGCACGAGACGCTCCATCATCCAGGCAAGCCGTATGGCCAGGTGCTATGGGAATTCTGCCTGACAGTGTTATTTTCCCGGCACGCTGATTCAGCCCCCGGCGACGCGACCTTTTTCGGACACGCGCTGGGGCCATCAAACCCAGGGGAAGAAGCATGGACACGACAGACCTTGTGCTTGTCATTGTCCATCATCTGCTGGTGTTTTCCTTGGCAGGGATCATCGGTGCCGAATTCGTGCTGATCCGTGGCGACCTGCCCGCAGCGACGCTCAAGCGGCTCGCCGGCATCGACCGCCATTATGGCATCATCGCCGCGCTCGTCATCATCGTCGGCATCGGTCGTGTCTTCTGGGGCCTCAAGGGCTGGGAGTTCTACGTCTACAACTGGGTGTTCTGGGCCAAGATGGCGGCCTTCGGCCTTGTCGGCTTGCTGTCGATCATCCCGACCGTGCGCTTCATTTCCTGGAACCGGCAGGCCAGCGCCAATCCCTCCTTCGCCGTGCCGGCGGGCGAACTGGCCTCGGTGAAGACCTATATCCGCACCGAGGCCTTCGTCTTCCTGCTGATCCCGGTCTTCGCGGCAGCGATGGCGCGCGGCTATGGCACCTGATCGCCAGAGACGGCCGTTTCAAGCGGAGCGATCTCCACCAGCGGTGCCGGAACGCTGGTCGTCTTCTCCTCGGCCGTACAAATGTCGGCGATGACGCAGGCCGGGCAATCCGGCTTGCGCGCCTTGCAGACATAGCGGCCATGCAGGATCAGCCAGTGATGCGCATGGCGCATATATTCGTCCGGGATGATCTTCAGCAGCCCTTGTTCGACCTGTTCAGGCGTCTTGCCGGACGCCAGGCCAAGCCGGTTGCCGATCCGGAAAATATGCGTGTCGACCGCCATCGTGTGCTGGCCGAAGGCCATGTTGAGCACGACATTGGCGGTCTTGCGCCCGACGCCCGGCAGTTTGACCAGCTCGTCGCGGTCATCAGGCACCGCGCCGCCATAGTCGCGGATCAGTGCTTGTGAAAGCGCGATGACGTTCTTGGCCTTGTTGCGCCAGAGCCCGATGGTCCTGATGTAATCGCCGACCTTGACCTCGCCCAGCGCCAACATCTTCTGCGGCGTATCTGCAGCTTTGAACAGGGCTCGTGTCGCCTTGTTGACGCCGGCGTCGGTCGCTTGCGCCGAAAGCACCACCGCCACCAGCAGCGTGAAGGCGTTGACATGTTCGAGTTCGCCCTTCGGCTCCGGTCGCTGGACCGAAAAGCGGCGGAAGATCTCGTGCACTTCGGCCGGACTGTAGCGCGACGTCCGCCGCACCGGCCGTGGGCGCGGCTTGGCGTTCGAACCGTCACGCTGGCCGGCTGGCAACTCATTTTTGGGCATGGAAGAATCTTTGGACTTGGGGCTCGCCATTTCCCTCCTATAATATCCTGTCATGAGCGACACAAACGCCTCGTTCCAGGCTGACGAGCCCTTCTTCCACGCATTGCTGACGCCGCACCGCTCGCTGGGCAGGACAGGCTTCCTGGTCCTGATGGGCGCGCTGCTGTTCGGCTGGCTGGTGACCGGCGCGTTTTTCTTGTCGCGCGGTGCCTGGCCGGTGTTCGGCTTCTTCGGCCTCGACGTGGTCGCCGTCTACATCGCCTTCCGCGCCAATTATCGGGCCGCCCGCGCCCGCGAGGAGGTTTCGGTCTCGCGCACCAGCCTCGACATCCGCAAGACGGCCCCCTCGGGAAAATCGGAGGCGCACCGCTTCAACCCGTTCTGGGCGCGGTTTTCGGTCGCCCGTCATGCCGAAATCGGCATCACCAAAATGACGGTCGAAGGCCAAGGCCAGAACGTTCCGATCGGTGGCTTTCTCGATCCCGAGTCCCGCGAGAGCTTTGCCACCGCCTTCTCACGCGCACTGGCGACCGCCAAGGCGCGCTGAATCTAGAAACGATAGCGCAAAAGCCTGCCGACCTTGCGCAGCGCCGGAATGTGCTTCCAAAGCCGCACGAACAGTTTGGCGGACCAGCCCATGCGGGCGGCGTGTTCCGGCTTGTAGGTGGAGATATCCTCGACGAACCGCAGCTTCGGGACCGCCAGTTCCAGCTCGTGTGGATCGTCGATCGCCCAGTGAACTTCCGCGCCCGTCACCTTGACGGTCGGATTGAGGCGAAGCAGCGTCAGGCCGAAACGGCTGTAGGCGTCGAACATCAATTCGCCGCCGGCAAGATGCGAGACCAGCCGCGAAACCAGGCGTAGCCCTTCGTCTGCGGGAAGATAGGGCGTCAGCCCCTCCGCCACCACGATGGCCGGGCGGTTGCGGGGCACGTCGGCCAGCCAGCCGGGCTCGGTCACCGACGAAGCGATGAGGTGGTAATGGTCGCGGGACGGGTAGAGCCTGCGCCTGAGCTCGATGACCTCCGCATAGTCGACATCGAACCAGTCCACGCCTGGTGGTGGATCGACACGGAAGATGCGCGTATCGAGCCCGCAGCCAAGATGCAGCACGATGGCGCCAGGATTTCTGGCCAGGAAATCCTCGACACGAACGTCCAGCGTCTTGGCCCGGATCGCCAGGCCGATGCCGAGATTCTCGTCTACCTTGAGCCTAGAGAAATCATAGTCGATCTTGCGCACCGCCTCGTCGGCGAAATGATCCGCAAGCAGCGAATGGGACAGCCGGCTCTCCAGCGCCTTGCCATAGAGCGTCATCAGCAAGGTTTCCCTGGCCCCTGTCAGATGCACTTTCTCGCCAGCCATAAGCGACTCCTGGCACGAAACCCCGAGTCTATCTGGGCATGCGCGGCAAGAAGGCAAGTTTCGGGTGGCGATCGGCGCCCCAAGGGGCGATATTCCTGGTCAAGGAGACAGTTCGATGAGCACACAGACAGCCGTCCTCAAGAAGGACATCACGCCGCAAGGCAGCGACTATGAGATCGTGCGCCGCGCCATCGAGAAGATCAGCCTCGACTATCGCGACCAGCCTTCGCTCGAGGAACTCGCGGAGGAGGTCGGCGAGACGCCGACCGGCCTGCAAAAACTGTTCACCCGCTGGGCCGGCCTGTCGCCAAAAGCCTTTCTGCAGGCGGTGACGCTCGACCATGCGCGCCGGCTGCTCGATTCCGGCATGCCGCTGCTCGAAACCTCGTTCGAACTGGGCATGTCCGGTCCCGGCCGGCTGCATGACCTGTTCGTCACCCACGAGGCGATGTCGCCGGGCGACTACAAGACACGCGGCGCCGGCCTCACCATCCGCTACGGCTATCACCCCTCGCCTTTCGGCACCGCCCTGATCATGGCCACCGACCGTGGCCTTGCCGGCCTCGCCTTCAGCGACCCCGGCGAGGAACGTGCGTCCTTCGCCGACATGTCCAGCCGCTGGCCGAACGCCATCTATGTCGAGGACATGGCCGCTACTGGTCCTTATGCCTCGCGCATCTTCGACTCGACATTGTGGCGCCCCGACCAGCCGCTGCATGTCGTCATGATCGGCACCGACTTCCAGGTCCGCGTCTGGGAGGCGCTGCTGCAGATCCCGATGGGCAAGGCGCGCACCTATTCCTCGATCGCCGCCAGCATCGGCGCGCCAAGCGCCAGCCGGGCGGTCGGTGCCGCCAATGGCGCCAACCCGCTCTCCTTCGTGGTGCCTTGCCACCGCGCCATCGGCAAGTCCGGTGACCTCACCGGCTACCATTGGGGCCTGACCCGCAAGCGCGCCATCCTGGGCTGGGAGGCGGGCCAAGTGTCGTCGTAAAATGTCGATTTTTCAATTGCGACCCAAGAAATATATGAATAGTCACACTATTAAGAGTATTAGTGCGATTTCTCATCGAAATTTCTGGATACAACCGAGGACAACCATCGGTTTCTTCATGGTCATTATTGCCGCGAATTATTTAAGTTTACGCTAAATTAACCACGATAAAGCGATCATGACTCATATTAATTCGGGCGATCCGACTTAATAGGAGGTCTCGATGAAATTGTTTCGCACCGCCTTCGGTGCAGCTTTGCTGGTCGCATGTCTGGACCAGACTGCATTGGCGACGACGCAAAATGTCATTTTCAATGGCACGATCTCCCCGACCTGCACGCTTGTCATTGCCACCAATGGCACGATGACGGTCAGTCCCGACCTCCAGACCCTCAGCTCCCACAACAGCGGCGGCTCGGCCGGAACCGTCACGCTGACGACGACCGGCGGCGTGTCGCTGAGCGTCGATCCGGTTACCACCACGACGGTGCCGGCGGCCGACACCACATCGACCACCTGGACACCAACCTACTCTTCCGCCGGTGCGCACTCCATCGTCGAGACCGGCTCGGCGACCGCCATCAGCTCGCCCGGCGCCGACCTAGTTTCGGTCCATCTCGCCGGCACCAAGGGCGGCAGCAACCGCTTCGCCAACGGAAACTATCAGGCAACGGTAACGCTTCGCTGCGAGTAGCGCCCGGGAAGGAGGCATCCTTGACACTTTTTCGAACCCTGGCGACGGCGCTGGCCGTCGGCCTGATCCCCGTTGCCGCGGCGGCGCAGTCGATGTCGCCGATGCGCGGCGAGGTCAACAGTTTCACCGACGTCTTCGCGGTCCGCGTATACCCGGCCAATCCATACGACCAGAAGATCAAGGTCGAAATCCACGTCTACGATCAGGATTTTCAGCCGGTGGACGCCAGGATCTCTCCGAGTGCCTTCCAACTGGGTTCCCAGGCTTCCCGCCCTGTCCTTGTGGTCGTGCCTTTCGGCGGCGCCGCCGAGCGTAAAGTGCGTATCTGTACCGAAAGCATCCCCTTCCCCAATCAACAGACGCAGATAAGGGCACAGATATGCGGAAAGTTTTTTGGGCACCGCAAGTCCTGACGCTGGCAGTCGCGGTTGCTGTGACAAGCACCGTTCCAACCCAGGCCCAGGACCAGATCTACAATCTCAACCAGAACGAGAACGGCTTCAATTTGCCCGGTGTCACCTTGCCTCAGGGCCAGGACGAGGTCCATGCCGCGGACGGCACCACTTGCCGTTCCGCCGTTTCCGGTTCCGGTGCCTATATGGATCTCGGCGTCATCAGAGGCAACAACCAGACGGACAATGGCGTCGCCACCTATGGCCGGGTGGTGATCCCGATCGGGCGTACACCGACGCGTCTCGACTGCAGCCGGTTGTACGAACTTGAGGTCCAGCGCCTGCAGCTGGAGCTGAAACTGCTCAAAATGGGCCTCGGCGGCGACGGCCCGACGGGAAGCGTGGCCGCCAGCGCTCCCGCTCCCGCTACCGCGGCCGCGTCGCCCGGGTGGGCCAACGAAGGCTGGAGCATCAGGACCGGAAATGGCGATGGCAAGAAAAAGAGGAAGAAGAAATAGCCGCACGCTGCTTGCGATGGCCGCACTTGCCGGCTTCTGCCAGCCTGCGCCGGCGGCAATCATCGGCACCTGCACCATCATGGTCGGGGCGTCGGGAACGATGAAGGCAAATCCCGGCCTTAACGTGTTCGGCTCCAAGCAGGCCGGCGGATCGAGCGCGGGCGCCACCATCACCGCCAGCTCGCTGCTTTGCACCTTGCTCAACCTGCTCGATTGTTATTCCGTTTCCGCACCGGCACCCGCATCGTTCTCGTCGGCGCCAAGCGGCGGCGGCACCAATGTCAACTTCAGCACTGTCTACCGCCTCGACGGCACCGGCGTCGACACCTCCGGAAGCGTGCCGCAGCGCGTCGTCAACGGCACCCACACTATCGAGGTTGACCTCACCGCCACCAAATCATCGGGCATCTTTCCCGCCGGCAGCTATCAGGGCACGGTCACCGTGCGCTGCGAGTAAGGCGACAAATCAGCTTTTGATATCCACATGGTCTGGCAAGTCACCGCGTGACGCGCTAGCTTCCCGCGCGACCGGGGTGACGGTGCATCCATATTGATGCACCGCCAAACCTCGCATCTTCGATCCACATCGTGCTTTCCGAAAGTCGATCCTGATTTCCGGCCAGCGCTGGCAGGGAGGCACTTTCTTGATAGTCGTCATCGGCTCGATCAACCTCGACCTAATCGCCAAAGTCGACCGCTTGCCGAGCCCCGGCGAAACGGTGAGTGGCTCCGGTTTCGCCACGGCGCCCGGCGGCAAGGGTGCCAACCAGGCACTAGCCGCCGCACGCGCCGGTATCCCCGTGCGCATGGTCGGCGCCGTCGGCAGGGACAGTTTCGCCGCCGAGGCGCTGGCATTGCTGCGCGAGGCCAAGGTCGACCTGTCGGGCGTCGGCGAAACCTTTGCCTCGACCGGCACGGCGCTGATCATGGTCGGTGACGACGGCGAGAACATCATCGCCGTGGTCCCCGGCGCCAATGCCTCCGTCGTGCCCGGCGATCTTTCCAAGGCCTTCCTGAAAAAGGGCGACGTCGTTCTGCTCCAGCACGAAATCCCGCTGGCGACCGTCGATGCGGCGCTCGACCAGGCGCGGGCGGCCGGCGCCATCACCGTGCTCAACACCGCTCCCTTCCAGGGCGATGCGGCGGCTTTCCTCGGCAAGGCCGATTATGCGGTCGCCAACGAAACGGAGTTCGACCTCTATGGCGAGGCGCTGAAGCTGAGCGGCCGCGACCGCGCGGCCCGTATGCGCGACTTCGCCGCGAAAACCGGCCGCACCATCGTCGTCACCCTCGGCGGCGACGGCGTCATGGCGGCGACACCGAGCGATTTCCTGACCGTTGCGGCCATGAAGATCACGCCTGTCGACACGGTCGGCGCCGGCGACACCTTCTGCGGCTATTTCGCCGCCGGCCTGTCATCCGGCCTTGCGCTCGACAAGGCACTGGCGCGCGCCGGTACGGCTGGCTCGCTGGCATGCCTCAAGCCCGGTGCCCAACCGGCGATCCCGCTGGCCAAGGATGTCGATCAGGCCTTGCAGGAAGCCAGCTGAAATGATGCGTCCCCAGACGAAACATGCCGTGCCGCCGGCCGGCGATATCTGCCGCCTGTCGGCCATCGCGCTTGCCGATGCGATCCGCCGCAAGAAACTGTCCGTGCGCGAGGTGGTGACCGCCTTCCTCGATCGCATCGAGGCGGTCAATCCGCTGGTCAATGCCATCGTCTCGTTGCGCGACCGCGGCGACATCCTGCGCGAGGCTGACGCAGCCGATAGCCGGCGGGTGAGCGAAACCGGGACGCTCTTCGGCCTGCCGATCGCAATCAAGGACCTTGCCTCGACGACCGGGCTCAGGACCTCCTTCGGCTCGCCGATCTTCGCCGATTTCGTGCCGCAGGAAGACGATTTCTTCGTCGAGCGCATCCGCGACGCCGGCGCCATCATCATCGGCAAGACCAATGTCCCCGAATTCGGGCTGGGATCCAACACCTACAACAATGTCTTCGGGCCGACGCTGAACGCCTTCGACCCGGCACTCACCGCCGGCGGCTCGAGCGGCGGTGCGGCGGTGGCGCTGGCGCTCGACATGGTGCCTGTCGCTGACGGCAGCGACTTCGGCGGCTCGCTACGCAATCCGGCAGGCTGGAACAATGTCTACGGTTTCCGCCCGTCGCAGGGGCTTGTGCCCGGCGGACCGGACTTCGAGGTCTTTCATGCACAGATGGGCGTCGAAGGGCCGATGGGCCGCAACGTCGCCGACATGGCGCTGCTGCTCGACGTGCAGGCGGGCTACCATCCGCAGGCACCCCTGTCCTATGAGAAACCGGGCTCGTTCCTCGAAGGCCTCGCAATACCGCCGACCGGCGGCCGCATCGCCTGGTTTGGCGACCTCGGCGGCCATCTGCCGATCGAAGCGGGCATCCTCGATCTGTGCGAGGCGGCACTCGGCCGGCTCGCGGGCCAGTCCTTCGCGGTCGAACCCTTGCTGCCGGATTTCGATTTCGAAGCACTGTGGCATGCCTTCGTCACGCTGCGCCAGGCCAGCAGCGGCTGCGCCCTCAAGGTCCATTACGACGACCCCTCCAGGCGCGGCCTGCTGAAGCCGGAAGCCATCTGGGAAATCGAGAACGCGATGCGGCTGACGGCGCCGCAGATCCGCGCGGCCTCAGTGATCCGCACCTCCTGGCATCGCACGCTGCTGTCGATCTTCGACCGCTTCGATCTCATCGCCCTGCCGACCGCGCAGGTCTTCCCTTTCGAGATCGGCACGCACTGGCCAAGCGAGGTCGCCGGACGGCCAATGGACAGCTATCACCGCTGGATGCAGGTTTCCGCCTTTGCCACGCTGGGCGGCTGCCCGGCGGTCAGCGTACCCGTCGGCTTCGATGACAGGGGGCGATCAATGGGCATGCAGCTGATCGGCCGGCCGCGCGGCGACCTCGCCGTGCTGAGGGCGGCCGCAGCCTATGAGGCGACACAGCCCTGGCAAGCCGGCGCTTGACGCGAGCGCATGGGTGCAGCGCTTCGTGGACGGCTTGCGCAGAGGCTGTCGCCATGCATTGATTGTCGTCCACTACGCCGCATTGGCGGCATTTTGAGGAAAAATCATGTCGCTGGAACTCTACGCCGCCTATGTCCTCGCCTGCATCGTCATCATCCTGGTGCCCGGTCCGACGGTCACGCTGATCATTGCCAACAGCATCCGCCATGGCGCCCGCGCCGGCCTTGCCAATGTCGCCGGCACGCAGGCCGGGCTTGCCATCATGATCGCCATCGTCGGCATCGGCCTCAACACGCTGATCGCGGGCATGGGCCACTGGTTCGAATGGGTGCGGCTGATCGGCGCCGCCTATCTGATCTGGATGGGCGTCCAGATGTTCCGCTCCAAGGGCACGCTGAACGCCGACGGAACGGCGAGAAGGCCGCGCGGCGGCTTCTTCCTGCAGGGCCTGCTGGTGGCGCTGAGCAATCCCAAGACGCTGGTGTTCTTCGGCGCCTTCTTTCCGCAGTTCATCGCGCCGCAAGGCAATTATACGCTGCAGATCGTCGTCATGGGCCTGACCGCCATGATCTTCGCCGCCCTGTCGGATTCGACCTATGCGCTCGCCGCCAGCCGCGCCGGACGCCTGCTGTCGGCCAGCCGCATCAAGCTCATGTCCAGGATCAGCGGCAGCTTCCTGGTCGGCGGCGGCCTGTGGCTGGCGTTCTCAAGATCGAAGTAAAGGCGGCCGCGAGGCCGGCGCCGCAAAGAGTTGCAGCGCCCTGGAATGGCAACCGATTGAAAGTGTGCTCTCCGACCACCACATGAATCTGTATTGAGGGATTCATGTCTGTCTTTTGGACTTGGGATGGTTTGAAGAGGAACGCGCCTGGCGTGATCCTCTTCATTGGTGTGTTTGCGATTATGCTCATGTTGGCGGCAAACCAATGGGCCAACGACGCAAGCCCGATCCGGTCTGTCGGTGCCATCGATGCAACGATCAAAAGTGCCCAATGGAGAGACGGTAAGTACATCCTCTATGTGCTTGCTCTCAATGATGGCTCGTTTGTGCTCATCGACGACGACCGCCCGCATCTGATTGGGTCAGATGCCAGCATTGAACGCGTTACGCGCGACAACGGCGCCGTCTTCTACCGGTTTCCCGAGTGAGTTATGGCGACAGGATTTTCTCTCAAAAGCCGCTTGCTCCTGCTTCAGGCCGAATATCGCGAGGCGGTCATTGGCGTCGCCTTCTTCTGCGCACTGCCTCTGGCGGGCGCTGATCCTGATTGCGATGAACCAGGACAATCCTGTCGTCGGCACACAACGCGTTGCGGGCATCGTTGAAAACGCCACGCCCATGCCCATAGCCCCGAAGGCCGTCTCCGGTCGCGGACTTTATTACCAGTATGGCATCCGTCTCAACGACAATGCCCTGATATCTGTCGACGGCGAGTTGGATACGCCGCACACGATCGGATCGGAAGTGTCGCTCGAGCGGCAGCACCATAAGAAAGGCGCCGACACTTTTCGTCTGCTCCTCGATTGAGCAAGCGAATGCGGGGCGTCCAAAGCGCGCAGCCGTGGACGCCCCGCATCGAAGCAAAACTAAAGCCGCCCCAGCCTCTCCACCAGCAGCGCGAAGAAGCCGTCATGGTCGATATCGCGCATCACCATGGCGTTCTTTTCCCGCTTGGTCACGCCCCACCAGTCGATCACGGTCATGCCCATGGTCAGTTCCGAGGCGGTTTCCACGCTGACATTGCAGTTGCGGCCCTTGAACAGCTCCGGCTTCAGAAGATAGGCGATGACGCAGGGGTCGTGCAGCGGCCCGCCATCGGTGCCGTATTTGCCCTCGTCGTAACGCTCGAAGAACTCCAGCATCTCGGCGGTCGCGGTGCCGACCTTGGTGCCGAGCGCGCGGAAGGCCTGCGTGCGCTTGGTCGTCGTCAGCGCCTTGTGGGTGACGTCGAGCGGCATCATCACGATCGGGATGCCGGACTTGAACACCAGATCGGCGGCCTGCGGATCGACATAGATGTTGAATTCGGCCGCAGGCGTGACGTTGCCGCCCTCGAAGAAGCCGCCGCCCATCAGCACGATTTCCTTGATGCGCGGAGCGATGCGCGGTTCGCGGATCAGCGCCAGCGCTATGTTGGTCAGCGGCCCGAGCGGGCAGAGCGTGATGGTGCCGCTCTCTTCCTTCATCAGCGTCTCTACGATGAAATCGACGGCATACTGCTCCTGCAGCTTCATCGTCGGTTCGGGAAGCTGCGGCCCGTTGAGGCCGGTCTTGCCATGCACTTCCTCGGCGGTGACCAGCGTGCGCGCCAGGGGACGGATGGCACCGGCATAGACCTTGATCTCAGGCCGGCCGGCCAGTTCGCAGATCTTGCGGGCATTCTTTTCGGTGAGCTTCAGCGGCACGTTGCCGGCAACGGCAGTGATGCCGACGATCTCCAATTCGCTGCTGCCGAGCGCCAGCAGAATGGCGACGGCATCGTCCTGGCCGGGGTCGGTGTCGATGATGATCTTGCGTGGTTGGGGCATTTCAATTCCTTGTTTGGCTGGCCGTGAGCTCACCGGATCGAGAGCACGCCTGAAGGACGACCTCGGCGCTTCTCCTTGCATCCGCACGTCGTTTCAAGCGCCATGTTGATTATTCCTGTGAGTCCAAGGCCTGGTCTTTTTGGGCGGGTCTTGTGGTGGCTTGAACTTGGTCGCGGGGCGGACCATATCAAGGCCATCGGGAAAAATGCCATCTGGGTTTTTCCACTTTATGTCGCTCTTGAGAGGACAGTGTAACATGAGCCGAATGACGCCTTTCTCCAGCCCGCTTCTCCTTGGTTTCGACGCCATGGAAAAGACCTTGGAGCGCTTGGCAAAATCCGGTGACAGCTACCCTCCCTACAACATCGAACGGCTCAGCGGTGCCGACGGCAAGGCCGAAAGGCTGCGCATCACGCTCGCCGTCGCCGGTTTCGCCGAAAGCGATCTCGATGTGACAACGGAGGAAAACCAGTTGGTCGTGCGCGGCCGTCAGACCGACGACACCGAGCGCGAATTCCTCCATCGCGGCATCGCCGCGCGCCAGTTCCAGCGCTGTTTCGTGTTGGCCGACGGCATGCGGGTGATCGCGGCGGAGCTGAAGAACGGCCTGTTGTCGATCGACCTCGATCGGCCGGAGTCCGAACGGCTGGTACGGAAAATAAACATATCGGTGAAAGACTGATCTTTACCGATGGCTCTCATGCGGGATGGCCTATTGCCCCGGGAAAGGGCGGCGTCCACGCGCCAAGGAGGCTTGAAATGACCAGAACTGAAACGATCACCATGACCAATGGCGAATTCGCCCATCTCGGCGAAGGCTCGGTCGCCTATCTGCGCAAGGTCTCGAGCGATGACCTGCTCGGCCGCTTCCCGAACATCGGTGAAATCGCGCCCGGCCTGGAGCTGTGGGCCCTGTTTGCCGCAAACGGCCAGCCGATCCTGCTTTCCGATGCGCGTGACCGCGCACTGGCCGGCGCCATGGAAAACGACCTGACCACCGTTGCCATTCACTAAAGCAATTCCAGGAAAAGTGTTTGGCGGTTTTCCCGGGAAAAACGCATAGCGTTTTCCCTTCGGAATTGCGCCAAAACAGAGAATTGGCGACCGGTTGGCTGAAACGAAAAGGGCCGCTCGCGGCGGCCCTTGGCAGTCTTTTTCAAAATCCAGCTTCAGGCGGCGTGCGAGGCCTGCGTGTCCGACAAAAGCGCGTGGATCGCCGTGGCGTCGCGCGTCCCCCTGATCTTGGCCACCGTGTCGGCATCGCGCAGCACCCGCGCGATGCGCGACAGGGCCTTGAGGTGATCGGCGCCAGCCCCTTCCGGCGCCAGCAGCAGAAACACCAGATCGACAGGCTGGTCATCCAGCGACTCGAAATCGACCGGCGTTTCCAGGCGGGCGAAAACACCGGCGATGCGCTTCACGCCGGCGAGCTTGCCATGCGGAATGGCGATGCCGTTGCCGACGCCGGTCGAACCCAGCCGCTCGCGCTGCAGGATGGTGTCGAACACTTCCCTCTCCGGAATGCCCGAAATCCCCGCGGCCCGCTCGGACAGCAATTGCAGAAGCTGCTTCTTGGAGTTCGCCTTCAACGCCGGCAAAATCGCCGGAACGCTGATAAGATCGCTCAGATCCATGCTTGAAAATCCCTTGTTCGCCTGCCGTCACCAGTCCTCACCCCTCGTGCGGCTGGCTTTTATCCCTGTGCGACCTTGGTCGTGGACGGGTCGATCCAGCCGATGTTTCCGTCGGGCCGGCGATAGACGATATTGAGATGATCGGTTCCGGCGTTGCGGAAAACGAACACCGGACTGTCCTTGGTATCGAGCTCGATGACCGCCGAGGCGACCGACATGGTCTTCAGCGTCATGGTCGATTCGGCGACGATGGCCGGCGCGAAATCCTCCGGGATCTCCTCGTCGTCATCGGCCAGCGGCGCCATCACCGTATAGGCGATGTCGGTCAACCCGTCATTGCCATTGCCCGAATTGTGCGATTTGAGACGGCGCTTGTAGCGCCGAAGCCGGGTCTCCAGCCGATCAGCCGCGGCCTCGAAGGCGAGCGTCGGATCCTGGGCATCGCCCGTGGCCTGCAGCGAAGCGCCGGAATCCAGCCGGATCATGCAATCCGCCGAATAGCGTGAACCCGATTTGATGACGGTGACGTGTCCCGCAAAACCGCGATCGAAATATTTGCCGATCGCTTCGCCGACACGATCGTTGATGCGTGTGCGGAACGCATCGCCGATATCCATGTGTTTTCCCGATATGCGCAGATTCATCTGAAAACTGACCTTCCTTGCTCAGGCTTCAAACTGGCCCGAGTTTATACTCGTGATCCGTGCGCACAAGCTTTGCGGCGTCACTCGCGCCGATTTAAATCCGAACTTTCCGGTTGATCACAAGCCGCCCTTTTGACCGTCCCGAGGCCATTGTCGTGACGGACCATCCGCTAGCGGGCATCGGGCCCGTCTCATGCGGGCGGGCTTCTAGCCACTTCCCGCGGCTTGTCAATGAAGCTCGAAAGCTGTGGAAAATCGGGAATTCTTTGTTTGACGCAATTCCTGTGGGAAAACCGCTTCACACTTTTCCTGGAATTGCTTTAACGCCCTGCGCTGGCGAGCGCCCGCTTCTCGCGCCGGCGCTGCACCGAAGACGGAATATTCATGCCTTCCCGATACTTGGCGACCGTGCGCCGGGCGATATCGACGCCGCTCTCCTTGAGCATGTCGACGATCGCGTCGTCCGAAAGTACATCGACGGGTTTCTCCTCGTCGATCAGCTGCTTGATACGATCCCGCACCGCCTCTGAGGAATGCGCGTCGCCGCCGCCCGACGCGGCGATCGAGGCGGTGAAGAAATAGCGCAGTTCGAACACGCCGCGCGGGGTCAGCATGTATTTGTTGGCGGTGACGCGGCTGACGGTCGATTCGTGCATGCCGATGGCGTCGGCCACCGTGCGCAAATTGAGCGGCTTCAGCTGGCGCACGCCATGGACCAGGAACGCATCCTGTTGGCGCACGATTTCCGAGGCCACTTTGAGGATCGTCTTTGCCCGCTGGTCGAGGCTGCGCGTCAGCCAGTTGGCGTTTTGCAGGCACTCGGCCAGGAAATCCTTTTCCGCCTGGTTCTTCGCGTGCGGCGACACCTGGGCGAAATAGATATGGTCGACCAGCACGCGCGGCAGTGTTTCAGCGTTGAGTTCGACGGTCCAGCTGCCGTCATTGGCCGCGCGCACCTCGACATCGGCGACGATGGCGACGATGGCGTCGCTGGCGCCGCCCGAAAACGCCATGCCCGGGCGCGGGTCGAGTGCCCGGATCTCGGCCAGCATGTCGAGCAAATCCTCTTCGTCAACGCCGCAGATCCGCTTCAACGTCTGGAAATCGCGTCGCGCCAGGAGCTCGAGATTGGCAACCAGGGCCTTCATCGCCGGGTCGAGGCGGTCGCGCACCGCAAGCTGCAGCGATAGGCATTCGGCAAGGTCGCGGGCGAACAGGCCGGCCGGATCGAAAGTCTGGCACACCGCCAGCACCTTGGCCACGGCCGCTGCGTCAGTGCCCAGGCGCGCGGCGACTTCGGGCAGGTCGGCGCGTAGATAACCGGTCTCGTCGAGCCCGTCGGCGAGGTCGGCCGCGATCAGGCGCGCCGCGGGATCGGCGAAGGCGAGTGCGACTTGCTCGCCGACATGGTCGCGCAAGGTGATGGCGCCCGCCGCCATGTCGCCGGCGTCGAGCCCCTCGGACGAGGAGCCGCCGCCATTGCCGGAAGCCGATTTCCATTGCGCCGTCAGGTCGGGTCCGAGCCGCTCGCTGGTGCCGGGATCGTCGGGAAACAGGTTCTCCAGCGACGTATCGAGCTTCTCCGAGATCGCCTCGGCGCTCCATCCCGCCTCGTTCTCGAACCAGTCGCCCTCGACGGCCGCTTGCGGCTCCGCATCGATCTTCTGCGCCTGGTCGCTCGCCGCGTCATCCTGCGGCTCGGCGCGCTCCAGAAGCGGGTTGCGCTCGATTTCCTCGTCGATGAAGTGCTCGAGTTCGACATGGGTGAACTGCAGCAGCCGAATCGACTGCATCAGCTGCGGCGTCATCACCAGCGACTGCGACTGTCGGAGCTGTAGTTTCGCCGCCAACGCCATGGTTCGGTTTCAAACGCCTCCTCTACGCGTCCTGACTTGCCGCAAATTTCGCGGCCGACCATAGAAACTGGCCCGGCTTTTGCTTGTCAAGGCAAAGCCTAGCAAAAGCCGCTTACCGGAGCGTTATCTCGGAGCAAAATCGCCGAAAATCAGGCCGTCACACGCAAAAAATCGTGTCAGGAAACAAATTTCACGCCCAAGGCAATTCCAGGCCAAGTGTGTTGCAGTCCGCAATTGCGCGGGAAAAGAGAGTCAGAGCGTAAAACCCTCGCCGAGGTAAAGCCGCCGCACATCCGGGTTTGCCACCACCTCGTCGGCGCGGCCATGGGTCAGCACCTGACCGGCATGGATGATGTAGGCGCGGTCGATCAGGCCGAGCGTCTCGCGCACATTGTGGTCGGTGATGAGGACACCGATGCCGCGTGCGGTCAGGTGACGCACCAACTGCTGGATATCGGCAACAGCGATCGGATCGATGCCGGCAAAGGGCTCGTCGAGCAGCATGTAGGCCGGGCGCGTCGCCAGCGCGCGCGCGATTTCCAGGCGCCGCCGCTCGCCGCCAGAGAGCGACATGGATGGCGCCTTGCGCAGATGGCTGATGTGGAATTCCTCGAGCAGTTCGTCGAGATTGCGCTCGCGCACCTTGCGGTCCTTTTCGACCACTTCGAGCACGGCGCGGATATTCTGCTCGACATTGAGGCCGCGGAAGATCGACGCCTCCTGCGGCAGATAACCGATGCCGAGACGCGCGCGACGATACATCGGCATCGAGGTGACGTCGAAGCCGTCGATCTCGATCGTGCCTTCATCCACCGGCACCAGGCCGGTGACCATGTAGAAACAGGTCGTCTTGCCGGCGCCGTTGGGGCCGAGCAGACCGACGGCCTCGCCGGCACGCACGCCGAGCGTAACGCCGCTGACGACTTTGCGGCCCTTGTAGCTCTTGGTCAGGCCCTTGGCGATCAAGGTTCCCTTGAACTTCGCCTTGTCGACGGTGATCGTGGCCGGAGCCGAAACCTTAGCCGCGGCTCGTCCCGGAAGACGCGCCGTCAGCGATGACAGGCTGGCCATCAGGGGTTCGTCGCTCCCGATTTCGGCGGCGGCGTGATCGACATCTGGACACGCTGCCCAGAGCATGGATCAACCTGGGCCAGCCCGCTTTTCATCTGGACGGTCAGCTTGCAGCCGACCAGGACGTTGTCGTTCTGCGACAGAACGACCTTCTTGCCCGAAAGCACCAGCACCTGACTCTTCATATCGAAGCTGCCCTGATCGCCGGTCGCGACCTGCTGATCCGACTTGATGTAGATCTTGTCGGAGATCTCCAGATGGTCGATGTTGGCCGAGCCCGTCATCGCCGCGCCCGCGGCTTCCGTGCCCTTGGCCGCGGCATTGGGATCCTTGATATAATAGACCATCATCTTGCCGGCCTTCATCAGCGTCGGCCCTTGGACGACGGTGACATTGCCCGTGAAGATGGCGACATTTTCGGCCTGCCGGACTTCAAGCTTGTCGCTTTCGATCTGGATCGGCTTGTCGCCAGACAGTTTGAGGCCTGATACCTGACTGGTGGCGCTGGACTGCGCCAGCGACGGCACAAGGCTCAGCAGGAGCAACGCCGAAGTTGCGGCCGCAAGCCGTGTCGAACTATTGAGCCACATTCGCTTCTTCGCCCTTTGCCTCAGCCGCCTTCGCACTGGCGGGATCGATGTTGACGCGCACCCTGTTCTCGAACACCAGGACCTTGCCATTGTCCTGGACCGACAGGGAATTCGCTGTGATCTGCGACCCGCCACTGCTGACGTCGACGGGATCATCCGTCTTCATAGTGCCTTTGCCCATGTCGAGGAAGACCGATTTGAACTTGGCTCGCATGCCGTCGGTCGTGGTGATCGTGACGTCGCTGGTCATTTTCATCGTATTGCCGTCGCGATCGTAGGTACCGCGCGAAGCTTTGATCGCGGCGACATTGTCCGGACCGACCGGCACCTTGGCGTCTATGCCTTCGAGTTCGATGATGCCTTGCGTGTTGACATCCTGTATCGCCCGCAGGGCGGTCATCGAATAGGGCTGCTTCTGCTTGGTGAAGCCGTTGAGCTTGGGATTGGCCATCACCAGCTTGCCGTTGGAAAAGGCGGCGCCTTCGGCCTGCACCGCGACGGAGACCGGTGCGGCCAGATAGGAATAGACCGGAAAGGCGACGGCGATTAGCGCCGCGGCCAGGGGCACGGCGAATTTGAGCACGCGCACACGGCGCGAATGACGCTGGGCGCGGTCGAACGCATCGCCCCGCTCCCAGCCATCCGCCGGGGGAGCCAACTCCATCTCGGGGCTGGTCGGTTCATTCGATCGCGCTAACATGACTGCTTTCTTCTAAACCCCTGCCCGCCAGCGAGCACCGCCTATAGGTGGGGGGGCCGGCGCCCTCAAGCAAGCACAAGCCCACGAAAACCGCAAAAATGTGACAACTGTTGTTGTACAAACGAAAACGAGGTCGGCACAACAGCCGCCACTTCATAGCAGAAATGAACGTCCTTGCGCCGTTTTTTCATCGCCGCCGTTGCTCCCCTTTACCTTGCGTCCCTTGCGCAGGCCAGTCACAAAACAGACAGCGTTGGGATCGCGGCGGGCGGATTGCCGCGCCATGGGCAAGACGGAACTGCTTCCCGATGAGGACTTCATGGTCTAAAAGCGTCTCTTCCCGCCGACTGTGAGGCTGACCATGGCATTGAGAGCCGACGACCTGATCGACCGCCGCCGTTTGCGGCGCAAGCTGACATTCTGGCGTGTTGCGGCCATCGGCATCGTGGCAATCGGGGTGATTGCGCTGTCGGCCTGGTTCTATCGCGACGATCTTGGCGGCTCGTCTGTCGACCATATCGCCAAGGTCAGGATCGAAGGCACGATCACCGAGGACGAGGAGCTCATCAAGCGGCTGGAGAGCATCCGCAAATCGTCGAAGGTGAAGGGCGTGATCCTGGCGATCGATTCACCCGGCGGCACCACCGTTGGTGGTGAATCCATCTACGAGGAAGTGCGCAAGGTGGCCGCCGACAAACCTGTCGTGGCCGAGGTCGGCACGCTCGCCGCATCGGCGGGCTATATGATCGCAAGTGCCGCCGACCACATTGTCGCCCGCAAGACCTCGATCGTCGGCTCGATCGGCGTGCTGATCCAGTATCCTGACGTCAGCGGCCTGATGGACAAGCTCGGCGTCAAGCTGGAGGAGGTGAAATCCTCGCCGCTCAAGGCCTCGCCGTCTCCCTTCAAGCCGACCAATGACGACGAGCGCGCCATGGTCCGCAAGCTTATCCTCGACAGCTACGACTGGTTCGTCGGCATCGTCGCCGAACGCCGCAAGATGACCCACGAACAGGCGCTGGCGCTCGCCGACGGGTCGATCTTCACCGGCCGCCAGGGTGTCGCCAACGGGCTGATCGACGCCGTCGGCGGCGAGACCGAGGCGGTCGACTGGCTGGCGACCAAGGGTGTCGACGCCAAGCTCAAGGTGGTCGAATGGAAGGATACGGACCGGCGCGGCAGCTTCCTGTGGTCAAAAGCCATGGTGAAAATGGTCGGCAGCGCGGTCGGCCTACCGGACTCCAGCGGCGATATCATCCACGAACTTGGCGCCGACCGCTTGTTTCTTGACGGCCTCGTTTCCGTCTGGCACCCTTGAGCGCGGTTTGGGATAGCTGAAAAAGCCAATAAAATCATCCTCATAATTTCGACCGAACTGCTTTCACGGGGACCCGTCTGATGATCAAGTCCGAACTTGTGCAGATTATTGCCACGCGCAATCCGCATCTTTTCCTGCGCGACGTCGAAAACATTGTCGGCGCGATCTTCGACGAGATCACCGACGCCCTTGCCGAAGGCAACCGGGTCGAGCTGCGCGGCTTCGGTGCTTTTTCGGTGAAAAACCGCCCCGCCCGCACCGGCCGCAACCCGCGCACCGGCGAATCCGTCGAGGTCGAGGAGAAATGGGTGCCGTTCTTCAAGACCGGCAAGGAACTGCGCGAAAGGCTGAACGGCGGCAAGTAGGCGCGCCTTCAGCGCCAGCTTCCGACGGAAAACACAATGCTCAATCGTTTCATGCTCATCGTGGTCTTCGTGCCCCTGGCGATCATTCTGATCGCGCTTGCCGTCGCCAACCGCGAACTCGTCGCCTTCACGCTGGACCCGTTCAATCCCGGCAATCCGAAGCTGACGCTCACCTTGCCGCTGTTCATTTTCCTGTTCCTGGCGCTTGCCATCGGCATGATCGTCGGCAGCCTGGCGACCTGGGTCAAGCAGGGCCGCTACCGCAAGCTGGCGCGCCAGCGCGGCGTCGAGGCGGAAAACCTGCGCCAGGCGGTCAGCCGCGCGCCCTCGGCACCGCAAGGGCCGGTCCCAGGGTCAGCCCAAGGACAGGCATTGCCGAAGCCGACCAATTGATGAGCCGGCCGGCGCCTTTCTTTCCACGGAGCCTTTCATGCTGACCATTTCGGCCGCCGAGGTCGATCATGCGCTGACTTTTCCCGGGCTGGTCGAGACGTTGCGCACAGCGTTCCGCGACGGTGCGGTGCAGCCCGTCAGGCACCATCACCCGGTCGAACGGCCGGATGGTGCGGCCTCGACCTTGCTCTTGATGCCGGCATGGACCGATTTCAACGCCGCCGGCACGTCTTCCGGCGGCCATATCGGCGTCAAGATCGTCACTGTCTCGCCCGACAACAACGCCATCGGCAAGCCGTCGGTGATGGGGCTCTATCTCCTGCTCGATGGTGCCACCGGCGAACCGGAAGCCTTGATCGACGGCCAGCGGCTGACCCAGTGGCGCACGGCCTGCGCCTCGGCGCTGGCGGCTTCCTATCTGGCACGCGAGGACGCCTCCAGGCTGCTGGTGATCGGCGCCGGTGCACTGTCACCCTTTCTCGCCAAAGCGCATTCGGCCGTGCGGCCGATCAAGACCATCCGCATCTGGAACCGGACGTTGGCCAATGCCGAGAAGGTCGCGACCGATCTGCGCGCCGATGGCTTCGCGGCAAGTGCTGCAAGTGATCTCGATGCCGAACTTGGCGAGGCCGACATCATCTCCTCGGCGACGATCACCACCAAGCCGCTGATCAAGGGCGCGCTGCTGAAGCCGGGGGCTCATGTCGACATGGTCGGTGGTTTCACGCCGACCATGCGCGAAAGCGACGACGATGCGATCCGGCGCGCCCGCGTCTATGTCGACACCCGCGCCGGCGCCACCAAGGAGGCCGGCGACATCGTCATCCCGCTTGCGTCGGGCGTGCTGAAGCCGGAAGCCATCCTTGCCGACCTGCACGAACTGGCGCGCGGCGAGAAACAGGGACGCCAAAGTTCCACCGAGATCACGCTGTTCAAGTCGGTTGGCGCAGCACTCGAGGACCTTGCCGCCGGCATTGCCGTCTACAACGCACTCAAGCCGTAGCCTCGGCAAGCTTCTTCGCGGCACCCATCGCCTCGGCGATCAGATGAAAATCGTGATCGTTGATTTCGAACAGGCCGAAGCGAAGCTGATACCCCCAGTTCGACTTGCCTGCGGTGAAGTCCAGCCGGTCGAGCAGCGGCTTGATCGGCGCTTCTTCTGCCGCCATCCACTCGACATCGCGGCGGAACGGCGTGAAGCCGCCGCCCATTTCGCCTTGATAGGGCTCGCCTTCCCGCACCGTGCCGATTGCCGTGAAAGCCTGCAGGCCGTCCTTTTCGCCCAAAACGGTGGTCGGCGAATAATAGACGATGCCATCGCCAGGCTTGACGCGGCGTAGCGGTGCCGCCTTGCCGTGGTTGACCTGCATGAAGCCGTCCTCGCGGCCGCACCGGACATGCTGCGCCGACGCCACCGCGATCCAATACGCGCTCATTTCTGTTCCCCATTAGCCTGTTCCCCGTCGGACAGCCAATAGACGCGCAGGCGGTGATTGTCGGGATCGAGCGCGACGAAAGTGCGGCCGAAATCCATGTCGGTCGGTGTCTGCAGGATCTTCAGCCCGCGCCCCGACCAGTCGGCATGTGCGGCGTCGACCGCTTCGGGCGTCTCCAGCGCAAACACGATCTCGGAACCGCCACCTGCGGCCGCCGCTGCCGGCTCGACCGTATGGCGCGACCAGAGGCCGAGCTTGAAGCCGTCGTCGAGCACGAACAGCACGAAGGTCGGCGCGCTTTCAACCGGCTCGCGCCCCAGCAGAGCGCTGTAGAAGGCGCCGCTCCGCAGCGGCTGGTCGACATAGAGGATGACGAAATTCGGGGTGGTCATGCGTATTCTCCAAAGTTCAGCGCTTCGACGTACTGAACTTAGAATAGGCTACTGTCAGATTCTGGCAGTAGCCCTCATCACCCACGCGGCTTGTCGAGCGTCGCCCGCCATTCCTTGAGCAGCACCTGGCGGCGACGCGGATAGCGCGCATCGATGGCGTTGAGGCCGGATATACGATCGGTACGAAAATGCCGGAAATCCTGCCGCGTCTCGCACCACGCCACCATCACCCGTACCTTGTCGAAGAAGCCGAGCGCGAACGGCCAGACGACGCGTTGCGAAGCAGCACCCCCGGCATCGCGATAGATAAAACCGAGTTTTCGTTCGTTGCGGATGGCCTGCCGTACCGTGCCGAGATCGATGCCCTCCACGGCTTGCGCCGGCGGCCCGACCAACAGGGTCGAGGCATCGAGATCCTCGCGTAAATCATCCGGCAGCACGGCCGCAATCTTGGCCAGCGCGTTGGCGGCCGCGCCGACAGGCGCCGATCCGGCTGCTTGGCGACCCAGCGCGATCCGAGCACGATGGCCTCGATCTCCTCGTCGCTGAACATCAGCGGCGGCAGCATGAAGCCGGGCTTCAGCACATAGCCCAGCCCCGCCTCGCCCTCGATCGGCGCGCCTTGCCCCTGCAACGTGGCGATGTCGCGGTAGAGCGTGCGGATCGAAACGCTCATCTCGTCGGCAAGCGTGCGCCCGCTCACCGGCCGGCGATGCCGGCGCAGGATCTGGATCAGGTCAAGCAGGCGTTCGGAGCGGGACATGATTCTCGTGGTTTGCAGTCTTCACGATAATATATCTCGCTCCGAGGCGCGCCGCCGTCTGAGCTTGACGCCGCCGCGACGTCAGAGGTGGAACACCTTGACCTCGTTGCCGCGTTCCAGGGCCTTGTTGGCCACGAACATCTGCGTCTTCGACATTTCAGCCTCACGCTCGGCAAGGACACGCAGCATCGCTTCCAGCCGGCGCAGCGCGATGACCTTGTTGCGGTGCTGCGAGCGTTCGTTGCGGGCGGTGACGACAATGCCGGTTGGCAGGTGAACGGCCCGCACGGCGCTGTCGGTGGTGTTCTGGTGCTGTCCGCCAGGACCCCGGCGCGCAAGGTTTCGAAACGGACATCGGACGGTGCGATCGAAACGGTAGCGGCATCCGCCAGATCCACCACCTGCACACCGACGAACCAGTTCTGCCGCTTGTGGCCTGGGCGCACCGGGCTCTTGAAGACGAACTTGACGGTGCCGCAATAGTCCTGCGCGAGCGCTTCGGCGTTGCGGCCCTCGAGGCTCAGCACGGCGGATTTGGCGCCATGCCGGTCCGGTCTGTGACCAAACGTGACCTCGACCGCGCAACCAAGCCGATCGGCCTCCTTCTCGATGATCTCGACCAGCGCCATCAAGGCGATGCGGCATTCGACCGGTCCGTTGCCCGAGGTGACGAGCATGTCAATCGCGGCCATGGTTCGCCCTCCTTGCCACGCGTTCGCGCGATGGCTTCTTGCGCGTTCGGTCGGGCGGACCTTCCATCGCCTTCTTGTAGGTCACCAGCGGTTTCATCGCCGCAAGCGTCACGACCAGGCCGGCATCGGCAAGATCCTGCACCACCTGCCCGGCATCCTTGTAGGCGGAAGCCGCTTCCTCGATGACCAGGTTGCGGTCGTCGCAGATCAACTGCCCGCCCCACGCATTTCTCAGCAAAGCGTCGCGCTCCGACCTGTTGCGCCCGGCACGGCCATGCATGGTGGCACGGTCGTACTTGCGGCCGGCGCCATGCGAAATGCCGCCCAGCGACGGACCCGTCGCGTCGAGTGCCCGCACGACATAGCTCAGGCTGGCACGCGAACCGGCGATCGGTGCGACATCTCCAGCCCGTACCGCGGCCGAGCCCTTGTGGTGGACGAAACCATCGGCCCGGTCGCGGACAAGGTTATGCGGCACATCGGCCACCAGCCGGATTTCGCTGCGCAAGGCGCTGGCCGCGCGCTCGGCGATCAGCCGGCGGTTGAGCGACGCCCAGGTGACGCAAAGGTCATGCTGGCGACGCCAGTCCCTGCCCGCGGCGGACTCAGGATCGAGCCCGACCGTCACTGCCGACTGGAAATCCAGCATCTGTCCGAAGACAAAGGCACCAAGTCCGCGCGAGCCGGAATGCACCAGCAGATAAAGCTTCTGGCGATCGAACAGGCCTTCCCCAGCCACATCGGCCTGGTCGACCGCCTGCAGCTCGCAGAAATGGTTGCCGCCGCCGATCGTGCCCAGCGCTTCCGGATAGAGATCCGTCGGCAAATCCGAGGCGGCGAGCGCCGCATGCGGATCGATGTCTTCGGCTTCGATCCGGCGCAGGCATTCGACGGCCTTGTCGATCCTGAGCTTACGCAATGGCAGATCGAGCTCGAACAGTGACATGCCGCAGCCAATGTCATTGCCGATCAGTTGCGGATGCAGACGCTGCGACAACACGGCAATGCCGGTCGGACCGTATTTGCCGGGATGCAGGTCCGGAAAGGCCGCAACCGAAGTGACGCCGGGCAAGGCCGCGACGGTTTTCAGCTGCTGAAGTGCCGCGCCTTCGATCCATGTCTGCGGCGAAAAACAATGCTGGATATGCGCGGCAGGCGCGGCGCACGACGAAGGGAGGCCTGGGCCCCCGATAAAATTGCCCATGATAAGAACACTCTGGATATAGGTCACAAACCGGACGCCGTCAGGCATCCGTTCGACCGGCTTCAGTCAGCAAAATGCTGGCTTACGCCGGAACCCTCGAGGGGTGCGCGGTGAAGATGCTCGTCATCTTTCGCTCCCATTCCAGAAACAACAATGGCGCCCTCATAAACCAAGCGCGCGAAAAAACAAGCGCGATGCCGCAACACCGCCGCCCACTTCGAAGACGAAGGCTTCCAGCTGCACCAATCGACCTGCGGGCCATCGCTTGTTGCACCGCCGCTGTCCTCATGCCAAAAGCGGCACGCCGCTCGGAGATGCTCCTGCTTGAAGTCTTTTCGCGACAAACGCCGCGACAACCGCCCGCCCGCGAAAGGCGGAGCCGGAGAGGCGCGTCCTCACGAGACGCGTGGGGCCCCACGGCCGGACGCCAGGCCGCGTGGGCGGGCTGAGATCAGAAACGACGATCGCACCGAACCGAAATCCGCACCGCGCATCCTCGCCCGCCGCGAAGGGGCGCTGCCCGCTGAACAACTTCCGGTAATCCTCGAAGTGGCGCCCAACGCTGATTACGCACTGCTCGACAGTGGTGCCGGCCAAAAACTCGAACAATACGGCCCTTATCGCATCGTCCGGCCCGAGGGCCAGGCGATCTGGCAGAAAGCCTTGCCGGCAAAAGATTGGGAGCGTGCCGACGCCATCTTCACCGGCGACACCGACGAGGAAGGCATCGGCCGCTGGCGTTTCCCGAAGACGCCGCTCGGTGAGACCTGGCCGATGAAGCATGACGGCATCGATTATCTCGGCCGTTTCACCTCGTTCCGCCATGTCGGCGTCTTTCCCGAGCAGGCCTCGCACTGGGACCATATGGCCGGGCTGATCGCGGCGGCGAAGCGGCCGGTCAAGGTGCTCAACCTGTTCGGCTATACCGGCCTCGCCTCGCTGGTGGCGGCCCGTGCCGGCGCCGAAGTCACCCATGTCGATGCCTCGAAGAAGGCGATCGGCTGGGCGCGTGAAAACCAGGAGATGGCAGGGCTTGGCGGCAAGCCGATCCGCTGGATCGTCGACGACGCGGTGAAATTCGCCGAGCGCGAAGAGCGCCGCGGCAGCCGCTACGACATCATCCTGTTCGACCCGCCGGCCTATGGCCGCGCCCCAAGGGCGAGGTCTGGCAATTGTTCGAGGACCTGCCGGATCTGACCGACCTCTGCCGCGCGATCCTGACCCCAAAGCCGCTTGCCGTGGTGCTGACCGCCTATTCGATCCGCGCCTCCTTCTTCGCCATCCATGCCTTAATGCGCGATACCTTTGCCGGCATGGGCGGCAGGGTCGAGTCGGGTGAGCTGATCATCCGCGAAAAGTCCGCCGGCAGGGCGCTTTCGACCTCACTGTTTTCGCGCTGGGTGGCCTGAATGCCCGGGAGTCCTGAATGAACGAGCGGCACGTCGGCGCACCCGGCCAGGTGAAGGAAGTCACCAGCCTCGCCAATCCGCTGATCAAGGACATCAA
Source organism: Mesorhizobium huakuii (assembly GCF_014189455.1). Lineage (NCBI taxonomy): Bacteria > Pseudomonadati > Pseudomonadota > Alphaproteobacteria > Hyphomicrobiales > Phyllobacteriaceae > Mesorhizobium > Mesorhizobium huakuii. Next base: position 1,826,650 of record NZ_CP050296.1, read on the forward strand.
GGCACTCGCCTTGAAGAAGTTCCGCGACCAGCAGAACGCCTTCATGGCCGAGGGGCTGAAGCTGGTCATCGATGCGCTCGACCTGGGCTGGCAGATCAGGACGCTGGTGTTCGCCAAGGCCGGACGCGGCAATGCCGCCGTGGAAAAGGTCGCGGCGCGCACGGTAGCCGCCGGCGGCACGGTGCTCGAAGTGTCGGAAAAGGTGCTTGTCGCCATCACCCGCCGCGATAATCCGCAAATGGTGGTCGGCGTCTTCACGCAGAAATTCCTGGCCCTCAGGGAAATCCGTGCCGACAATGGCGATGTCTGGGTGGCGCTCGATCGGGTGCGTGACCCCGGCAATCTCGGCACTGTCATCCGCACCGTCGATGCCGTCGGCGCCAAGGGCGTCATCCTGGTCGGCGACACCACCGATCCGTTTTCCGTCGAGACGGTGCGCGCCACGATGGGGTCGATTTTCGCCGTGCCGGTGGCGAAGGCAACGACCGAGGCTTTCCTTGCCTGGCGCGGCGGCTTTTCGGGCCTCGTCGCCGGCACCCATCTAATGGGTGCGGTCGACTACCGCTCTGTCGATTTTTCTCGCGGACCGGTGCTGCTGATGATGGGCAATGAGCAGCAGGGCCTGCCGGAAAGCCTGGCGGCGAGTTGCGACAGGCTGCTCAGGATTCCGCAGGCGGGCCGCGCCGATTCGCTCAATCTCGCCGTCGCCACCGGCATCATGCTGTTCGAGATCCGGCGCGGCGCGCTGAAGCTCGAACCAATCGCCGACCAGCAATGAAGGTTGCCCGCCCGTGAGATCATGGTCCCCCTACGCGCTGCTCGTTGTCGCGGCAATCGCGCTCGATCAGTGGATAAAACATCTGGTCGAGACCGGCCTGCCCTTCCAGGAGAAGCTCGATCTGGTGCCGTTCCTGGCGCTGTTTCGCACCTACAACACCGGCATCGCCTTCTCGATGTTCTCCTCCTTTGGTGACACCGGCCTGGTGGTCATCGCCGTGCTGGTCGTCGCCTTCGTGCTCTACCTTGCCACCCGCACACCATCGGCCCATGTCATTGCCCGCACCGGCTTTGCCCTGATCATCGGCGGCGCGCTGGGCAATCTGATCGACCGCGCCGTCTACGGCCACGTCATCGACTACATCCTGTTCCACACGCCGGTCTGGTCCTTTGCCGTCTTCAACCTCGCCGATGCCTTCATTTCCGTGGGCGCGGCCCTGGTCGTCTTCGACGAACTCATCGGCTGGCGGCGCGAGCCCAAGACTTCGAATGCCAAGTCTTCGAACGCCAAGTCTTCGAACGCCAAGCCTTCCAAAGATTGACCCCACGCGGCCATCGCCGCACAGTCCAGGACGCCAAGCCAGCTCGCGGAGAAAAAGATGTCCGAAACCTTCAAAGCCATCCTCGTCTCGCGCGACGCCGACAAGAAGCAGTCGGTCGCCGTGACCGACCTCACCGACGCCGACCTGATGGAGGGCGACGTCACCGTCGCGGTCGAGGCGACGACGGTGAACTACAAGGATGGACTGGCCATCACGGGCAAGGCGCCGGTGGTCCGCCGCTGGCCGCTGGTGCCGGGCATCGACTTCGCCGGCACGGTCATCTCGTCCTCCAATCCCGACTGGCGCAAGGGAGACAAGGTCATCCTGAATGGCTGGGGTGTCGGCGAGACGCATTTCGGCGCCTATGCCGGGCGTGCCCGCGTCAAGGGCGACTGGCTGGTGCCGCTGCCGCAAGGCATCAGTGCGCATGACGCGATGGCGGTCGGCACCGCCGGCTATACCGCCATGCTCTGCGTCATGGCGCTGGAGCGGCACGGCATCCTGCCCGACCGCGGCCCGGTGGTGGTGACGGGTGCCGCCGGCGGCGTCGGTTCGGTCGCGGTCTCCATCCTGTCCAGCCTCGGCTACCATGTCATTGCGTCGACGGGGCGCAATGCCGAAAGCCCCTATCTGATCAACCTCGGCGCCGCCGAGGTGATCTCGCGCGACGAACTCAGCCAGCCCGCCAAGCCACTGGCCAAGGAACGCTGGGCCGGCGGCATCGATTCGGTCGGCAGCCACACGCTGGCCAATGTGCTGTCGATGACCTCCTATGGCGGCGCGGTTGCGGCTTGCGGCCTGGCCGGCGGCATGGATCTGCCGTCGAGCGTCGCCCCCTTCATCCTGCGCGGCGTCTCGCTGCTCGGCATCGATTCGGTGATGGCGCCGAAGGCTGTGCGCCTGGAGGCCTGGCGGCGCATCGGCGCCGATCTCGACCTGGAGAAGCTCGCCAGCCTGTCCACGACCATCGGCTTCGGCGGCATCATCGATGCCGCGCGCGATATCGTCGACGGCAAGATCCGCGGACGCGTCGTCGTCGACATGTAGACCCGCCTGGCCGGTCGCACGCAGCGGACGGAATTGCCAGATCCGGTGGCAAATCCGCCGCTACCGGGGTAAAAACGCCCTATCCGCTAAAATTCGAACGATCCGCCGCAATTTTCCATAATCTCTGTCTGGCAAGGGTTTCGCATGATCGCGGAATCCGACAGCCAGCAGGCAAACAAAGGCGACGATGTCGATGCGGTTCCGGCGCCGGCGCGGCGGTTTATCGCCGCGCCGCCGCTGGTGCCCGAGCAGCCATTGGCCAGTCGGGAAAGCCTGCCGCTGCTCACCTTCGTTGCCATCATGGTTCTGGCGGGCCTCGCGCATCTGACCGGGGCGCCGATCTTCATCAGCCTCGCCTTGCTGGCCACCGGCCTCGCCGGCCTTGGCCTGCATCTGCATGCCAGGCGCAGCGTCCACCGGACCGTGGTGCTGCTGGACGAGACCACCGCCCGCAGCCGCGCCGAGATCGAGACGCTGGCCGACCGCATGTGGGAAATGCAGGAAAGCGAGGAGCGCTTTCGCGGTCTCATCGACGCGCTTGGCGATCTCGTCATCCATCGCGACCGCGACGGTTACATCGTCTATGCCAACAAGGTGTTCGCCGATCTGGTCGAAACCGATCAGCGCGACCTTGCCGGCAAGACCTTGGCCGAACTCGGGGTCGAAGTCGGCATCGTGCCCGACGCCGCCTTTTCCGACCATGAGTGCCTGAGTTCCACCGACGTTGCCATCCGCACGCCAAGCGGCCCGCGCTGGTTCTCGTGGATCGAACTGTCGGTACGCGACAAGGAGAGCGGAGCGGTTTCGCATCGCGCCATCGCCCGCGACATCACCGCCCGCAAGCGCGCCGAATCCTCGCTAATCACCGCGCGTGAGCGGGCCGAATACGCAAGCCAGGCCAAATCGCGCTTTCTCGCCACCGTCAGCCATGAAATCCGCACGCCGATGAACGGCATCATGGGCATGGCGAGGCTCCTGGCCGACACCAGCCTGTCGCCGGAACAGCAGACCTATGTCGGCGCCATCTCGACCTCGGCCAGCGCCTTGCTCGCCCTGATCGAGGACCTGCTCGACTATTCCAAGATCGAGGCCGGTCGTTTCGATCCGGAACCGCAGCCAATGTCGGTGCGCGAGATCGCCGACAACATCGTCGAATTGCTCGCCGCGCGCGCCTTCGCCAAGGGTATCGGCCTCGGCTGCCATGTCGAACCGGATGTACCGCAATTGATCACCGCCGATCCGGGCCGCGTCAGGCAGGTGTTGCTCAACCTGATCGGCAACGCCATCAAGTTCACCGACAGCGGCGGCGTGCTGGTCAGCGTCGCGCGCGCCCGCACCGAGACCAGCGACCGCATCTGTTTCACCATCACCGACACCGGCCCCGGCCTGCGCGAGGAGGACATGGAGCGCATCTTCGAGGAGTTCGAGCAGGCCGACGGCACCTCGAGCGCGCGCATGGCGGGGCGGGGCTGGGACTTGCCATCTCCAAGCGCCTGGTGGCTGCCATGGGCGGCACGATTTCGGTCTCCAGCCGGCTTGGCCAAGGATCGGAATTCGTCTTCGAAATCCCGGCCACGGAGGCCACCGGGGCGCCGCAGGGCCGGCAGAACGTGCTCGCCGGCAGGCGCGCGGTGATCCTGTCCAGGAACGCCGTCGAGGCCGACGCCATCGCCCGCACCATCCGCGCCAATGGCGGCACGGCCGGTATCGCCACCACCGTGGCGCAGGCCGCGCCCTTGGCCGAGGGCTGCGACGTGCTTCTGGTCGACGCGGCCATGGAGGAGAGCGACGGGAGAGTGCTCAAGCGGTTGCGCCAAAGCGGCTTTTCCGATTGCGAAGCCATCACGCTGATCGCGCCGACCGACCGCGGCATGCTTGGCGAGTTCCGCGCCAGCGGCTACGCGACCTTCCTGGCCCGACCGGTGCGCGGTGGAACACTTTTGCGTGTCCTTTTGACCAGCCATGCACCGGCCCTTGCCCAGCCACAGCCGGAAAAGCGCCGCACCCCGGCGCTTCGCGCCTCAAGCGACCGCCAGCAAGGCCTGTCCGTGCTGATCGCCGAAGACAACGACATCAATGCCATGCTGGCCCGCGCCACGCTGTTGAAGGCGGGGCACCGCGTCAAGGTGGTCGGCAATGGCAAAGCCGCCGTCGAAGCCGTCACTGGCGCCGGGCACAAGCACCGCTTCGACGTTGTGCTGATGGACCTGCATATGCCGATCATGGACGGGCTGGACGCCATTGCCGCGATCCGCCGCCATGAGGAGGAAATATCAGCGCCGCCCGTACCGATCATGGTGCTGTCGGCCGACAGCCAGGAAAAGACCCGCCATGCGGTGCTCGCCCATGGCGCCAGCGGCTTCGTCACCAAGCCGCTCGACCCCGACGCGCTGGTCAATGCCGTCGAGGGCCAGGTCGCCGCTTGATCTGCTTTTTCCATCCGTGCGGTTGATGCATGTCACTCAACAGTGACCGCCGATTTGCGAGGACGATGTGCATGAAAACAAGGACCTTGAGCGCTACGCATGGGGTTCGCGCGGACGAGACATGCCTCGGCTCTCCTCACCGAACGTAGCCGGTTGACCGTTTTCGCCAGCCGACGAAGTATTGCCCGCGACGCCGTATCACGGTACTGTCACAATCCTGTTGCACCTACACCGTATCCCCGTGCCAAGAGGGATGGCTCGAAGGAGAATCACTCGTGCATACAGTTATGCCGGAATGTGACACTCGGCCAAACGCCAGCAGCGCCTTGCTTGCCGGACGTAATGTCGATTCCGTCATAAAAGGCGCAGCACTCGGCCGTATCGGCAATCTCGAAGTGCGGCTCGCCCGCAACGAGGCCGAGATCGCGGCCGCGCAGGAAGTGCGCTACCGGGTATTTTACGACGAGCTTGGCGCCCGGAAGGACCTCTTCCAGGCGCAGGACCGTCGCGACGCCGACCGCTTCGATCCGCTCTGCGATCATCTTCTGGTCCTGGATACGACGCTTTCCGGTCCCGAACATCGCCGTATCGTCGGTACCTATCGCCTGCTGCGGCAAGAAATCGCGGCCACCGCCGGCGGCTTCTATTCCGAAGGCGAGTTCGAGCTGACCAAGCTCATCGCCCGTCATCCCGGCCAGCGTTTTCTCGAACTCGGCCGCTCCTGCGTTTTGCCGCAATACCGTTCGAAGCGCACCATCGAGGCGCTGTGGCAAGGCATCTGGGCCTACATCAACCACTACGAAATCGGCGTGATGACCGGCTGCGCTTCCTTCCATGGCACCGTGCCGGCCGCTCACGCGGAGGCGCTCACCTATCTTGCCCATCACTGCCGCACCAACTCCGCCTGGGACGTGCGCGCGGTTTCCGATCGGTACTGCTCCATGGATCTGATGCCGATCGAGGCGGTCAATGCCAAAGCAGCGATCGCGGCAATGCCGCCTCTGGTCAAGGGCTATCTGAGGGTCGGCGCCCGCATCGGCGATGGCTGCGTCATCGACCGCGAATTCTCGACCGTCGACGTCTTCGTGGTGATGCCGGTCAAGGAGATCGGCGCCCGCTACGTCAACTATTATGGCGGCGAAGCGCAGCGCTTCGCGGCGTAGCGAATAGCGAATAGCGAATAGCGAATAGCGAATAGCGAATAGCGAATAGCGAATAGCGAATAGCGAGAGCTACGCCGCAATCCCGAGGACTGCTATCCCTATTCGCTACTCCCTATTCGCTACTCACTTCTTTTCACGGAATATCTTCCGGCCGTCGGCCGGGCCGGCTCTTGTAGGACGGAAACGACCAGCCGAAACGCAGCGCGCCGCCGCGTACGGCGAGTGCCACGACGAAGCCGGCCAGCCCCGAGACGATCTGCGGCAATCCGGTGACATCGCCCAGTGTGAAGATGGCGGCGCCCGCCAGGGCGGCCGTGACGTAGATTTCCGGCCTCAGCAGCACCGATGGCTCGCCGGCCAGGAGATCGCGCAATATGCCACCGAAGGTCGCGGTGAGCATGCCGGTGATGATCGAAACCACCGGCGAACCGGTGATTGCCAGGCCTTTTGCCGCGCCCATCACCGAAAAGGCGGCCAGCCCGATGGCGTCGAGCCACAGCAACAGCTTGTAGCGGGATTCGACGCGGTGCGCGGTGAAGAAGACCAGAACCGCCACGACAGCGCAGATCAGCACATAGTCGCGGTTTCCCACCCAGAAGACCGGCACATTGAGGATGAGATCACGAAAGGTCCCTCCGCCAATGCCGGTGACGCTGGCCAGGAACAGGAACCCGATAATGTCGAGCTGCTTACGCGAAGCCGCCAACGCCCCGGTCGCCGCAAAAACGGCGACGCCGGCATAGTCGAGAAGGGCGATGGGATGCATGAGTGAGCGAATAGCAAGTAGTGAGTAGCGAATAGGGAATAGCACGAAGCCAGTTGGCCGCTATCAACTATTTCCCTACTCGCTATTCGCTACTCGCTATCACGCATCCTTCTCCGCCTCGTCATTCACCGGCCCCGGCTCGACCGGCGCCTCGGCGGCGACTTTCGGGCCGCCCTTGGCGACGCCGACCATGGCCGGACGCAGCACGCGCTCACCAATCGAATAGCCCGGCTGCACGACCTGGACCACGGTGTTGGCCGGGACATCGGGATTGGGTACTTCGAACATGGCCTGGTGGAAATTGGGATCGAACTTCTCGCCTTCCGGAGCGAGTTTCTTGACCCCGTGCCGTTCCAGCGCCGACAGCATGGCGCGCTCGGTCAGGTCGACGCCTTCGATCAGCGCCTTGAAGCCGGCGTCACCCGACGCCTTGGCCTCCGCCGGAATGGCGTCCAGCGCGCGGCGCAGATTGTCCGACACCGACAGCATGTCGCGGGCGAAATTCGCAACCGCATAGGTGCGCGCGTCGTGCACGTCGCGCGCGGTGCGGCGGCGCAGGTTCTCCATCTCGGCCGCGACGCGCAGCGCGCGGTCCTTCAGCTCTTCATTTTCCTTCAGCAGCCGCACAAGCGCTTCATAATCGCCGTCAATGCTGCCTTCCGTGCGCTCGGCATTGGCCTCGGCCGCCTCGGCTTCACTGGGCGCGCGTTCGTCTTTTGTCTGGTCGCTCATCGCCGTTTCCCGTCATCTCGAATGGTATGGATTTTGTGCCCGATATCGAGGTTTGGAAGCCAAAAATCAAGGGGTAAGCGACCGTTAGGCCTTTGGCCGGAAATGAGCGGCGATCAATGGCGATCCTTCGATTTTAATTCAAATTTTACCAAAACTGCCGGCTTGGCTTGCCACAGAAGCGTGATGAGGGAACCATTCCCTTGCTGGAGGAGTTTCCGAGCCGACACAGGATATTGTAGTGATGACCCGCGACAAGGCCGAAAAAGGAGAAAAGCTCGCCACCGAAGTCAGGCGCCAGTTCGGTGCCGAGGCGATGACGCGCTTTCTGCGCACCTTGCCGGCTTTCCGTGCCGAAGCCGACATTCCCAATCACTTCAGGGAGTTGCTTGACCATCTCGATCGGATGGAGAGCAAAAGCCTCGGTGGTGGCCGCCAATAGGGGGCACCCCGGCCGGGCATCCCGGCCTCTCAGGGCTCTGGAGGACCTACCCAGGAGCGCCTGTCGCGACAATTACGCACAGTAATTTTGCGTGAAGGTTGCCTTGCGGCGGCCACACGCCCCGCTTATGCTTCCTGATGAACATGATTTCCCCCGATGCGGCCGCCAACAGCAAGCGCGCCTGGCTGAAGATTCTGGCGCGCTACAAGAAGCCGGATCGGCGACGCAGCGCCATCGAACTCGCCATCACCCTCATTCCGTTCGCCACGCTTTGGGCGCTGTCCTCGGCGGCCTATGCCTATGGCCATTGGTGGGGGCTGATCCTGATCCTGCCGGCGGCCGGGTTCCTGGTGCGCATCTTCATGATCCAGCACGATTGCGGCCATGGCTCTTTCTTCGCCAATCGATACGCCGACGACTGGATCGGCCGCGCGCTCGGCGTCCTGACGCTGACGCCCTATGATTGCTGGCGGCGCGCCCACGCGACACATCATGCCAGCGCCGGCAATCTCGATGAGCGCGGCATGGGCGACATCCGGACGCTGACCGTTGCCGAATACCGGCAATTGTCCTGGCGAGGCCGCCTCGCCTACCGCCTTTATCGCCACCCGCTGGTGATGTTCGGGCTGGGACCGATCTGGCTGTTCATCTTCTCGCAAAGGCTGCCCATCGGCATGATGCGCGGCGGCCTGACGCCCTGGGTGTCGTCGATGACCACCAACCTCGCCATCGCGCTTGCGGCAGCCCTTCTCATCTGGGCCGTCGGCCCCGGTGCGTTCCTGGTTGTCCATCTGCCGATCGTCATTCTCGCCGGCTCGGCCGGCATCTGGCTGTTCTACGTCCAGCACCAGTTCGAGGAGACGGAATGGGCAAAGGATGATGACTGGGAGTTCCAGCATGCCGCCCTGCATGGCTCGTCCTATTACGACCTACCGCCGGTGCTGAACTGGTTCACCGGCAACATCGGCGTCCACCACGTCCACCACCTCTCGGCCAAGGTGCCGGGCTACCGGCTACAGGAAGTGCTGCGCGATTATCCGGAGTTGCGCGGCATCGGTCGCGTCACGCTGCTCGACAGCCTGCGTTGCGTCAAACTGGCATTGTGGGACGAAAACCGCCGCAAGCTGGTGTCGTTCCGCGAAGCACGAGCGACGCTGTAGACCGACCGCCGCGCCGTGGCGCGGCGGCGGAAGCAAACGCCCTGTTCAGGCCGCCTGGCGCTCGTCGCGCATCAGGATCTCGCCATGGCGGATCTCGGTGCCAAGCACCTTCAGGCATTCACGGATGAAGTTGGACAGGCCGGGCCAGCCCTTGGCTGACACGAGATTGCCGTCGACATGGGCGCCGGTCGGCGCCACGTCGATATAGATGCCGCCGGCCAGCGTCACTTCCGGCTCGCAATAGTGTAGTGCCGCCACTTCCCTGCCCCGCACCACGCCGTCGACGGCGATCAGGATTTGCACCCCATGGCAGATGGTGAAGATCGGCTTGCCGGCTTCGTGGAAATGCCGCACCAGAGCCTGCACCCGCTTGTCGATACGAATGTATTCGGGACCGCGCCCACCCGCCGCGTAGACGGCATCGTATTGGGCCGGATCCACCTCGGAAAACGTCTTGTTGAGGATGTAGTCGTGGCCAAGCTTTTCCGTATAGGTCTGATGGCCTTCGAAGTCGTGCAGCGAGGTTTTCAGGACATCGCCCGCCTTCTTGTCCGGGCAGACGACATGCACCGTGTGGCCGACGGCATGCATGGCCTGTTCAAAGACGAAAATCTCATACTCCTCGCTGAACTCGCCAACGAGCATCAATATTTTCTTGCCAGCCATTCCCGGTTCCTCCCTTGTGGCCATATTTATTTCGGGTCGTGAAATAATAGACCTATCCTAAGGGCAGGACAGCGAAAGGGAAAGTGTAAATCGCACAATTGGTACGACCAGTTTTCTTCATTCTCTGCCAAAGACGCTCCAGGCAGTCTTGCTTCTAACGAAAACAGCACCGCTGGTTCGACCAAAGCGGCAGTCAGGCCGCTGCCTTGATCATATCTGCGGCCTTTTCGGCGATCATGATGGTCGGCGCGTTGGTGTTGCCGCCGATCAGTGTCGGCATCACCGAGGCATCGACGACGCGCAAGGCCTCAAGCCTGTGGACCCGCAATTGCGGATCGACCACCGCCATCTCGTCGACGCCCATCTTGCAGGTGCCAACCGGGTGATAGATCGTGTCGGCGCGGGCACGGATGTGGGACATCAACTCCGCGTCGCTCGAAACACCGGCGGTGTAGATCTCCTTGTGGCGATATCTGGCCAGCGCCGGCGCCTCCAGGATACCGCGCATCATCCTGACCCCCTTGAGCAAAAGCTCGGCGTCCCGTTCGTCCGAAAGAAAGCGCGGATCAATGCGCGGTGGTGCCATGGGATCATGAGTCGACAGCCCGACCTCTCCGCGCGAATGCGGCCGCAGCACGCAGACATGGCAGGAAAAGCCATATCCCATATGCAGCTTGCGGCCATGATCATCCACGATGGCGATGCAGAAATGCAGTTGAAGGTCGGGCCGTTCTATCGCCGGATCGGATTTGAGGAAGGCACCGCCTTCGGCATAGGGCGTGGCGATCATACCGCCGCCATCTTTCCGCCAGCGCAGCAAGTGCCGCAGCAGGCCAGGTAGGCCGCGCAGGCCGATACCCATCATGTCGGCATCCTTTGACGTCCAGCCCATGATGAAATCGAGGTGGTCTTGCAGGTTCTTGCCAACGCCGGGCAGTTCATGAATGACCGGAATACCATGCATGGCAAGCTCGGCAGCCGGGCCAATGCCCGACAGCAACAGGAGCTGAGGCGAACCGAAGGCGCCACCGCAGACGATCACCTCGCGCCTGGATTTCGCAACGGCTTCGCCCTTCCCCGCGCGATACCGCACGCCGGTGGCGCGCTTGCCATCGAGGATGACCGCCGTGGCATGCGCTCCAGTGATGACGGTAAGGTTCGACCTGTTCATGACCGGTTGCAGATAGGCAGCGGCCGCCGAGCAGCGCTCGCCATTACGGCGTTCACCCCAGAATTGCGTCACCTGATAAAGTCCGGCACCTTCCTGTTCGACGCCGTTGAAATCATCGTTGCGGCGGATCTGGTTTTCGCCGCAGGCCTCGACAAAGGCCCGGGAGAGCGGACGTGGCTCTTGCTGCTCGGCAACCCGCAGCGGCCCGTCACCGCCATGCAGAGCATCAGCGCCGCGTTGATTGCCTTCCGCCCGTCGGAAATAGGGCAGCACCTCGTCCCATGACCAGCCGTCGCAGCCGAGGTCGGCCCATTCGTCATAGTCGCCGCGGTGCCCGCGCGTATAGAGCATGGCATTGATGGCGCTGGATCCGCCCAGCGCCTTGCCGCGCGGCTGGTAGCCCTTGCGGCCGCCAAGACCCTGCTGCGGCACCGTCTCGAACGCCCAGTTGTTGATCTTCGGCCGGCCCGGCAACAGTGCGATGATGCCTGCCGGCGCGCGGATAAGCAGGTTGCTGCCCGCGCCGCCGGCTTCGATCAGGCAGACCGTTTTCGATGAATCTTCGGACAGCCGCGCGGCAAGCGTGCAGCCGGCGGACCCACCACCGGCGATGACATAGTCGAAATCCATGACTCCCTCCCTCGCACCCGGCGGATGTTTCCGTCCGGATGACCAAGAGAAAGCTCGATTACGGCCTATGTAAAGACGCGCGCGATTACCGCTGCGTCAGCTGTTACGAACGCGCCGCCAGGAATATTTCGGCCCCTTTGGCTCCGGCACAGCGGTTGGCTGATAGTAGAGTCCCAGCCCGCCGGTGCGGCCCTCTTCCAGGCGTTTCAGCAGCACCGGGTTGGAAATCTCGAACTCGTCGAAGCCCAGCCGCAGCATATGCGGCAACGGGTCGATCAGAACCTGGCCGGTGGCGCGAACGGCACCTTCGAAATGGTAGCGGCTACGCAGCAGTTCAGCCTTGGAGAAGGAACGCCCATCGCTGAAGGCCGGGAAGACCAGCGCCACCAGCGACAGCTGGTCGAGCAGGTCCGCTATCTTCTCGAGCTGATCGCCGGGCTGCAGCACCACGCCGAGCCGCTCCTTGGCCGACCGACGCACCTCCGGATCAAGGTCGAGGAACGCCTGCAGCGGCAGGATGAAACGGCCATTGCCGGAAAGCGCGTCCGCACTTTCGGCATGAGCCCACTCATCCTCGCGAAAACCCTCAGGGGTCCAGAGCCGGGTCTCCGGTATCGTCGTTTCGGTCATAAAAAAGGTCCTAAATATTCAAACGAGCCAAGGATGTGTTGAGATTCAGGTCAGGCTGCGCCGAAAATGGCGGCTTCCGAGAACCGGAGCGGAGCGTACTTGAAGTACGTGAGCACCGGAAGCGCAGGAAGCTGCCGTTTGCAGGCCAGCCTCACCTGAATATCAGCATACCCTACAGTGATGCGTCGGTCAGCGACACTTCCAGTCCCGACAGGTGAATGCCGCACTCGGTCTTGGCATGACCGGCCCAGCGGCCGCTGCGTGCGTCTTCGCCCGGCTGCACCGGCTGCGTGCACGGGAAGCAGCCGATCGACAGATAGCCATAGGCGACCAGCGGATTTTCACGCAGCGCATGCGCGCGCATGTAGTCCGCCTGATCCGATGTCGTCCAATGCGCCAGCGGATTGATGCGGATGCGCGGGCCGACAGCCTCGAACACCGGCAGTCCTGCCCGCGTCGAGGCCTGGAAGCGCTTACGGCCGGTGAACCAGGCGCGAAACGGCGCCACACCGCGCGCCAGCGGCTCGACCTTGCGCACGTCGCAGCAGGCATCGGTGTTGCTCTGGTGCAGATTGCCCGTCGGGTCGATCCGCTCGAGCGCGGCCTCCTCGGGCTTGATCACCCGAATGTTGGTCAGCCCGAAATCGGCGACGAGCGCGTCACGGTAGCCGAGCGTCTCCTCGAAATGCTTGCCGGTGTCGAGGAAGATGACCGGCAGCGTACGGTCGATCTCGGCGATCATGTGCAGCAGCACCGCTGAATCCGCCCCGAAGGACGACACCGCGGCGATCTCGTCGTGAAACAGTTCGCGGGCCGAGCGTTCGATGATCTCGAGCGGCTTCAGATGGCCATAGAGCGCATCAAGCCCCGCCGCTTTCGCGGCGGCGCCGTCATCGACATCGGCTATCCGGTCAAGCGGCCTTGGCTTCGCCAGCATAGAGCGCCTCCTTGAACGGCGCGGGACCGACACGGCGGTAGGCGTCGATGAATTTTTCCTGCGGGTTGAGCCGAAGGCCGAGATAGGTCTCGACGATCTGCTCGATGGCGTCGGTGATCTCTTCCGACGAGAAACCACGGCCGATGATTTCGCCGACCGACGTGTTCTCGTCGGCCGAGCCGCCCAGCGTCACCTGATAGAGCTCGGAGCCCTTCTTCTCGACGCCGAGTATGCCGATATGGCCGACATGGTGGTGGCCGCAGGCATTGATGCAGCCTGAGATCTTCAGCTTCAACTCGCCGATCTCGCGCTGCCGTTCCAGCGAGGCGAAGCGTTGCGAGATTTCCTGCGCGATCGGGATCGAGCGCGCGGTGGCCAGCGCGCAATAGTCGAGCCCTGGGCACGAGATGATGTCCGATATCAAATTGGAATTGGCCGTCGCCAACCCGATGTCGACCAGCGCGTCATAAACGGCTTTGAGGTCGGCACGCGCCACATGCGGCAGGATCAGGTTCTGCTCATGGCTGACACGCAGCTCGTCGAAGGCGTATTTCTCGGCGATGTCGGCGACCGCTTCCATCTGGCTGTCCGAAGCGTCGCCCGGCACCTCGCCGATACCCTTGAGCGAGATCGTCACCGCCGCATAGTCGGGATGGCGGTGCGTCACCACGTTCTGGTCGAGCCATTCCGAGAAGCCTTTGGAATCGAGGCGCGCCAGCTTGACCGCCTGGTCGCCTTCCGGCCGATCGGCGAGCGCCGGCGGCGCGAAATAGGCCTCGATGGCGCGGATGTCGGCATCCGGTAGCTTCAGCTCGGCGTCCTTCAACTCCTGCCACTCGGCCTCGACCTGGCGGGTGATTTCCTCGACGCCGGTCTCGTGGACGAGGATCTTGATGCGCGCCTTGTATTTGTTGTCGCGGCGGCCATAGAGATTGTAAACGCGCAGGATCGCCGTGCAGTAGGACAGCAGATCGGCCTCCGGCAGGAAGTCGCGGATTTTCCTCGCCACCATCGGCGTGCGGCCCTGGCCGCCGCCGATATAGACGGCAAAGCCGAGTTCGCCGGCGGCGTTCTTCTTCAAATGCAGGCCGATATCGTGCGTCTGGATGGCAGCACGGTCGCGCTCGGCACCCGTCACCGCGATCTTGAATTTCCTGGGCAGGAACGAGAATTCCGGATGCACCGACGACCATTGCCGCAGGATTTCCGCATAGGGGCGCGGGTCGGCGACCTCGTCGGCGGCGGCACCGGCAAAGTGGTCGGCAGTGACGTTGCGGATGCAGTTGCCGCTGGTCTGGATCGCGTGCATCTCGACGCTGGCGAGATCGGCCAGGATCGCCGGAATGTCCGACAGCGCCGGCCAGTTGAACTGGATGTTCTGGCGCGTGGTGAAATGGCCGTAGCCCTTGTCGTATTTGCGGGCGATATGGCCGAGCATGCGCAGCTGCTTGCCGTTCAGCGTGCCATAGGGCACCGCGATGCGCAGCATATAGGCGTGCAGTTGCAGGTAGACGCCGTTCATCAGCCTGAGCGGCCGAAACTGGTCCTCGGTGATCTCGCCGGACAGCCGGCGCTCAACCTGGTCGCTGAACTCGGCGACGCGGGCCTGGACAAAATCGTGGTCGAACTCATCGTAACGGTACATGCTTCGTCTTTCAGGGCGCGTCCGCCCGTTTCACTTAAATCCTGGCTACGCCGCCCGCTCTGCCTGCTTGCCGAGATCGCCGCGGATGGTCGGGCCCGCGGCGCGGATTTTCTCGCGCAGCCGCACCGGCTCGACGACACCGTCGACGACCTCCGCGTCGATCAGATTGACGTCGACCACCTCATTGTCGGCATAGGCCTTGGCACCGATCGCCTCCAGGCGGTCCTCGGCCGTCTTGTCATGGGCTAGGTCGGCGTGGTCCACCGTCTCGGCCCAGCCGCCATCGGCATACCAGACGGCGATGCCATCGGTCAGGCGGTTGGCGGTCAGTATCTTCATGGCTGAACTCTCTCAGTGGCGGCTTTGGCCGCGCCTTCATACCTGTGTGCCGCGAGCGGCTCGGACCGTTCAAAATTGGCACCCGCGACCGCATCGCCAATGATGGTCATGACCGGGCCGGAAAGATCGCCACGCGCTTCCAGTGACGGCAGATCGGCCAGTGTGCCGTGGAAACGGCGGCGGTTGGCCAGGCTGGCATTTTCGACCACGGCGACCGCCGTGTCCGGCGACAGGCCGGCTTCGATCAGCCGACCGGCGACTTCGGCCGCGACCGAACGGCCCATATAGACGGCAACGGTGGCACCGGAAATCGCAAGCTTGGCCCAATCGGGCAATGAATTGCCCTTGAGATCGTGGCCGGTGGTGAACACCATCGACGACGACACGCCGCGCAAGGTCAGCGGCAGTTCGAAATCGGCGGCGGCGGCGAAGGCCGCGGTGACACCGGGAACCACCTCATAGGCGATGCCGGCTTCGCGCAGTGCCGCCATCTCCTCGCCGGCGCGGCCGAACACCAGCGGATCGCCCGACTTCAGCCGCACGACGCGCTTGCCCTGGCGGCCGAGCTCGACCAGCAGCGCGTTGATCTCGGCCTGGCTCTTGGTGTGGCAGCCCTTGCGTTTGCCGACGGGAAGGCGCTCGGCATCGCGGCGGCCCATGGCAACGACCGCCTCCGGCACCAGCGCGTCATGGACGATGACATCGGCTTCCATCAACAGGCGGTGGGCACGCAGGGTCAGAAGATCCTCGGCGCCGGGACCGGCGCCGACCAGGGCGATGTGGCCCGAAGCCGGTGCGTTCGACAGCAGAAGATCCACGGCGGCGTCATGCGCCTGCGACAGCTGGCCGGCTTCGACGGCTCGGGCCGGAGCACCCTGGAAAAAACTGCTCCAGAAGCGTCGGCGGGCATTGCCTTTCGGCAGCACTTTCTCGGCCGCGCCACGCAGCGAAGCGGCGAGCGTTGCCAGCGATCCAAGCGACGGCGACAGCATCTGATCGATGCGGCTGCGCAGCATCTGGGCAAGCACCGGGCCTGCGCCTTCAGTTCCGATGGCAATGGCGACCGGCGCGCGGTTGACCAGCGCCGGGGTGAAGAAATCGCAGAGCTCCGGCCGGTCGACGGCATTGACGGGGATGCCCAGTTTGCGCGCGTCCGCGGCGACACGGCGGTCGAGCATCTCGTCGCCGCTGGCGGCAAACACCATGACCGCACCTTCGAGTTGCGAGGCATCGTAGGCTGCCGCAACATGGCTGGCGCCGGACTGAGCGATGAAGGCAAGCAGTTCCGGTTCGGCATCTTGGGCGATGATGCGCAGCACCGCGCTCGATTGTCCGATCAGCCGCGCCTTGGCCAAGGCTTCCTCGTCGCCGCCGACAATGGCCACGGCTTCGCCCTCGACCCGCACGAAGACGGGAAAGGCGTTGAGCTTGGCATTGGCATGCGGCATGAGAAAAGCAATCCGGGAACAGTGTCGCAGTTTTACGCCCGGGCGCGAAAAACCAGAAGCAAAGCACTCGCGCATCCTGTGATGACAGGCAATCGCTTTTTCGCAACCGCGAAAGGCAGGAGAAAAATATTCCACATCCAGGGTGCGGACGGATTCAAGCCGCTGAAACGGGCCTTGATTTCAGGTCTTTTTAGCCGCCTGCCCGCGGTCGCGCAAAATAGTTTTTTCTAATTTCTACCAATTTAGTAGATTAAAGTCGTCTGCTGGCGGCTCCCGTCTTTGATGCCGCATGCCGAGGCGCAATACGCTTGTGAATTCAGCCCGACAGCGGGACTGCTGGCGCGGCCGGCCAAGCATTTGTCGCCCCACCGTGGATTTCACACCCCTTGCGGGTTGCATCACCGTCACCCCTTCCACCATATTGCAAAACAGGCGCCGGCTTCGGGCGGCGCACATCCGACATCCCCAGCTTGAAAGGCGCTCCATAGACAATGCCGCATGACACGCCCCTTATCGCCACTATCGTCGCCGGTCTGGGGCTGGCTTTCGTCTTCGGGGCTCTCGCCAATCGTTTCCGCATTCCGCCGCTGGTCGGCTATCTCGTAGCCGGCGTGCTGGTCGGGCCGAACACGCCCGGTTTCGTCGCCGATGCCGGCCTTGCCAATGAATTGGCCGAAATCGGCGTCATCCTGTTGATGTTCGGCGTCGGCCTGCATTTCTCGCTGAAGGATCTGCTGTCGGTCCGCGCCATCGCCGTGCCTGGCGCCATTGTCCAGATCGGCTTTGCCACGGCGCTTGGCGCCGGGCTGTCCTGGATGCTCGGCTGGTCGATGGGCGCGGGTCTGGTGTTCGGCCTGGCGCTGTCGGTCGCCTCGACCGTCGTGCTGCTGCGCGCGCTGCAGGAGCGCCGGCTGATCGAGACCGAACGTGGCCGCATCGCGGTCGGCTGGCTGATCGTCGAAGATCTCGCCATGGTGCTGGCGCTGGTGCTGCTGCCGGCCCTTGCCGGCGTGCTCGGCGGCCAGGAACAGGCGGATGTGCATTCAAGCGGCCTGCTGTCGCTGCCGGCCAGCTACGGCATCTGGGGCGTCGTCGGCATTACGCTCGCCAAGGTCGCCGCCTTCGTCGTCGTCATGCTGGTGGTCGGCCGCCGGGTCATTCCCTGGATCCTGCACTACGTCGCCCATACCGGGTCGCGTGAACTGTTCCGGCTGGCTGTGCTGGCGATCGCGCTCGGCGTCGCTTTCGGCGCGGCGAAACTGTTTGGCGTGTCGCTGGCGCTCGGCGCCTTCTTCGCCGGCATGATCATGAGCGAGTCCGAGCTCAGCCACCGCGCGGCCGAAGAATCGCTACCGCTGCGCGATGCCTTTTCGGTGCTGTTCTTCGTGTCGGTCGGCATGCTGTTCGACCCATTCAGCCTGTTCAGCAACGGCCTGCCGATCCTGGCCACGCTCGCCATCATCGTCATCGGCAAGTCGCTGGCCGCGTTCGTCATCGTCGTCGCCTTTGGCTATCCCCTGGCGACAGCCTTGATGATTTCGGCGAGCCTTGCCCAGATCGGCGAATTCTCCTTCATCCTGGCCGAACTCGGCGTCGGGCTGAAACTACTGCCCGAACAGGGCCGCGACCTGATCCTGGCCGGCGCCATCCTGTCGATCGTGCTCAACCCGTTGATGTTCCTGGTCATCGACTGGATGAAGCCATGGCTTGAGGCCCGCGCCGCCAGGACGGGGCCGCCGGCAGACGCCAAGCCGGTCGGCCCGGCGACGGAACCGGGCCAGGTGGCCTCTGTCGCCGCCGCAACCTCCAAAGAGGAAGACGGACCGCCGCCGAAGACGGCGCTTACCGGCCATGCCATCCTGATCGGCTATGGCCGTGTCGGCGGCCTCGTCGGCGCGGCGCTGAAAGAAGCAGCCCTGCCCTTCCTCGTCATCGAGGACGCCGACAAGACGCTGGCCAAGCTGAAGGCCGACGGCGTCGAAACCGTCGCCGGCAATGCGGCCAATGCCGAAGTGTTCGCTGCCGCCAATCCCGAAGGCGCCAGCCGGCTGATCCTCGCCATCCCCAATGCGTTCGAGGCCGGCCAGATCGTGCTCAGGGCGCGCTCCGCCAATCCCAAGATCAACGTCGTCGCCCGCGCCCATTCCGATGCTGAGGTCGAGCATCTCAAAGGGCTCGGCGCCGACACGGTGATCATGGGCGAACGCGAAATCGCGCGCGGCATCGTCGAAGAGGTGCTCGGGCACAAGCCATCCGCGACTGAGCCGTCCGCCGCCTGATCACGCCACGAACGCAGAACCGCCATTGCGTGCGATGCTGCTGAGATATTGTGCGGGAGGCTTGCCGAGCGCCTTTTTGAACATGGTGATGAAGGCTGTGACGGACTCATAGCCGAGATCGCCCGAAACCCGCTGAACGCTTGCCCCCGAAGCCAGCTCCCTGATCGCAACGATCAAGTGTAATTGCTGGCGCCAGCGGCCGAAGCTCAAGCCGGTCTCCTTGACGATAAGACGCGCAAGACTGCTCTCGCTGAGCGCGACGCGATTGGCCCATTCGGCCAGCGTGCCGCGGTCGGCAGGATCGTTCGCCAACGCTTCCGCGATCCGCCGCAAGCGCGGCTCGGAAGAGATCGGCAGATGCAATTGCTGGACAGGCATATCAGGCAGTTCGGCCAGCAGGACCCTTCCCAGGAGAGCGCACCTCGCATCGTCCGGCGCGCAGTCCGACAGTTCGATGATGAGCTCGCGCAGCAGCGGCGAAATCGAAAGCGTGCAGCACCGGTCCGGCAGTTCGGCCACGCCTGGTTCGATATAGACGAAGAAAATCCGGGCATTGGCCGTGGCAATGTTGCTGTGCTGCATGCGGCTTGGCACCCACACGCCGCAATGCGGCGGCACCATCCACAGGCCACTCGGAACGCGGCAGGTCACGCCGCCGCTAAGCGCGAAGACGAGTTGCCCCTTGCGATGCCAATGATCCGACACCTCGGCCTTGGTCTCGGTGACATCGACGCGCACGGCGATCGCCGGAGCAAGGACGTCATCGACGTCGAAATCGAGCCATGGGTAGCGGAGCGGCTGTCTCATGAATGACAGTTTTTAGCGATCAATTGCATTTATATCTAGATTATTCGTCAGCGTAAATCGGTAGGCTCGGGTCGTTCTCGCCAATTGGCAAAGGTGTACCCCATGCTCGCCCTCACCGTCTTTTCCGGCAACGCAGCCAGATTGAAACTCGCCGAGGTGGACGAGCCACAACCTTGCGCGAACGAAGCGCTGATCGCCGTCCGCGCGACCTCGTTGAACCGCGGCGAACTGCGCCTGCTCGCCATACGTCCGGACGGCTGGATACCCGGCCAGGACGTCGTTGGGATTGTCGAACAGGCCGCAGCCGATGGCTCCGGGCCGGCCGCGGGCACAAGGGTCGTGGCTTTGGTCGACGAGGCCGGCTGGGCCGAACGTGTCGCCGTTCCGACCGAGCGTCTCGCCGTCCTGCCGGATGAGGTCGGCTTCGTCTCGGCGGCCACGCTCCCCGTGGCGGGCACGACGGCGCTGAGGACCTTGCGCTATGGCGGCGACCTTGCTGGTCAGCAGGTCCTGATCACCGGCGCGAGCGGCGCGGTCGGCCGTTTCCAGATCCAGATCGCCCGCGAGCAAGGCGCTTCGGTGACCGCGATCGCCGCCGCCCGGCATGCCGAGGATCTCAGCGCTCTCGGAGCCGGTCAGGTGGTCGAGGCGATCGAGAAGGCCGAGGGGCCGTTTTCGCTGATCACCGAGTCGGTCGGCGGCGAAAGCCTCGCCCACGCAATCGAACGTGTCGCGCCTGGCGGGACCATCGTCATGTTCGGTTCGAGCAGCGGCGAACTCACGCCGGTTGGCTTCCGCCAGTTCGTTCCAGGCCACGAGGGCGCGAGGCTTCAGACGTTCGCCTACTACACATCCGGCTCGGGCATTGGCGCCGATATCGCTGCGCAGCTCGCCCTGGTCGCGGGTGGCCGGCTGGAAACCCGCGTCGCCTTGACCGTGCCGTGGACGGATATCGCCCAGGCCCTGGACGCCCTGCGGCAGCGCAGTTTCAGCGGCAAGGCCGTTCTCACCATCGCCGGATAAGCTGTCCTTGGCCTGAAGTTGACCGACTCACACGTGCTGGCCGCCATTGATGTGGATTTCCGAGCCGGTCACATAGGACGCCTGCTGCGAGCACAGGAAGAAGATGATGTCGGCGACCTCGGCCGTGGTGCCGAGGCGCCTGAGCGGAATGGTCTCGACGATCTTGTCTGTGCCCGGCGACAGGATCGCGGTGTCGATCTCGCCCGGCGCAATGGCGTTGACGCGGATGCCGTGCGGACCAAAGTCATGCGCCATCTCACGCGTCAACGAGCCGAGTGCGGCCTTCGATGTCGCATAGGCGGTGCCGGCGAAGGGATGCACGCGGGTGCCGGCGATCGAGGTGACGTTGACGATCGAACCCTTGGCCGCGGCTAACTCTTTGAACAACCCCCGCGCGAGCATGATCGGCGCGAAGAAATTGACCTGGAACACGTCGCGCCAGACATGCATCGGCGTGTCGATCGAATCCATGCGGCTGTTGCCGTCCTTGAGCTTGGGCGAAATGCCGGCATTGTTGACCAGCGCGTGCAACTGGCCGCCATGCGCTTCCAGCCGATGGCGGATTTCGGAAACGGCGATGCCGACATCTTCCTGGTCGGCGAGGTCGACTTTGATGTGATCTTCCGGGCCTGCCGGCCACGGGCAATCCTCGGCAAAGGCCTGGCGCGAGCAGGTGATGACGCGCCAGCCCTCGCGTGAGAAGCGCTTGACCGTGGCATGGCCGATGCCGCGGCTGGCGCCGGTCAGCACGATGGTTTTTCTTGTGTCGAGTTCAGCCATGTCGCGGTCTCCGGCGCGTGATCTAACCGAATATGGTTACAATGGCGAGAGGTCGCCATGAGACCAGTGAGCCGGCCGTGCCGTAGCTTTTCAATAGCAGGTCGGACAATCGACAAGCAGGCCGAGATTCAGAAGAAAGGCCAAACCGGCCAGCGACCAAAGAACCCATAAAAACGTGGTACGCGAGCGCCCGGCCAAGCGCGCAACGACCCACGCCAGACCATAAGGCAGAAAAATCCCCATGATGAAGGAACCGTATATCGCACCGACTCTTTCCTGATCGAGGTACGCCGGATTGGGAAAGTAGAGGTATGGCAGGTGCCGAGTGACAACAACAAGGACTGTCATCCCAAGCAGCGACAACGATTGCCACACGCTTAATCGCTTGTAGTCTTTCACACCATTGGGCTGAAAAGGCTCGCTGGTCATCAGCCGCCGCCCAGAATATCCAGGATCGAGGTCTGTTTCTTCTTCTTCAGCGGACCGCCAACATTGCCCGGCGGCACCGGATGCCCGACCGAAGCGGTGGTGCCGTCATCCGCCGGCATGTTGAAGCCATCGGCGTCGACGGTCTGGGCAGGCCGCGCCACGCGGGCCGGCGCTGGCGCCTGGGTCGCCGGCGCGGCCGCCTGTGAGGATGGCGCCTGCTGGCCAACCGACGCTGAGGGAACCGGCGCCGGCTGGTTGTTGTCGGCGGACGGTATGTCGTCGGGCACGATCGTATCGGCCGGCGTCGATTTCCAGGTGCCGGGCAGCGGCCGCACCGGCACGCCTTCGTGCGCGGCGACCATGAATTCGTGCCAAGCCTGCGCCGGCAGCGCGCCGCCGGTGACCTTCTTCATCGCCGTGCCGTCATCATTGCCGAACCACACGCCGGTGGTGAGATTGGCGGTGTAGCCGACGAACCAGGCATCGCGCGAATTCTGGCTGGTGCCGGTCTTGCCGGCCGACGGCCAGGCAAAAGCCGCCTTCTTGGCGGTGCCGATCTCGACGGTGCCGGTCATCATCGAGTTCATCATGCCGACGATCTCGGGTTTCACCACACGCGGCGCGCTGCCGCCGCCGCTGTCGTAGAGCACCTTGCCCTCGGCGGTCGTGATACGGCGAATGAAATGGATGTCCGGCTTGTAGCCGCCATTGGCGAACGGCACATAGGCCGAAGTCAGCTCCAAGGGCGTCACTTCCGAAGTGCCGAGCGCGATCGAGGTGTTGGCCTGCAGCTCAGACTGGATGCCCATGCGATGCGCGGCCTCCACCACCGCGTTCGGCCCGACCTCCATGGTCAGCTGCGCGGCGACCGAGTTCAGCGACTTGGCCAACGCCGTCGCCAGCGTGACCTTGCCAAAATACTTGCCGCCGTAATTGTCCGGCGTCCAGTTGCCGATCTTGATCGGCGCGTCATTGCGGATGCTGTCTGGCGTGCGGCCCCCTTCAAGCGCCGCCATATAGACAAACGGCTTGAACGCCGAGCCCGGCTGCCGGCGCGCTTCCGAAGCGCGGTCGAACTGGCTGGTCGAATAGTCGTAGCCGCCGACCATGGCGCGCACCGCGCCGGAATCGTCGATCGACACCAGCGCGCCCTGGGTGACGTTGAGCTTCTTGCCGCTTTCATCGATCAGCCGGCGGATCGACTGTTCGGCGAGCTTCTGCAGGTTCAGGTCGACGGTTGAGTCGATGACGATGTCGCCGCGCACGTCGCCGATCAGGTCGGGCAGTTCTTCCATGATGGTGTCGGCGACATAGTTTTCCGAGCCGGTCCAGTAGGACGGCGAACGCGTTGCCGGCGCGCTCAGCGCCGTCTTCAACTCCTTGTCGCTGATCTTGCCCTCTTCGCGCATCGCTGCGAGCACGAGCTGCGAGCGCTCCTCGGCGGCCTTGGGATCGCGCGCCGGCGACAGCCGCGACGGCGCCTTTAAGAGCCCGGCAAGCAGGGCGGCCTCCGACAAAGTGACATCGCGCGCGCTCTTGCCGAAATAACGCCGCGACGCCGCCTCGACACCGTAGGCGCCGGAACCGAAATAGACCCGGTTGAGGTACATTTCGAGGATCTGGTCTTTGGTGTGCTTGTGCTCCAGCCACAGCGCCAGCAACACCTCCTGCACCTTGCGCTCCAGCGTGCGGTCAGGCTTCAGGAACAGGTTCTTGGCCAATTGCTGCGTCAGCGTCGAACCGCCTTGCGAGAAATGCCCGCCAAGCAGATTGGTCACCATGGCACGCGACAGGCCGATCGGGTCGACGCCGAAATGCGAATAGAACCGGCGGTCCTCGATGGCGATGACGGCTTCCGGAATGTAAGGCGACATTTCGTGCAGGCCGACCGCCTCTCCGCCGCTCATGCCCCTGTTGGCGAGCAGTTGGCCATCGGCCGAGACGATCTTGATGTTGGGAGCACGGTCGGGGATCGACCAGGTGGTGGCCGCCGGCATCTTGGCGCCGTAGTAAATGACGACGCCCGCCACAGCGATGCCGCCCCAGATGGCGAGCACGAAGCACCAGTAGAACAGCCGGCCAAGCACGCCGAACAGGCCGCGGCGGCTCCTGCCGCGCCCGCCGCGCGACGATTTCGCCTTCGACGATCTGCGTTTGGCGGAGGCTTTGCGGTTGCTCGGCACGACGCGGTCCTCCTCGCTCACCGAAAGGCCCGTCTGGGATCGCGTCTGAGGCGGTCCCTCAAAACTGGGCTCAATGCGGCTGTCTCTGCGGTTCGCCATGCCTTGCGCTTAATATCCCCGGTGCTAACGGCGTCCGGGTTGAAGAGTAGATGCGGCGATTTAAGGGCGGGTTAAGTCGGAAAAATTCAAAGCGATTGATAATCAAATGCCTGGGGTCCGGCAGTTGGTGCGCAGTTGGCGCTCTGTTCAAGGCCCCTGATTTTGACGCTGGCAAGCGGCCCGCCGCGATGGAACAGTCCGGGGCGCAGCCCCAAACCACTCTCAACCGCGACCCATGCAGTCGCGGACATGTTCCGCATTAGGGCGCGATCGCAAATGGTCACAGCTTCGCGTTCGACCGCGCCCCAAATCACCCATCACCAGGTGATCACCTGGTGGACATGCGTCAGCCGATCGCCGCACGGACCGAGAGCGCTGCCCTGGACGATTGCATAACCTCGCCGACATGGCAGTAGCAGACGATCTCGTGCAGTTGGTGGTCGGTCAGCTCGAAGAAGCGCTTGGCTTCGCCATAACTGTCGTCTTTCAGACCCTCGTCGTGCAAAATGGGGTCCGTGAAGGCAACCGCTATCGGCGAGCCATCGCCTCGCATGACATCGCGCTCCGGCAGCGCACGGTATTCGGTCCCGGCAAGCGCGGTCAGCAGCCGGCTGGGCTCACGTTCAAGAAGCTCGGCCCAACGTGCGAGACGTTGGGTTCGGCTCATTACCGGCTGTGTGTTGACCTCGGCCACTGCATGCAGTTGGTCCAGTGTTTGGTGTTTCATGGCAACCTCCTAGTAATAGTTGGTTGACCCCAAACGCCCTGTATCGACATCATAGCGCCGAAGCGTCGATCCGTCATTCTAATTCCATGTGGGCGCAAGCGCGCTTCCGGCACTACGCCGATGCAATGGCCCCGTCTTGCCGGCAATTTTCAACCCCACCGAGTATCGACGACAGCGCGAAAAAGGCCAGCGTCTGCTCCTCGCAGGTCACCGCCACGACGCTGTTCGACCGGTCGATGTCGAGGCCTTTCGGGCCGCCTTCCTCGGGGCTGGCCCTGCCGCGCAGGAAGGTGTCCTCGTCGAGCACGGTGACCGAGCGCGCGGGCGCTCGCGGTCCCGTCCAGTCACCGTCTCCCGCATAGACATGCACCATCCGGCTGCCCGCGTCGGCGACGAGGATATGCCGGTCGTCGCCGGTGAAGCGCACGCCGTGCGGATAGCCGGCATTCTGCAGGACGCCGGCAGGTTCGGTGTCTGGTCCAAGCGACGCGGACATGCGGTAGAGTTTCACATCCTGGGTGCCGTGGCTGCTGACCGCGATCCAGCGGCCGTCATGGCTGAGGGCAATGCCGTCCGGTATATCGAGACCACGTTCCAGCAGCCGCTGGTTGCTCGTCGTGCGATAGCCGAGCCACCGGTTGACCACGTGTCGGGTGACCAGATGCGTGTAGTTGTTGCAGACCAGCAGGCTGACGCGGCCGTGCGACTCCAGCCTGACGGCAATCGAACCCGGCGAATTCAGTTTGCATAGCCGCCTGCCCTTCACCCGGCGCATGGCTGATATCGCGCGGCTTTGGCCGGCCGGTTCCTCGCGCGGCAGGCTGAAGATCGCAACCAACCCGTCGCGGTTGGCGATCGCCAGGGTGCGGTCATCGATGAAATCCAGGCCATGGATTTCGCCCATATCGTCTGATGTCAGCTCCATGAAATCGTGGATCGTGACTTCAGGGCCATCGGATCCGGCCCTGATGTCGACGCGCAGGACCAGCAGGCGCTTGCGCGCATAGCCGGCAATTGCCAGCAATCGATTGTCCGGTGAAAAGCGCAGATCCTCCGTGCGTCCGATCGCCGAAAGCGCCGCCCGCACCGCCGCGCTGACCTTGAAGGCGATCCCGGGGATCATTCGCGACCCGCCCAGGATATCGAACGATGGAAAGGACCGAGAAGTGTCTAATTGTTCCCGGTCCATCGACGACTGTTTGCCCCGCTTTGATGGTGCCGACTAAGCCCGATCGCGCCCTCGACGGTCAAGCGCAATACAGGGATTCCCAGGCCATACCGGTTAGAGTCCCGCCGCCTTCGCCAGATAGGGCGCGAGCGCCAGCGCGTAGGTCGCCGTCATATGGTGATAATCGCGCCAGACGACGATGTTGCCGACAACAGCGGCGCATGTTTCCTTGCCGCACAAGGCATCGTTCATGTCGACGACACGGACATCAGGCAATGGCGCGGCGGCGAGCGCAAAGACGTTGCTTGCCTCCACCTCGTTGCGCGCGGTGATGCATTTGTCGGGGTCGGCGGCCAGGCAGTCGCCGGGATCGAACTTGACGAAGGGCGTGTTGCGGATGGCGATGATCTTGACACCCGTTTTGTTCAACTCGCTCCAGATGCTGCGCAGGCCTTCGATCATCGCCGGCTCCGGCGTGTCGGAGTAGCGCGACTGGCTGGTGAACATCAGATCGGGCCGTAGCTTGCCGATCTCGGCCAGCACATTGTCGCGCCATTGCACACAGGCTTCATAGGGTTTGCCGTTTTCCGTCACCACAGCGCGGGTGAAAGGGCAAGCCGCCTTGGTGAAGGTGACCAGTTTCCATTTGTGGTCCCTGGCGATCTTGTCGATGGCGGGAACCCATTGCGCGGCATGCGAATCGCCGGTGACCACAATGGTCCGGCTTCCCTCCGGATCGCCCAGCTGGCAGCCCACCGGCTCCGTGCTGTCCTGCTCCTGGTGGCATTTCAGGCGGTAGACGACCGGCACGTCGCGCTTCAGCTTGCCAAGCGGCGGCAGCAACTCCACGCCATCCGGAACCGCGGCATTGGCCAGCAGCGCGGCAGGCCCGGGATATCCAGGGGTTCCGATCAGGTTGATGTCGACGCCTTGACGGTCGAGCGCGTAGCCAAGACCGCCGGATGCTATCACGCAGACGGCAATTGCAGCCGAACCGTAGGCCAGCGGGCGCCATTCTGTTCGCGATTGCGGCCGGCGGTACCGCTGTTCGATATAGCGGTATGACAGCTCGGAGATGCCGAGCGTCAGCGCCATCAGCCCAAGCCCCGCAAGCACTCCGACAGCGGGGCGATCTGCCGTGTAGAAGACAATCAGCGGCCAGTGCCAGAGGTAGATCGAATAAGAGCGATCGCCGACATAGCGCAGGATCGTAACGTCGAGCCCGCGGAACCGGCCAAGCCTGATATCGCCAGCCGCTATGACCAGCACGGCGCCCAGGGTCGGCAGCAAGGCGTGGAAGCCGGGAAACGGTGTCGAGGCGGAAAACAGCAACGCCGAGATCACGATGGCGCCGATACCTGCCGCCACCATGGCAAGGCGCGATGGCGCCGCTGGCGAGAACCCTTCGCCGGCCAGCGCCAACAGCCCGCCCAGCGCCAGTTCCCAGAGACGGGTATGGGTAACGAAATAGGCCCAGGCCGGATCGGCTTGGGTCACGACCACCGAGGCCGCCAGGGATCCGGCGAAAACAAGGGTCAGTGCGACCAGCAATGCAGCCTTCGGGGATCGCCCGAGACGCCGGGCAAGCCAGATGACCGCCGCCACCAGCAACGGCCAGACGATATAGAACTGCTCCTCGATCGACAGCGACCAGTAATGCTGCACCGGGCTTGGCGCTTCCGCCGCCCCGAGATAGTCGACCGCCTGCAAGGCGAGCCGCCAGTTCTGCACGTAGAGCGCGCTGGCCGCGACCTGGACGGCCGTCTCTTCCCATCGCGCCTTGGACAGAAACAACAGCGTCCCGGCGAGCGTGACGAGAAGGGCCAGGACCGCCGCCGGCAACAGCCGCCGCACCCGCCGCGAATAGAATGTGACCAGCCAGGCGCGGCCGCCGGCTGTCGCCATGCGGGCAAGCAGACCGGTGATGAGAAAGCCCGAGATGACGAAAAACACGTCCACCCCGACATAGCCCCCGGGAAGAACCATGGGCCAGAGATGGAAAACCACCACCAGGGCGACGGCAACGCCGCGCAACCCCTGGATTTCGGGGCGACAGCCATGCTCCTCGCTTCTATCGATCAAGGCTGCCCGCCATCTGGAAATCGAGCGATGTGATGCCCCCATTTTTCAGATCGGCTCGAACGTCACATCCGGCTGGTCAGGACCACCGGCTTGCCGTAGCAGGGCAACGAGGTGTTCGCGCCTATCGACCGGCTGTTTTCGCCAGTTCGAGGCATTCGTTACATGCAGCCAGCCATCAACCAACATGAAAAAGTCCTCATGCTGATCATCTCCCTCGCCGAAGCGAAGCAAGCTGTTCTGCGTGAACCTGACCGACGCCGGATCTATCGACCGGTAAAGCAGCGGCCAGTTGCCGCCGCCGGAATCCATATGAAACCTGTAGCTCGGGGCGAAATCCAGCGGTCGCCGCAGCAGGCTTCCGTCGAAGAAGCAGAAGCCAGGCCATAGGAACCAGCCGCCCGGCGTCGGCGTGTCGTGCCGCATACTGCCATAGAGGCTCTTGCCTTCAAGCCGGTCACGGATCGAAAACGGTCCCGTTGGAAAGATATCATGGTCGATGAAGCCGAAGAGCTTCGGCCCGAAGCCGGTCATGAAATTCCGCACGATCCAGTTGAGTGCCTGGCCATGCGATCTGCTGACGACAAGCCTGTTCCTCGGCAAGGCGACATAGGGCACGTGCTGGCGACGGCAGAGGTCGCGTATGGCGCCCCTTGCCTCCTCCTTCTTGCTGTTGTCGAAGACGATGTAGCTCTCGTGCTCGGCCAGGTATCGGCGCACGAGATGGATTTGCCATGCGATCACATCGGGCCGGTTGAAGGCGACGCTGGCTACGATCGCGTTGCGAAACGCTTGCTGTCGCCCCTGCAATTCACTGACCGGCGCAGATGTCCTCAGGAAGCGAAAAGTCCGCCAGCGATAGCGCAGCAGCGCCTCGCGTCGTGGCGGCCTGTTCAGCCGCTCCCATTCCGCAATGGAAATCCTGGGCGGATTTTCACCTTCCGGCGCCTCGGAAGCCCCCATAGCGCGCTCCTGCATCCGCCAATTATCGGCAGGCTCAGTTCTGCTGGATCGAAATGCCCTTGTCGTCGATCTTGAGTTCGACGCCTTTCGGCTTCGTCTGCTCGCGGTAGACATAGATGCCGAGAGCAATGACCACGACGACGAGCGCGCCAATGAGGAGATAGAGTGTGTTCTGCTTCATGGCGCGCTCTTTCTGATGTCGAGCTTCACGCTCGCTTCAAGACCTTGACCAGCACCAAAAGGATGATGGCGCCGATCGTGGCGTGGATGATGGAAGCGAGAATGCCGCCGCCGATGGAAAAGCCGATCCGCGGCAACAGCCAGCCGGCGATAAACGCGCCGACGATGCCGACGATAATGTTGCCGATCAGGCCGAAGCCGAAACCGGAAACGATGAGACCGGCGAGCCAGCCGGCGATGGCACCGATGATGATGAAGACGAGAAGGCTTTCGACACCCATAACGATTTCCTCCGAGCAAAAGCGCGATGGCGGAGCGGAAGGCTCCGAATCGGCCCCGATATCAACGGCTTCAAGCTATTCGAAAGCAGCTGGCCTCGCCAGCTTCGCGCTCACTAGAGCAATTCCAGGAAAAGTGCGAAGCGGTTTTCCGTCCGGAATTGCATCAAAACAAGGAGTTGGGGTAGTTCGCCATTTCTGTGAAATGGCGAACTGCCCTAATCGTCATCGTCACCGGCAGTGGGCCGCCAGCTGGTCGGTTCGACCTTCTTTTGCGTGTGGCTGTCGGTATAGACCCACCAGCCGCCATCGCGATATTGCGCGATGGATTCGTTCACGACGCCGTCGCTGTCTTTCCACATGACAGAAACCTTGGAGCCGTCTGTCGGCGCAGTCGATATCGGCTTTCGGTCGGCCATCCAATCCCCCATTGAGCCGTTAACCTGCGCCGACAAAACGCGGCGGCCGGCATCTGGTTCCAGCCGGCCACCGGCCAGGAGGCTTTCAAGCGATCAGCTGTGAGCGAAGATATCCTCTTCGTCCCAGCCCATCAGGTCAAGCTTGGCCCGCGTCGGCAGGAAGCGGAAGCAGGCATCGGCCTCCTTGGTCCGCCCCTCGCGCGCCAGCCGCCCGGCCAGCACATCGCGCAACCGGTGCAGATAGAGCACATCGGAGGCGGCATATTCGAGCTGCTCGGGCGACAGCATCTCGGCCGCCCAGTCCGACGATTGCTGCGCCTTGGACAGGCCGACGCCGAGAAGCTCGAAGCAGATGTCCTTCAGCCCATGCCGGTCGGTATAGGTGCGGGTCAGCCGTGAGGCGATCTTGGTGCAGAACACTGGTTCGGCCATCACCCCGAACGCATTGTAGAGCACGGCAAGGTCAAACCGGCCGAAATGGAAGAGCTTCGTCACGTTGCGATTCTTGAGCAGGCTGACGAGGTTCGGTGCCTTCTTCTGGCCGGGTGCGATCTGGATGACATCGGCGCTGCCGTCGCCAGGCGAGATTTGTACCACGCACAACCGGTCGCGATGCGGGTTCAGCCCCAGCGTCTCGGTGTCGATGGCCACCGCCCCGACATTGTAATGCGAAAGGTCGGGCAAATCATGCTTGTGGAAACGGATGTCGGCCATTGTCTTCTCCGGTCGCGGCGTTCCCCGTCCTCGCCGCGATCCGGTGAAAAATCAACAAGAAAACGACTTTTCCGCCGCTCAGCGTGTCAGCGCATCGAGAATACGCGCCCAGGAGCGCTGCCCCTTGTGGAAGGAGGAGAGCTCATATTTCTCGTTGGGCGAATGGATGCGGTCGTCGTCGAGGCCGAACCCGACCAGCAGCGATTCCATGCCAAGATAGGTCTGGAAGTCGCCGACCACGGGGATCGAGCCGCCGCTGCCGGTCGTCACCGCCGGCTTCGGCCATTCGTCGGACAGCGCAGTCTTGGCCTTGGCCAGGAACGGCGAGTCGTAGGAAAGCTGGATTGCCGGCGAGCCGCCATGCGGATGGAATTCGACCGAACAGTCGGCCGGAATGCGCTCCTTCACGAATAGCTGGAAGGCGGCGCGGATTTTCGCCGGGTCCTGCTTGTGGACGAGGCGGAAGGACACTTTCGCCGAGGCTTCCGCCGCGATCACCGTCTTGAATCCCTTGCCGGTATAGCCGCCGATAATGCCGTTGAACTCGGCCGTCGGCCGCGCCCAGGTCAATTCCAGCACCGAGCGGCCCTTTTCGCCCGACGGGATCGACAGGCCGACAGGCCCGAGGAAGGTCTCGGCCGTCTCGCCAAGCGTCTCCCATGATTTCAGCACCTGCGTCGGCGTTTCTTCGACACCGTCATAGAAACCCGGAATGGTGATGTGGCCATCCTTGTCGTGGATGTCGGCCAGCACCTTGGCCAGGATGCGGATCGGATTGGCGGCGGCCCCGCCATAGAGGCCGGAATGCAGGTCGCGGTCGGCGGCCTTGACCGTGATCTCCTCGCCGACCAGCCCGCGCAGTGCCACGCAGATCGACGGCGTGTCGCGGTCCCACATGCCGGTATCGCAGACCAGCGCGAAGTCGGCCTTGAGCTCCTCGGCATTGGCCTCGAGGAACGGTTTCAGCGACGGCGAACCGGACTCCTCCTCGCCTTCGAACAGGATGGTGACACGGCACGGCAGATTGCCATGCACCTGTTTCCAGGCGCGGCAAGCCTCGACGAAAGTCATCAACTGGCCCTTGTCGTCGGCCGAGCCGCGCCCTGATATCACCTTGTGGTCGGGCCCAACCTCCTTCACCGCCGGCGCGAACGGATCGTTCTCCCACAATTCGATCGGGTCGACCGGCTGCACGTCGTAATGGCCATAGAACAGCACATGCGGCGCGCCTGCCGGCCCCTCATGATGCGCAACCACCATCGGGTGGCCTGGCGTGTCGCGCACGCTGGCATCGAAGCCGATCAGCTTGAGCTCCGCCACCAGCCATTCCGCCGCCTTGCGGCAGTCGGCGGCATAGGCCGGATCGGTGGAGATCGACTTGATCCTGAGCAGGCCGAACAGGCGTTCCAGGCTCTGGTCGAGATTCTTGTCGAGACGGTCGAGAACGGGGGAAACTGCGGACATTTGGCAAGCCTTTCGATTCAGTGCCGGAACCGTAAAGGCAGAGCGGCGAAACGAAAAGCCCGGGACCATTGGACCACGGCGCCAGTCGGCTGCCGCTAATGCATGTCGCCCAAAAGTGGCCCCGGTTTTGGGAGAACGACATGCATAAAAACAATGACCTAAAGCGCATCGCCTGAATCCGATCAAACGCGATGCGCTTTAGGCAAAAAAGACCGCCGTGGTGGAGGGGGAACCACGGCGGCCTCATACTCGAAACGATGCGGCAGCCCGGAGAGGGGGGATAGGCTGCCGCAATTGTCCGGGATAGGCGGGGGACGGGCCTTGCTCCGGACTTCGGCGAAAACTGCCGATAACGTGTATTTGGGTCTCCGAACGTGGCGATTCAAGGGCATCAACGTTACACTTTTGTAACGTGCTCGTGAGCGGGCTTATAGAACCCCAATCTGTCAGGGTGTTGCCGGAACCGATACCTGGCGGTGTCTTTGGCATGGACCAAGCCATCGCGCCGCGCTATCCCTGCCGGCATGAAAAAAGGCGATCATCTCTTCCTCATCGACGGTTCCGGGTACATCTTCCGGGCCTATCACGCACTGCCGCCGCTGACCCGCAAATCCGATGGCCTTCCGGTCGGTGCCGTTTCCGGTTTCTGCAACATGCTGTGGAAGCTGATGCAGGATGCCCGCAACACCGATGTAGGCATTGTGCCGACGCATTTCGCGGTCATTTTCGATTATTCCTCGAAAACCTTCCGCAACGAGCTCTACCCCGAATACAAGGCCAACCGTTCGGCGCCGCCGGAGGACCTGATCCCGCAATTCGGCCTGATCCGCCAGGCGACCAAGGCCTTCAACCTGCCCTGCATCGAGATGGAAGGCTTCGAGGCCGACGATCTCATCGCCACCTATTGCCGGCTGGCCCGCGAAGCCGGCGGCGACACCACCATCATCTCCTCCGACAAGGACTTGATGCAGCTGGTCGGCGACACGGTCGGCATGTACGACCCGATGAAGGACCGTCAGATCGGCATCCCCGAGGTCATCGAGAAATGGGGCGTGCCGCCGGAAAAGATGGTCGACCTGCAGGCGCTGACCGGCGATTCCGTCGACAATGTGCCCGGCGTGCCCGGCATCGGCCCGAAGACGGCGGCGCAGTTGCTGGAGCAGTTCGGCGACCTCGACGGGCTGCTGGCCCGCGCCGGCGAGATCAAACAGGACAAGAGGCGCGAATCGATCATCGCCAACACTGACAAGGCGCTGATCTCGCGCCAGTTGGTGACGCTGAAGAACGACGTGCCGGTGACCGACGGGCTGGACGATTTCGTCCTGCATGCGCCGGACGGGCCGAAGCTGATCGGCTTCCTCAAGACCATGGAATTCACCTCGCTGACCCGCCGCGTGGCGGAAGCGACCAGCACCGAGGCCGGCGACGTCCAGGCCGTCGCCGTGACCGTCGAGCGAGCCGACAACGCGCACGGCCCTGATGTCGGGGCCGGAGCGCCTGCTGTGGCCCGGAGTGGTGCCGAGCCGGCCCAGGCCAATGGAGTGGCAGCCACCACACCGACGACGGATATTGCCAAGCAAGGCGATACCCCTTCCCTGCTCTCAGCCTTGCGGCTGGAGCGTGCGGCCACCGGCAAGATCGACACGGCAGCCTATCCCTGCATTCGCGATATCGCGACGCTGAAAGCCTGGGTCGCCGAGGCGCGTGAGGCTGGCATCACCGCCTTCGACGTCAGGGCGACGTCGGGTGATCCGATGCAGGCCGAACTGATCGGCATGGCAATAGCCACAGCGCCCGGCCGCGCTGCCTACATTCCCTTCGCCCACAAGAGCGGCAATGGTGACCTGCTCGGCGGCGGCACGCTCGAAAACCAGATCCCGCTTCGCGAGGCGCTGGCCGTGCTGAAACAGCTGCTCGAGGACAGATCGGTCCTCAAGATCGCGCAGAACCTGAAATACGATCTGGTCATCATGAGCCGCTACGGCATCGATGTCGCGCCGTTCGACGACACCATGCTGATCTCCTACGTGCTCGATGCCGGTACCCCGCACGGTCATGGCATGGACGCACTGGCCGAGAAATGGCTTGGCCACACCCCGCTCCAGCTCAAGGACGTGACCGGCTCCGGCAAGAGCTCGGTCGGTTTCGACCAGGTCGACGTCGATAGGGCGACGGCGCACGCCGCCGAGGACGCCGATGTGACGCTGCGGCTCTGGCTGGTGCTGAAGCCACGGCTTGCCGCCAAGGGGCTGGTCTCGGTCTATGAGCGGCTGGAACGGCCGCTGGTGCCAGTGCTGGCGCGCATGGAACAGCGCGGCATTTCGGTCGACCGGCAGATCCTGTCCAGGCTGTCGGGCGAACTGGCGCAGGGCGCTGCCCGCCTGGAAGAGGAAATCTACCAGCTCATCGGCGAGCGCATCAACATCGGCTCCCCCAAGCAGCTCGGCGACATCTTGTTCGGTCGCATGGGCCTGCCCGGCGGTTCCAAGACCAAGACCGGCCAATGGTCGACCTCGGCGCAGCTGCTGGAAGACCTCGCCGCCGAGGGCCACGAACTGCCGCGCAAGATCGTCGACTGGCGCCAGCTGACCAAGCTGAAGTCGACCTATACCGATGCGCTGCCCGGCTTCATCCATCCGGATACCAAACGCGTCCACACCTCCTATGCGCTCGCCGCGACGACGACGGGCCGTCTGTCATCCTCCGATCCCAACCTGCAGAACATTCCGGTGCGCACCGCCGAAGGCCGCAAGATCAGAACCGCCTTCATCGCCGACAAGGGCAACCGGCTGGTTTCGGCCGACTACAGCCAGATCGAACTGCGCGTGCTTGCCCATGTCGCCGAAATCCCGCAATTGCGGCAGGCTTTCGCCGACGGCGCCGACATCCACGCCATCACCGCGTCGGAAATGTTCAACGTGCCCGTCGAAGGCATGCCTTCCGAGATCCGCCGCCGCGCCAAGGCGATCAATTTCGGCATCATCTACGGCATCTCGGCCTTCGGTCTCGCCAACCAGCTGTCGATCCCGCGCGAGGAAGCCAGCAACTACATCAAGAAATACTTCGAGCGCTTCCCCGGCATCCGCGACTATATCGAGGAAACCAAGGCCTATGCCCGCGAGCACGGCTTCGTCGAAACCATCTTCGGCCGCCGCATCCACTATCCTGATATCAGGTCGTCCAACCCGTCGCTGCGCGCGTTCAACGAGCGCGCCTCGATCAATGCCCGCCTGCAAGGCACCGCCGCCGACATCATCCGCCGCGCCATGGTGCGCATGGAGGAAGCGCTGGACAAGGCGAAACTATCGGCCCGCATGCTGCTGCAGGTGCATGACGAACTGATCTTCGAAACGATCGAGGCGGAAGTCGAGGCGACGATCCCCGTCGTGCGCCATGTCATGGAGAACGCGGCGATGCCGGCGGTATCGATGTCGGTGCCGCTGCACGTCGATGCGCGAGCTGCGAACAACTGGGACGAGGCGCATTAGCGCCAACGCTTCGTCATCCTCGGATGAAGCGAAGGTTTAGGCCGCTTCGGCCCGGCACTTTGCGCAAACACCGCGAAACTCGATCACCGCCTTCTTGGCGGCGAAGCCGGTCGAACTGACCCATTCGTTCAGCCGGTGGTCGACGTCGTGATCGGACATCTCGGTCACCTGCCCACACGTGTCGCAGATGGCGAAGGCGGTCATCGAATGGCTGTGGTCGTGCGGCTCGGCGCAGGCGACGAAGGAATTGATGCTTTCCAGCCGGTGGACGAAGCCGGACTTCACCAGCGTGTCGAGCGCCCGATAGACCTGCAGCGGCGCGCGAAAACCGCGTTCGCGCAGTTGGTCAAGCAAGGTGTAGGCGCTGAGGGGCCCGCTGGCGGCCTCGAGTTTCTCGAGCACGCACACCTGGTTTTTCGTCAGCACATCCCTTGCCGCCATGGTTCTGTTCCAACTTGTCCTGCGCCATCCCCAGGGCTGTTTGCCCGTGCAAACCGCCTGGTCCCAATCAGATAGCGACGAACCGTCGTCTTTGCTACTCTTCTGTTGTTGTTCCGGGCCGATCGATGACGTGCCGGCACATTTGGTGATGGCAAGATTGATGGCGCGGCGACATTCAAAATACTGACAAAATCCTCGACGAGGGTGGTTTCGCTTGGGAAATTCGATCGGGCTTGGGGAAGCGATATGATCAAATTGACACGCCGGACGCTGCTTGTCGGCACGTCCGCGCTGATGGCGGCTGGTACGGTATCGTTCCGGGCACTGGCGGCATCGCGCACCTATCATGCGCTGCTGGTCGCCTGCACTGAATATCCTGCCCTGCCGCAGAGGAACTGGTTGATCGGGCCGAAGAACGATGCCGGCCTGGTGCACGAGTATCTGCTGAAGAACGTGCCCGACCCGGTGCGGTTTGCACCCGAAAACGTCACGCTGCTTGCCAAGGACGTGCCCGGAGCCAATGGCTTGCCGACCCATGCGGCGATAAAGGCGGCGCTCGCTGACCTGGCGGCCAAGGTTCAGCGTGACGATTTCGTCTATCTGCATCTGTCCGGCCATGGCGCCCAGCAGCCTGAAAGGGTCAAGGGCGACGAGACCGACGGGCTCGACGAGATTTTCCTGCCGGTCGACATCGAGAAATGGATAAACCGCGACGCCGGCGTGCCGAACGCGCTGGTCGACAATGAGATCGGCGATGCGCTCGACGCCATCCGCAACAAGGGCGCTTTCGTCTGGGCCGTCTTCGACTGCTGCCATTCCGGCACCGCCACCCGCGCCGTCGAGGTCGATGATGAGCTGGAACGCAAGGTCGAATTCGCCGACCTGGTCGGCGGCGACGAGGCCGCCAGGGCGGCGGCCATCAAGACCTATGAGGACACGGTCGCAAGCGCTTCGCGCGGCCTCGACGAGAATGGCGCGCGCAAGCCCGCCTTCAACCTGACACCGACCGGCGGCGAGCCGATCACCAAGGGCAAGCTGGTCGCCTTCTATGCCGCGCAGACGGTGGAGACGACGCCGGAAATGCCGCTGCCCAAGGGCACGACGGATGCGCCGCGCTTCGGCCTGTTCACCTTCACCATCCTGTCGAAACTGGCGGAGAATCCCAACGTCACCTATCGCCAGCTTGGCCAGGCCGTGCTGCAGCAATATTCGGCCGACAGCCGCACCCGGCCGACACCGCTGTTCGAGGGCGAACTCGACGCGCGCGTCTTCGGCACCGACAAGACCGACGCCGTCATGCAGTGGCCCATCGTCGTCAAGGACGGCGAGGCGACGATCGGCGCCGGCCTGCTGCATCGCCTCACGCCGGGCAGCAAGCTCGCCATCCTGCCCTCGGCGCTGTCGTCGCTGTCCGACGCGGTCGGCTATCTCGAGGTGCAATCGGCCAAAAACCTGGAAAGCCACGTCAAACCGGTCGAGTTCGAAAAGAAGCCGGCACTCAAGCTCACCGACATTCCCGCCAACGCCTATGCGCGGGTGGCGGAGATCGCCGTCGACTACAAGCTCACCGTCGCACGGCCGGCGGCGACCAAGGGACTGGAGAAGGAAGCCGAGCTGGTCAATTCGGTTCTCGACGAGCTGGCCGCGGCCAAGGAGACCGGCTTCAACATCGAGCTGGTCGATCCCGGCAAGAGCGCCGAGCTGCGCTTCGCGGTAATGCGTGAGAATGCCATCGAAGGCGCGGCCAAGGATGCGTCCGACAAACCGGCGCTGTGGTTCCTGCCGGCATCGGGCGACGTGACCTTGAAGGACGGCAGCAAGCCGCCGCTGATCATCATCCATCCGGACGACCGCCAGAAGCTGGTCGACGCCACAACCAGGAATTTGCGCACCATCTTCCGGGCCACCGGGCTGTCGCGGCTGGCGGCGGCCTCCGACTACAAGCCGGAGGATGTCGACGTCCAGTTCCAGGTCAAGCGCCGCGACAAGGATGGGCTCGAGCCCTTGCAGGCTTCCGCTGTGCCGCGCGTCTCGCCGGGCGACGAGGTGCATGTGCTGGCCAAGAACAGCTCGGACCAGCTGGTCGACATCAACGTTCTCTATGTCGGCAGCGACTATTCGATCACCCACATCGTTGCCGAGCGTCTCGCCCCGCAAGCCACGCTGGAGGAAGGGCTGCTCGCCTTCACCGACACCAGCTTCGGCATGGAGCGGATGATCGCGGTGCTGACCGAGGCGCCGCCGGAGAGCGAGAAGGAGGATCTGAGCTTCCTGGCACAGGACGGCGTCGCGTCGATGACGCGCGGGCTCGGTCCCGCCAGCTTCTCCGACATGCTCGCCGATATCGGCGCGGCGCCGCCGACCCGTTCGGTGATGCGGCTTGCCGACAAGAGCGGCCCGAAGGGCGCGGTGATGATCTTCCCGATGGAGACGGTGCCGCGCGCCTGAGTTCCGGTGCCAGGGCAGCGCGGCCCGGTATAACCGGCTCTTGCGCCATTGGCGCGATATGAGAACATTCCCGGCAGCAGCCATGGCGCATGATGGCCGGACAAAAGCAGATAGGATCGATTGTGAAGAATTCTGTGTTTTCCTGGCGCGGGGCGGTGGCCGGCTTGGCCGGCAGCCTGTTGCTGATCGCCAACGCTTCGGCAGAGGACGCTTGCGGCCTGTGCGTCAAGCAGATCGTCACCAACTCGGAACTGGCGACCTGTTTTCTCGATCAGTACGACCAGATCGCCAAAAGCAACAGCAACGCTGTCGTGGTCGATCTCTCGAGCTGTGCCTCGCGCGGCATCGTCGAGGCACTGCCGTCACCGACAAAGGCGTCTGGGGAACCGGACGTGCAGTTCATGGTTTCGCGCCCGCAACTGCAGTGCCTGAAGAAGCAGCTGGAGACGCCGGGCATCGTGCTTGATCCCTCCGCCACCATCCAACTGGACAACTGCAAATGAAGAAGCCGGGGGGCACGACAAAGCAGGCAGAGGTGGCAGCGCCCGCCAAGGCGCCGGCGGCGAAGCAGACACTGCCGGAAACCACGGAAGGTTTCCCCTGGCCAAGCAGCCATGAGATCAAGAAGGAGAGCAATCCCTTCACCGATCGCGACTGGCGCATGCTGGTCTACGCCTGGTCGGGCTTGCTGGTGCGCTTCGCCATCATCTTCACCCTGGCGTTCTCGGTCTACCAGTTCCTGGCCAACCAGGAGCAGAAGCGCGTCGAGCAGACGATGTCGCTGGTCGAACTCTGGGAAACCAAGGACTACCAGCAGGCGCAGCGGGCGCTGAAGGATCGTCTTGCCGCTCTTAACGCCAAATACGACAACCTGCTCAGCGCCAACCCCTCGCCGACCGAGGAACAGGTGTTCCGCCAGCGCATCGGCATCGAGGCGATGACCGCCGCCGGCGGCGACATGCCGCTCGCCGATTTCAACGAGAATTTCGACCGCATCGTCTATTTCCTCAACCGTCTGTCCTTCTGCGTCGACGGTAACCTGTGTTCGCGCAAGGTGACCGATGCCTATTTCCGCGACTACGCCGTCTCGTTCTGGAGTTATTTTGCCGGCTATGTCGACAAGCAGCGCAAGGCCGGTTCGCCGACTTTTGCCACGGCGATTGAAGCCTATGTGCGCAACGGGCAACCGGCGGCCGACGCCAAATAGCGATGGAAAACGCCCGGGTCAGCGTCCGCCTCATGCGTGCCTGCAGGTGGCTGGCGATGGCTGGAGCTTTGGTCACGGCCTCGGCCGTCCGTGCCGAGGACGCCCCGGATTTCCATCTCGACCTCGACACTGGCGGCCATACCGCACGGATCGCCGACCTCGCCTTCACACCTGATGGCGAGGATCTGGTCTCGGCATCCGACGACAAGACCATCCGCATCTGGGACTGGCAGAGCGGCGTGACGCTGCGCACCATCCGCGGCTATCTCGGCAATGGCAATGACGGCAAGATCTTCGCGGTCGCGGTCTCGCCGGACGGCAAGACGATCGCCGCCGGGGGCTATTTCGGCGCTGGCCTCGGCGACAAGCCGCCCTATGGCGACATCAGGCTGTTCGACTTCGCCACCGGCACGATGAAAGCCGTGCTCAAGGCCGCCGACTACGCGACCTATGACCTCGCCTTCTCTCCTGATGGCAAGACGCTTGCCGCCGGCGGTGCTGACGGCGTCATCTATCTCTGGAAACAGGACGACAAGGCCACATCCGGCTGGACGCTGGACAAGAAGCTCGATGCCGATTCCTGGCACATCGACAAGCTGGCCTTCGCCGCGGGAGGAACCCGGTTGGCGGCAACGACGACCGACAACGGCATCCGGCTGTGGGACGTCACCAAGGGCGAGGAGATCGCCTTGCCGGCTGATGCTGAGCCATTGCGGGACATCAGCGTCATGGCGCTGGCCATCTCGCAGGACGGCAGCTTGTTCGCCACCGGCAGCAAGGACGGCCAGGTCCAGCTCTGGCGCGCGGCCGACGGCACACTGGTGCATGCCATGCCGAAGCAGGATTTCCTCATCGGCTCGCTGACCTTTGCCAAGGGATCGCTTCTGGTCGCCTCCTGCGGCTATCGCTGCGCCGACAAGAACCGCTCCATCGTCTGGAACACCGACAGCGGCGAGAAACTGCTCGACTATGCCGGCCATGATGGCACGGTCTATGCCAGCGCCGCCAATGCCGACGGCTCGCTGGTGGCGACCGCCGGCGGCACGCGCAACGCCATCCAGGTCTGGGACCCGGCGACAGGGGACCGCAAGGCCTTGCTGCTAGGGGTGGGGGAACCGGTGACTGCCATCGGCATCGACGCGGCGAAAGGCATCATCGCCTGGAGCAATGCCAACCCCTGTCCCGAGCGCGTGGCTTGCCCGGAACAGATGGGTGTGCTGGACAAGCGGCTGGAATTGCCTACCACCGAGCGGTTCTTCGAGGATCCGCAGCCGCTGACGGAGCCAGGCTCGTTTGCCCGCGCCGCGCTGAGCGACGGTGAGTGGTCGCTGCACGCCACTCAAGGCGGCAAGGACGCACTGGAAAACGCGGTGCTGGAGATCACCAATGGCGGCAAGGTGGTGCGCTCGATCGAGAACGATGCCACCAACGGTTTTGTCCATTCCGCCTTCACGCTCATCGATAACGGGCTTGGCCTGATCACCGGCGGCAATGACGGCACGCTGCTGGAATACAAGGCCGCGACCGCCAGGGTTTCCGGCGAATTCACCGGCCATACCGGCGAGATCAACGCCATGGTCGCCTCGCAGAAAGCCGGTCTTCTGGTCACCGGCAGCGCCGACCAGACGGTGAGGCTGTGGAACCTGAAGACGCACGAGCTGATCGTGTCGATGTTCTTTGCCGGCTCGCAATGGATCGCCTGGATGCCGCAGGGCTACTACTATTCCTCCGACGAGGGCGACAAGCTGATCGGCTGGCAGGTCAACCAGGGTCGCGACCATGAAGGCCGCTTCATCCGCGCCGGCCAGTTGAAGAAATATCTCTGGAGCCCGGAAATGGTGCGCCGCGCCATCATCTTGCGTAGCGCGAAACAGGCGGTGAAGGAGATGCGGCCGGGCGTCGACGACGAGTTGCAGAAGCTCTTGCAGCGCAAGCCGCCGGAATTCGGCATCCGCCTCGCCGACGACCAGAGCAAGGTCCGCGACGGCTATGTCGCCGTCGAGATCACAGGCGCCAAGGAAGCCGGCACCGATGTCGCCGGCTTCTCGATCCTGTCGAACAGCCGCAATGTCGGCGACATTGCCACGCATTCGGCCGACGGCAACAGCACCATCGTCGAGGTGCCGATCGAGGACGGCCAAAACACCATCCGCATCACCGGCACCAATGAATATGGCTACCTGACCGAGCGCAGCGTGACGGCGCTGGCGAGGAAGGTCGAGAAGGCCGAGGCCAAGGGCAAGCTCTATGTCGCCGTCATCGGCGTCGACAAATATCCGTTCCTGACCGACGCCTGCTCCGGCCACGCCTGCGACCTGCGCTACCCCGTCGATGATGCCACGGAATTCCTCAAAGTGATCGCGCAGAAATCGGCGCCTTTGTTCTCCTCGATGGAGACGCTGGTGCTGGTCAACCGCGAGGCGCTCGACGAGAGCCCCGACAAGGCGCAGCAGACCTACACGGTCGCCAGCGCCGACAACATCATGGAACCGGACTCGCACACGATCGACGACCAGCTCGCCGATTTCCTCGACAGACCCGGCGAGCATGACACCACCATCATCTTCGTCGCCGGCCATGGCATCAACATCGACGAGGACTACTATTTCATCCCGACCGATGGCCGCAAACAGGATGCCGACCGCTGGAAGCGTTCGTCGCTTGTCGATTGGGGTGATATCCAGAAATCGGTCGAACGGGCCAAGGGCATGCGCTTCATGCTGCTCGACACCTGCCACGCCGCCAATGCCTTCAACCCGCGCCTGGAAAAGGATGCGCGGGACGCGCGCATCGTCGTGTTCTCCGCCACCGCGGCCAACAACACCGCCGCCGAATTGCCGGAGCTCGGCCACGGCGTCTTCACCTATTCGATCCTCGAAGGCCTGCGCGGCAAGGCGCGGACATCCGACGGCGGCGTGACGCTGTTCGGGCTCGCCGATTTCATCTCGCGCGAAGTGGTGCGGCTGACCGCGTCGAAGCAGAAGCCGTTCTATTATGTCGGCGGCGTGGAGAACATCGTGTTGGCCGAGCCGTGATAACCCGCCTGCTGACGGTCATCATCTTCTCTCTGGTTCTCGGCGGCACGGCACAGGCCGCCCCGATCGTCTGCCCACCCGGTAGCGAAAACTTCCCACCCTTCTACGACGACGCCACGCTGTTCAAGGACGCCATCGCCAGCGTCGCCACTATCCAGCCCTCCAACCAGCGGCTGACCGGCATCACCGTGCCGCATCATCTTTTAGCCGCCGAACTGGTGGCGCTCGGCTTCCGGGCAGCCTCCGGCTTCCGCTACAAGCGCATCGTCATCCTGTCGCCGGACCATTTCCACAAGACGCACAAGCTCTACGCCACCACTGTGCGCGGCTTCGACACCGTGCTTGGCCCGGTCGCGGCCGACACCGAAGCCGTGCGCCTTCTGGAAGCGCATGGCGACATGGTCGAAGAATCCTGCCTGTTCGACAAGGAGCATGGCGTGCGCGCCATGCTGCCGTTCCTGCACCACTATTTCCCGGAGGCGAAGATCGTGCCGGTGGCAATGTCGGTGAAGGCGAAGCGCGGCGACTGGGACAGGCTGGCCGAGGCGCTGAAACCCCTCGTCGACCAGGACACGTTGATCGTCGAATCCACTGACTTCTCGCACTATCTGCCGCAGCATGACGCCAGGCGTTTCGACCAGCAGACGCTGAACATGCTGGCCGCCGGATCGCTCGACGGCATAGCGGCACTTCGCCAGCCAGATCATGCCGATTCCGTCGGCGCGCTCTACATCCAGACCAGGCTGCAGCGCGAACTGTTCGGCGCCCAGCCGCTGGTGATCGCCAACGAGAACTCGCAGGAACACACGTCCGACTATGTCGAGCGCACCACCAGCTACGTGGTGGCGTTGTTCGGCGCCTTTGGCCCCGGCTTCAACAACCCCGCGCGGCCAAAGGACAGGATCTACTATCTCGCTGGCGACGTGAATTTCGGCCGCGCCATGAAGAAGATCCTGGTCCGTGACGGCGTTGCCGACAAGATCGTCGACAGCGTCCTGGCGCTGACCGGATCGCGGCCGCTCATCGTCAATCTCGAAGGCGTCATCCTGCCCAACGTGCCGGAAGCGATCGACGACATGACGCTGGCCATGCCGGAAGACCTCGCTGCCAGCATGCTGAAGCGGCTGCATGTCGCCGGCGTCAGCCTCGCCAACAATCACGCCTATGATCTCGGCCCGTCCGGCTATGCCGAGACGCTGCGCGCCCTGGACGAGGCCGGCATCCCGCATTTCGGCCAGGGCGAGACGCTGGCGCTTGCCGATCTCGACCTTGTCGGCCTGACCGACATCGACACCAACGGTTCGAAGAACACCGACCTGTTGACCCCTGCCTTGCTTGACAGGCTGCTGCACGAAAATGCCGAACGGCCGGTCGTCGCCTTCGTCCACTGGGGCCGCGAATACAAGACCGAACCGTCGGCGCGCGAAGACATGCTTGCCGATCAGATGCGGTTGCGTGGCGCTTCAGTCATTGTCGGCGGCCATCCGCATGTATCGAGCGAGGCGATCGTCCCGCTTGCCGGCGGCGATGTGGCGGAAGTCTATTCGCTCGGCAATTTCCTGTTCGACCAGAGCGCAGAGCGCTCGTCCGGATCGATGCTGGAACTGCGCGTCTTCGCCCAGGGCACGATCTTCACCCGCCTCATTCCGCTGCCCAACTATTTCGAGATGGGACGCAAATAGGCGACTGCCGTTTTTCGACGTGAAGGTATGTTGAGATTCAGGTCAGGCCGGGTCGAAAACGGCTGATGCCGAGAACCGGAGCGGAGCGTACTTTTCGTACGTGAGCTCAGTTCTACTGCGACGCAGTAGAACGGGGAAGCGCAGGTATCGGCCGTTTGCAGACCGGCCTCACCTGAATATCGACATACCTTAGCCGCAGCCGGCCATCTGGCGAGGCAGATAGCACGCCGCTGGCTCGGTCTTGGTCTCGAACAGCGACTGCTTCGGCCGGAAATAGAAGAAGGTCACCGGCTTGCTCTCGCGCACGCTGCCGTCGGCAAAATGCGCGGCGATGCTGAAACTGTGGATCGACGACATCGCCGACCACATTTTCAGCCGCGCCGTGTAGGCGCTGACATTCTTGTTGCCGCGCACCGGCATGGCGATCGTGTAGTCGTGCTTGCCGATCGGGAATTCGATGTTCTGGTAGCGCATCGCTTCCGGGCTGCCACCGCCGCCATCGCCGCATTCGGCCATCGATTCAGGGGTCTCGAAGACCGCCATCGTCATCTGGGCGCGGAA
Source organism: Mesorhizobium huakuii (assembly GCF_014189455.1). Taxonomy (NCBI): domain Bacteria; kingdom Pseudomonadati; phylum Pseudomonadota; class Alphaproteobacteria; order Hyphomicrobiales; family Phyllobacteriaceae; genus Mesorhizobium; species Mesorhizobium huakuii. The sequence goes on from NZ_CP050296.1 coordinate 1,871,622, forward strand.
GGGCTCGCTCTGCTGGTAGACATTGCCCTGATCGTCGGCCCAGGAATAGTCCAACTTGCCGATCGCATTCAGCGTCATCGCCTGATTGAAATTGCCGAGATAGTCGCCAACCTCGCCGAACTTGATCTTGTTGGTGAGCTGGCTGCGGCAGACATTGAGACTGTCGACCGAGGGACAGGGAAACCGCCCCGTTTCCAGGCTCGCCGTATCGACGCCGGCCTCGTCGAGCACGCTCTTGATCGACACGTCGACGCCGTCGCCGAAACCGCCTATATCCTTGGTGAACATGCGGCTTGGCTGGCCGGTCGGATTGCCCTCCTCGTTGACCGTGGTGAACTGGATAGACATCTTCATGTCCTTGGCGTCGCCCCAGCCATTGTTGACGATCGAGAAGTCCGGCCGGAAGCCGATGCAGCCGAAATGTTCCGAGATCGACAGCATCGGCTTGCGGTAGGCATCGCTTGCCGCGACCTTCATTTCCAGACTGTCGAGCTTGACCCTGGACTCGTCCGTCGTCTTCAGGTCGACCTCGGCAAAGGCCGGCGTATCCTCCCAATCCGGACCGTCATAGACATTGGTGGTGTTGACCGTTCCGGTGCCGTTCCAGGCGTCATTGTAAAGATTATCCGCGGGATAGATCGCGATGTCCTCGTCGCGCACCAGATGCTGGTATTGTGTCTGGGCCTGCTGCGTCATGCGCTGGTCGACGATGATGCCGATCTCGACCTTGTCGGCATCGCCACCGCCGGCCTGAGCTTTGAGCAGGCCACCGACCTTGGCATCGGCCAGAACGTCCGGGCGCGAACCGCCGACTTCCTTGCCCATCACCCATTGCGATTCATAGACCGTACCGCCGGCAAGCCGGGTCTGGCCTTTGCCGTTCTTCAGCCCGTCGACAAAAGAGCCGGCAAAGATCTCGCCTGTCTTCGACAACAAACGGCCCTCGCCATTTGGGATGCTGTCAACGAATTGGCCTTCATAGCGGTTGCCGTCAGCATCGATATGAATGCCTTTTCCGTCGAGTTCTCCCGAAAGCCAATGGCCGTCGAAAACCTCGCCCGAGCGCAGTTCGAGCCGGCCTTGCCCATCGGGCCGGCCGTTCCTGACATCGCCGAAATAGCTGGAATAGACGGTCTTCGGGTCATAGCTCGCTGAGCCACGCACCCGCCACACCAGCCTGCCCTTGCCGTTGATGGTACCATCCTCGGCGATCGTCTTATCGGGCGACTGGCCCGCCGCCGGCTCCCAGACGAAGTCGAGGTTCTTCTCGGGATGGAAATCCCAGACGCGGACGGTCCTGCGCAGCACGGAGCGTGTGTCGGCCTGGTAGAGGATCTGCACGCGCTCCGCCCAGGCGCCGCCGACAGGGGCGGGATCGGCGAAAGCCGCCGAAAGCATCAGCGTGGCCAGCATCGATACGGCCGCGACCCCGAACACTGCCCTTGCCCGCGCCATCCCTTGAGCCCCTTGGATGCCTCGCCCCCTTGGCTAGCCAAGCGTAGTCGGGGTGCCTGCCTGGTGCAAGAGAAGCCGTGCGGAAGGATCGGCACGAAAAAAGGCGGCGGGATTGCTCCGCCGCCTTTTTGTAACCGCGCGTACGCGTTTTATTTGTACAGGCTGTTGATCCACTGGACGTTGGCGGCGTTCAGGCGCACGGCGGTGTTCGCTTCGGGGCTTTCCGCCACGTTGACGCCGGTGATGATGCGCTGCTTGGACTTGGTGTCATAGGCATAGACCGAGCTGCCGCTCGACCCCGGGAACGTATCGCAGTCGTACTGGAAATATTCCGGAGCGATGTTCTCGGCATGCACTTCGCAGCTTGCCTTCCACATCGTGCCCATCGGCTTGTCGCCGGGATAGCCGACGAGGTTGGCGGTGAAGTCGCCGAGATCGTCATAGTTGGCGTAGCCCAGCCAGCCGAGATTGGTGCCGACATCCTGCTTCAGTGTGATGATGCCGAGGTCCCACGGGATCACCGAACCGTAATAGCCCTGGTAGTTGTCGATGAAGCCCTGCAGCACATAGGCGCTCTCATAGGTGAAGGCGCCGAACGGTGCGTCGTCGGCGGTGCTGCCGTTGAGGCCCGGCACGAACAGGTATTCGGAGAGCCAGTCCTTGTCCTCGTGACTGTAGAGGCAGTGCGCCGCGGTAAGCACGGTGCGCGGGCCGATCAGCGTCGCCGAACAGCTGCCATAGCTGCCCGTCTTTGCCGATTTGGCTTCGAGATAGCCGATTGCCGAGAACGGATAGGTCTTGGTGTTCTTGACCTGCTCGCGATCGTCGGGGCCGAAAACCTGGCGGCCGGCTTCGCCTTCGCCAAGCCCGGGGTCTTCGGTCTTGCGCGGGCCACCTTCAGCTCCATTGGCCGGCGCGTTCAGTTCCTTGATGATGAGCTCGCGCAGAGCTTCGCTCGGCTCGATCTTGATCTCCTTGCCATCGGCGGACCGTCCGACGATGCCATAGGATTTGACAGCCGTCTTCTCGTCGGTAAGCGGCGCGGCGCGGCTGTCTTCATCGGTAAGTTTCGGTGTCGTGATCGGTTTTGCCCGACCGGCCTTGAAGTCGCCTGAAGTAACGTCCCGCATGCTTTCGCCATTACCGGCACTGGCGGAACCAGGGTCGGCGGCGAAGACCGGGACCGTCCACATTGCGGTGGAAAGCAATGCAGACGCAATGAGTGCGTTTGTCAGTTTTGTCATGGTGAGACTCTCCCAAAAGTCAGCAAGGACTGGATCAAAATACAGAAATATTGTCGAGATCGTGGTGGTACCGAAAAAAATGGTTAAGGCAATCGGCGCACGTACCGGATCGTTGTTTGCCACGGTCAATCTAAGCCCCCGCCAAAAGACCCTATCGCGACATACTGCCTAAAATAATCCTAGATTGGCAATGACAAATCGCTTCCACGTAGCCCGTGGGGGGCTATAGGATTTTGTGCGGGTTCTGCTCGCGGGCACGGTTAGCAAAAGTGGGATTCGGTTTTGTGACCGATCGCGCGCCGTTTCGATACGGCACGCGTGCGGATCGCCGAACTGGCAGCACCTCGTTGCACAATGCCCGGCGTCGATCCGCGCGGGAGAATTGTCTCAGGAGGTTCAGGTGCACATCACAAATCGGTTCGGGCCAATCGTTGCCGCATCGCTGCTTGGCATTGCCGCTGCCGTTACTTCAATCAACACCGGCCGGGCGGATGAAAACACCGCAAGGCCCGAAGCGGCGGTCTCGCCGATGCAGCGGGTGACCGAGGCCAGGGCCAAGGCAGCGGCGGAGAACCCCGACGGCGCCGACCGGGTCTATGGCGGCAACCAGGCCGAAAAGGGCGCCTATCCTTTCCAGGTCGCGCTGCTCACCACCGCCAGGCTGGACGAGAACCCGGCCTCGCAGGCCAATGCGCAATTCTGCGGCGGCAGCCTGATCGCGCCGCAATGGGTGCTGACGGCGGCGCACTGCCTCAACGACAAGGGCAAGCCGATCTCGCCTGATGCGGTCACCGTGCTGACCGGCGCCACCGACCTCAGCGAAGGCAAGCGCCACAAGGTGCTGCAGGTCATCGTCAACGAGGGCTACAGCGAACAGACGCTCGACAACGACCTTGGCCTGCTCCGGCTTGCCGAGCCGGCCGATGCGCCGACCATCAAGCTCACCCATGACGCGACCCCCGACACCGGCAAGACCACCGTCACCGGCTGGGGCAAGATGCAGGACGGGACATTCCCGACGACGCTGATGGTCGCCGACCTCGATCTGCAGCCGAACAGCGCCTGCAACAGCGGCATCAAGGCCATCTATGCGCATGATCTGAAGGCAGCGCTTGGCGATCTGTCTCACCGCATGCGCTATTCGGAAAAGGGCATCGATGCCGCCGCCAACGCGATTGCCGCCGACATGACCGACCCGCTGACCGGCAACATGATCTGCGCCGGCACCACCAGCGGCGTGCGTGATGCCTGCAATGGCGACAGCGGCGGTCCGCTGTTCATCACAGGCGCCGGCGGCCCGGTCCAGGTCGGCGTCGTCAGCTGGGGCGAAGGCCCGGCCGACGGCAGTGCGGCCTGCGGCCACAAGGACGCCTATGGCATCTACACGCGGCTGGCCAATTACGGCGGCTGGATCGAGGCGAAGATGAAGACCCCTGCTCCGGCGCCGGAAAAGCCGAAAGCCGGGCTTGGCACCGCCCAGAAGCCCAAAACGCCCTGACGCCGGCGCGCTCCCGGGAAAAGCGCGTGTCTGCCACCTTCACCGTCAGGCGCGCCACACCGCAGGACGAAGCCGGGGTAAGCGAGTTGCTGCTCGCTTCCTACCCCGGCTTGATGCGCACGGCGTACGATCAGGCCATCCTCGAAGGCGCGCTGCCTCTGATGACACGCGCAAACCCGGCACTGCTTTCTTCCGGCACCTTCTATCTCGCGGTAAATGGCCATGACCTTGCCGTCGGCTGTGGCGGTTGGTCCCGGGAACTGCCTGGAAGCTCCGAGGTGACGCCCGGCCTCGCGCATATCAGGCATTTCGCCACACATCCCGAGTGGCTGCGTCGGGGGATCGGACGCGAATTGTACCGACGTTGCGCGGAAGATGGCCGGTCGTCCAGCGTGCGTCGTTTCGAATGCCAGGCCAGCCTCAACGCGGAGGGGTTCTATGCCGCTTTGGGTTTTAGAACGGTGAGGCGGATCGAACTGCGCATTGGCCCTGGGCCGATGTTGCCCTCCATCCTCATGGAACGGGCCATCTGAGGAAATCAACGGCTGGCCACGACCCGCCAGTGGGTACGCTCCACTCCCCAGCGCCATTTGGCAACAAACGGCGAGAGAGACCCCCGCCGTTTGTTGCCGGCTTGTCGGACAACCCTATTTCCTCGGCGGGCCTTTGCGCTCGGCGGAGGCCGCCCACAGATTGATGTCGGATTCGCGCGCGTAGCTGTCGATCTCGGCCAATTCGGCATCGCTGAAGTCGAGCACCCTCAGTGCACCGACGCAGTCCTCGACCTGCTCGGGCCGGCTGGCGCCGATCAGCGCCGACGTCACCTTGCCCTTGCGCAGCACCCAGGCCAGCGCCATCTGCGCCAGCGTCTGGCCACGCTTGCCGGCAATGGCGTTGAGCGCCTTGATGTTGGCGATGGTGCGGTCGTTGATGAAGGCCGACTTCAGAGACTTGCCCTGCGAGGCGCGGCTGCCTTCAGGGATGCCGCCGAGATATTTGTCGGTCAGCATGCCTTGCGCCAGAGGCGAAAACACGATCGAGCCGACGCCGAGCCCTTCCAGCGTGTCAAGCAGGCCGTCTTCCTCGACCCAGCGGTTCAGCATCGAATAGCTCGGCTGGTGGATGACGCAGGGCGTGCCGAGCTGCTTCAATATATCGGCGGCTTCGCGGGTGCGCTGCGAATTGTAGGACGAGATGCCGGCATAGAGCGCCTTGCCCGAGCGCACCGCATGGTCGAGCGCGCCCATGGTTTCTTCCAGCGGCGTGTCGGGATCGAAGCGGTGCGAGTAGAAGATGTCGACATAGTCGAGCCCCATCCGCTTCAGGCTTTGGTCGAGGCTTGCCAGCATGTATTTGCGCCCGCCCCATTCGCCATAGGGTCCCGCCCACATCTCGTAGCCAGCCTTGGTCGATATGATCAGCTCATCGCGATAGGCAGAAAAATCGGTGCGCAGGATTTCGCCGAAAGCGGTCTCGGCCGAGCCGGGCGGCGGTCCGTAATTGTTGGCGAGGTCGAAATGGGTGATGCCGAGATCGAACGCCTTGCGGGTGATCGCCTGCTTGGTCTTGTGCGGCGTGTCATTGCCGAAATTGTGCCACAGCCCGAGCGAGATCGCCGGCAGCTTGAGGCCGGAGCGCCCGCAGCGATTGTAGATCATTTTCTCGTAGCGGTTTTCGGCGGCGATGTAGGGCATGGGAAATCCTTAGGGATGAGGCGGCGCGGGGATCGCCGGAAGGAACAATTGAATCGATGCTCGCCCTCTCCTTACCCCCACCCCGCCGAAACGGGGAGAGGGAGATTTGAAAATTATCGATAATCGCCAGGTCTACTTTTTCTTGGCCAGCAACTCCTTGGCTGCCTTGACGCCGAGTGCGGCCGGCCGCTCGCAAGTGGTCTGCATGGCGACGAATTTTCCCGTCTCGCCGGAACGCAGGATGCCGGTCATGACATCGACGGCATGCAGCGCCAGTTCCATCGAACAGCGGTGCGGCCGCCCCTCGACGATCGCCAGCGCCATGTCGGCGAGGCCTGATGTGCGGTAATTGGCCATCATGCCTTGGCCGTGCATCTCATTGGGCACGCCAAGCGGATGCTTCCATTTCGGCAGTTTCTTGACCGGCTTGCCCTCTTCGGTGAAGCGCACGTCGCCGCCGAAGAAATTCGGATCCGGCACGAACACCGTGCCCGCCTCGCCATAGAGTTCCATCGGCGCGTGGCCGTGAGCCCAGACATCCCAGCTGGTGTTGAGCGTCACCACGGCGCCGTTCTCGAACTCGAGCAACCCATGGATAGTGGTCGGCGTGTTGACCGGGATTTTTTCGCCCGCGCGCGGTTTCGATGAAATCGTCCGCTCCTTGGCAGGGGTTGTCGCGAAAGCCGCCACCTGCTTCACCGGCCCGATCAGCTGGATGAGATTGGTGATGTAGTACGGCCCGATATCGAGCACCGGTCCGGCGCCCGGCTGGAAGAAGAAATCCGGATTGGGGTGCCAGTGCTCCATGCCGTGGCCCATGACATGGCAGGTGCCGCTGGTGATCTTGCCAAGCTTGCCCTCGTCGATCAGCTCACGCACCAGCTGGTGCGCGCCACCGAGGAAGGTGTCGGGCGCCGAGCCGATGCGCAGCCCCTGCTTCTCGGCCCGCGCCTTGAGGTCCTGGCCCTCCTTGAGCGACAGCACGAACGGCTTTTCCGAATAGACGTGCTTGCCGGCGTCGAGCACCCGTTTCGACACCTCGTAATGCACCGCCGGTATCGTCAGGTTGACGATAATGTCGATGTCATCAGCCTTGAGCAGGTCGTCGACAGTCTCGGCGCGCAGCTTGAACTCCTTCGCCCGCGCCCTGGCCGCGTCCATGTTGATGTCGGCGCAGGCGCGCATCTCGATGCCGCGAAACAGCGGCGCCAGTGAGAAATACGCCTTCGAGATGTTGCCGCAGCCGATGACGCCAATACCCAGTTTCTTTGCCATGATGATTGTTCCTAGTAAGCCTTGACGGATGCGAGCGAGCGGCGAGCGAAGCGCTCGATGTCGTTGGGGTTGTCCTGTTCCATGACAAAGTACTTTGCCGCGCTCTTGGCCCGCAACAGTTTGATCAGGCCCGCCCAGTCGATCGTGCCATGGCCGACATCCGACCAGCCATCCTCGTCCAGTCCTTCGCCCGGCCTGGCAATGTCCTTCACATGCACGGCGACGATGCGCTTGCCATGCTTTTCGATCCAGGGCAGCGGATCGGCGCCGCCACGCACCACCCAGGCAAGGTCCATCTCCCAGCCGATAGCGGGGGCGGCAGACAGGATGTGATCCTGCGGCACCGAACCGTCGGCGAGTGCCTTGAACTCGAAATCGTGGTTGTGCCAGGCAAAGCCGTAGCCGGCCTTCGAGGCCACCTCGCCGACCTTGGCCAGACGCTCACCGAACCCACGCCAGCCGGCGGCATCGGACGGCCTGTCCTCGGCCATCAGATAGGGACAGATCAAAAGCTTGATGCCGAGCGCTTCGGCTGTCCTGCGCACGCCGTCGAAATCCTTCTCCAGCGCATCGATGGAGAAATGCCCGGTCGGCATCGAAAGGCCGTTCTTGTCGAGTTCGGCGCGGAAGGCTTTGGGATTTTCATAGACACCGCCGAAGCCTTCGACTTGCGTGTAGCCGAGCTTGCCGAGTGTGGCGAGCACGCCTTCCCAGGGCTGGAAGTTGCGGGCGCTGTAAAGTTGGAATGACCAGTTCATCGTCTTTGTCCGTTCTGCTTGTGGGTGGGTCTCTTGGGGGATGGATCTCTTGGGGGATGGATCCTGGGGGAAAATTAAAGGCGGTTGCCGGTTTCGGCATCGAAAAGCGAGGCCCGCATCGGGTCGAAGCCGATGCTCACCGCATCCGCATTGCTTGGCGTGCGCTCCGATGTCACCCGGACGGTGAAGTTCTGTTTGCCGAGCTTCAGCCAGACCAGAGTGTCGGAGCCCATCGGTTCAACGACTTCGACATTTGCGTCAGCCGTAAACGGCCAGCCGGTGCCGCTGTTGAAGGCGACATGCTCGGGCCGCATGCCGAATACGGCCGGCCCCGGCACCGGTTCCTTCTCGAAGGCGTAGGTCGCAAGCGGAATGCGCACATCCTCGACGACGAAATACCAGTCGCCACTGTCCTTCTCCAGCCTGCCGTCGATGAAATTCATCGCCGGCGAACCAAGGAAGCCGGCGACGAAACGGTTGACCGGGCGGTTGTAGATGGTCTGCGGCGCGTCGAGCTGCTGGATCACACCGCCCTTCATCACCGCGATGCGGTCGGCGAGCGTCATCGCCTCGATCTGGTCGTGGGTGACATAGATCATGGTGTTCTGCAGTTTGCGGTGCAGCAGCTTGATCTCGACGCGCAGCTCCGAGCGCAATTTGGCATCGAGGTTGGACAGCGGTTCGTCGAACAGGAAGACGTCGACATCGCGCACCAGGGCCCGCCCGATCGCCACACGCTGGCGCTGGCCGCCGGAAAGCGCCGAGGGCTTGCGTTGCAGCAGCGGTTCGATTTGCAGGATCTCCGCGGCGCGCGCGATGCGTTTGGCGATTTCTTCCTTGGGCAGGCCCGCGACCCGCAGGCCGAAGGACAGGTTCTTCTCCACCGTCATTTGCGGATAGAGCGCATAGGACTGGAACACCATGCCGATGCCGCGATCCTTGGGCTCTTCCCAGGTGACGTTCTTGCCCTTGATGAAGATGCGGCCCTCGGAAACGTCGAGCAGGCCGGCAATGCAGTTGAGCAAGGTCGACTTGCCGCAGCCGGAGGGGCCCAAAAGCACGACGAATTCGCCTTCGGCGACATCGAGATTGAGCGTCTTCAGCACCGACACCGCGCCGAAATTCAGCGATAGGTCCTGGATCGATACGCTGGTACCGTTTTGCGCCATATCCATCAGCCTTTCACCGCGCCGGCGGCGATGCCGCGCACGAACCATCTTCCGGAGACGAAGTAGATGATCAAAGGTACCGCCGCCGTCAGAATGGTGGCCGCCATGTTGACATTGTATTCCCTCACGCCGGTCGTGGTGTTGACGATGTTGTTGAGCTGCACCGTCATCGGCCAGTTGGACCGGCCGGCGAACACGATGCCGAACAGGAAGTCGTTCCAGATGCCGGTGACTTGCAGGATGACGGCGACGACGGTGATCGGCACCGACATTGGCAGCATGATGGAGAAGAAGATGCGCCAGAACCCAGCACCGTCGACCCGCGCCGCCTTGAACAGCTCGACCGGCAGGGCTGCGTAGAAATTGCGGAACAGCAGCGTCAGGATGGGCATCCCGAAGATCGTGTGGACGATGATGATGCCGGGAAGGGTCGCAAACAGCCCGACCGAGCTCAGCCCGATGATCAGCGGATAGATGACGACCTGATAAGGCACGAAGGCGCCGAAGACGAGCAAGCCGAAGAGCAGATTGGCGCCCTTGTATGGCCAGAAGGTCAGCGCGTAACCGTTGATCGAAGCGCAGATGATCGAGATGATCACGCTCGGCACGGTGATCTTCAGCGAATTGTAGAAGCCGGGGCTCAGGCCGTTGCAGTCGCGGCCGGTGCAGGCATGGAGCCAGGCGTCGACCCAGGGCTGAAAGGTCGGCTCGGCTGGAAGGCTGAAAAGATGTCCCAGCCTGATCTCCGGCATCCCCTTCAGCGACGTGACGATCATGATGTAGACCGGGATGAGGAAGAAGAGAGCGGCAATGACCAGGAATACGTAGATCCCGATACGGCCAGGCGATACGCGCCGCGGTTTCGGCCCGAAGGGCGCCACGCCGGCCTGATCCGGCGCGTCCTGGACGGGTTGAATTGCGGTGATCTGGCCGGCGGTCATACGCGCGCCTCCTGCCGGCGATTTCGCCGCCACAGGACAAGTCCGCTGAAACCCAGCACGACCAGCACCGGCAGCAGCATCATCGTTGCCGCGGCCATGCCCTGGCCGACATTCTGACGGACGGTGATGAGCTGGATGACGTAGACCGCCGGCATCGATGTGGCGATGCCGGGGCCGCCGCCGGTCATGGCAATGACCAGATCATAGACGCGCACCACGCCGACACATTGCAGAACGAAGGCGGTGGCGAAGGCACCCTTCATCATCGGCGCGACGATCGACAGATGCGTGCGCCATGTCGGGATGCCGTCGACCCTCGCCGCTTTCCAGATTTCCTCGTCGACGCCGCGCAAGCCGGCGAGCAGGATCGCCATCGTCACGCCCGAACCCTGCCAGATGCCCGCCACGACCAGCGCGTAGATCGCAGTGTTGGCATCAACCAGGGGGGCGAAGCTGAAGCTCGACCAGCCCAGATTGCGCATCGCCGCCTGCAGGCCGAGATTGGGGTCGAGCACCCATTGCCACACGAGGCCGGTGACGATCAGCGACATGGCGAAGGGATAGAGGAAGATCGAGCGGAACAGGTCTTCCTGGCGGATACGCTGGTCCATGAAAACGGCGAGCAGATAGCCGAACACCATGTTGCAGCTGATGGACATCAGGCCGAAGAACCAGATGTTGTTGACCGAGACCAGCCAGCGACTATCGGCCCAAAGGCGCCTGTACTGCGCCAGGCCGACGAAATCGTAGGTTGGGAAGAGCTTCGAACTGGTGAAAGACCAGAGCACCGAGAAGCCGATACCGATCACGAACACGCCGACGGCAACGAGAATCATCGGTATCGTGCCGATGACGGCGGGCAGGTGAAATCTCTGCCTCCAACTCCTCTGCATCGTCCGTTTTTCTCCGCTTCTACCGACACGCTGGCCATCTGCCGGCGCGCAAGCCAGCCTTCCGAACCGCCACAGCTTCCGATCCGGCGATTGTCAGCCCGCCGACAAAGCCTTCTTGCTTGGCGAGCGAGTTAGGCCGAGGCGCCGCCGCAAGTGCGGCGCCTCGGATGCTGATCGGCTCCTAATCGGAATTGCCGATGATGGTGGAGAACTTCGCGGTGGCGTCGTCAGCCGTCATGGAGTCGTCGGCGAAGAATTGCGCGACGAGTTCATTGAGCTGCTGGTTGGTGTTCTCGGTGATGAACCGGTTCGTCGCGGTGACGATATTGGCCGGGTCTTCCACCGCTTTCAGCGACTTCTGCATGCACGGATCGGCGGTCGACATATCGACATCGCCACGCACCGGCATCGACCCCTTGGCGTTGTTGAAGGCGACCTGAACCTCCGGGCTGATGAGCAGCGCGGCAAGACGCTTCTGCGCCGCCTCGACATCCGGATTGTTCTGCTTGAAGAAGACGATGATGTCGCCGTCGGTGCTGACCACCGGCTTGGCCTCGTTCAGGCCGATCATGCAGCCGAAATCCTTGACGCCGGTCATGCCGGCGGCCGCGAATTCGCCGCGCGCCCAGTCGCCCATCACCTGAAGTCCGGCCTTGCCGGTGATCACCAGATTGGTGGTGTCGTTCCAGTTGCGGTTGGCGTAGCCATTGTCGGTGTACTGCTTCAGCGCCCTCAACTGCGTGAAGACGCCTTTCATCTCGGGGCCGCCGGCAATTTCGGCGCTTTTCTTGGTATACATCTCGTCGCGCTTGGCGACACCGAGAGCCTCGGTGACCATGTCCTGGAAGAGCAACTGGATCTGCCAGCCATTTCCGTCACCACCGATGGCAAAGGGAATGAGGCCTGCCTCCTTGATCTTCGGCGCGGCCGCGATGAAATCGGCCAGGCTCTTCGGCTCCGGCACGCCGGCTTTCTCGAACACCGGCTTGGAGTACCAGGCCCAATAGTTCGAGTGAATGTTGACCGGAACGCACCACCAGTGGCCGTCAACCAGGCAGGCGCTGCCGATCGCCTTCGGGCGAATGACATCGCCCCACTTGCCGGCGGTGGCGACGTCGGTGAGGTCGAGCAGCTTGCCGCCCGAAATCAGTTCCTCGTATTGCCGACCGGGATTGAACTGGGCCGCACCGGGCGGATCGCCACCAAGCACGCGCTGCATGACGGTCGAGCGGGCGGTTTCGCCGAGCGCAATCGCGCTGTCCACCCACTTGTCGCCATGGCCGTCATTGTCGAAGGCCTTTGCGAACTGCGAGACCGCAGCCGACTCGCCTTTCGACGTCCACCAGTGGATGACTTCCAGGTCCGCGGCCCTGGCCGGACCGGCAAACTGCAGCGCGGCCGATGCTGCCAGCGCAGCGGTCAAAATCCTGTATCGCATTTCGGTTCCTCCCAGAATCTGAAACGTTACAGATTTTGGATAAGGCAATTGCAGGGATGACGCAACCCTGGGCAAGCGGCTCGTTCGATATTTTTTCGAGCCGCGAATAAAATACATTGCCGATCATCTCGTTGTGCGCCGCAATATGAGCGATCGCAGCGCAAAACAAACTGTTCTACCACGGAAGTCGGCAAAAGGAGCGCTGGAGGGACGTTTCGCATTGTATTCTCAAGAGAAATCACGACCCCGTGTCCGCCTGCCATTCGCCGACCGGCAATCGAGATTGGCAATCTGTAACGTTTCAGTATATTGCCACCTTCGCCGGGCTTAAAATTGTGCGACGCCGCAAATCGCGGCGATTGCCGACCCGCCCTGCGACTGCTATGCGCCTGACGGGCGGGACGAATGGACAAACGGCGTACGGAAAAGAGCGACGAGACGTCGGCCAAGGAGCGGCCAACGCTGAAGACGCTTGCCTTCATGACCGGGCTTGGCGTGACCACCGTATCGCGCGCCCTGAAGGACGCCCCGGAGATCGGCGCCGAGACCAGGCGCCGCGTCCAGCTGGTCGCCAAGCAGATCGGCTATCGGCCGAACCGTGCCGGCGTGCGCCTGCGCACCGGCAGGACCAATGTCATCAGCCTTGTGCTCAACACCGAGCGCGAGATCATGAGCTTCGTCTCGGACATTATCTACGGCGTTTCGGAAGTGCTCGCCGATACGCCCTATCACCTGATCGTCACGCCCTATTCGCGTTCACAGGATCCGCTCGACCCCATACGCTATCTGGTCGAGACCGGTTCCGCCGATGGCGTCATCATTTCACGCACGCAGCCGAATGATGCCAGGGCCCGCTATATGCTGGAGCACGGCATTCCGTTTGCCACGCATGGCCGCACCGACATGGGGCTGGTTCATCCCTATCATGATTTCGACAATCATGCCTTCGCGGTCGAAGCCGTACGACGCCTTGCGGGCATGGGGCGCCGCAAGCTCGCTCTGCTGACGCCACCCGTCGGACTGACCTATCACGGCCATACGGTCAACGGCTTTGCCGATGCGCTGAGCGAGGTCGGCGCCAGCGAGATCCCGTTCAGCACCGTATCGATCGACCATTCGATCGAGCAGATCAGGACGAGGACCGCGCAGCTGATGCGTCGCGATGTCAGGCCGGACGGTTTTGTCAGCAGCGCCGCCGCCGCCACGCTCGCGCTCGTCGCCGGCATCGAGGATGCCGGCCTCAAGCTTGGCCGTGACGTCGATATCGTCTCCAAGCAATCATCGGACCTTTTGCATCTGTTCCGGCCCGAACTGCTGATCGTCAACGAGAACTTCCGGCTGGCGGGCTCGGAGCTTGCCCGCTCGGTTCTCGGCTGGATCGGCGGCGCCGCACCCGGCTCGCTGCAAAGTCTCAGCGTGCCAGGCGAAGTTCTGGCTTACAAGCGTTCCACGGACTAGAGCAATTCCAGGAAAGTGTGAAGCGGTTTTCCGTCCGGAATTGCGTCAAAAACAAAGAGTTAGAGCGGTTCGCCGTTTCCGCGAAACGGCGAAATGCTCTAGCCCGCAGCGCCGCTGCCCCACGGGCCGTGGAATGCGCCCTGCTCGCCGATGCGTTCGAAGCCATGCGCACCGAAAAAGTCGCGCTGCGCCTGGATCAGGTTCGAGGTGCCGCGGCCCTGGCGATAGCTGTCGAAATAGGCAAGTGCCGAAGACAGCGCCGGCACCGGCGCACCGGCTTCGGAAGCCTTGGCCACGATACGCCGCAGCGACGGATGCGCCTCCTGCATCAATGAGATGAAAGCGGGCGCCATCAAAAGATTGGTGGAAGCGCCGCCGCTGCTGAACGCCTCGGCCATCGTGTCGAGCATCTGCGAGCGGATGATGCAGCCGGCGCGCCAGATCCTGGCGATGGTCGGCATCGGCAGGTTCCAGTTGAACTCCTTCGAGGCGCCGCTCATCACCGCAAAGCCTTGCGCGTAGGCGGCGATCTTGCCGGCGAACAGCGCCAGTTCGAGGTCGTGCAGCAGAGCGTCCTTGTCGCCGGAAATTTTCGTCACACCGATGTTGCCATAGGCCTTTTCTGCCGCCTGCCGCTCGTCCTTGATCGACGACAGCACGCGCGCCGCCACCGCCGCCTCGATCGCGGTCGCCGGAATGCCAAGCTGCTGCGCCTCGATGACCGACCATTTGCCGGTACCCTTCTGGCCGGCGCGGTCGAGGATGATGTCGACCACCGGCTTGCCGGTCTTGGGATCGTCGGCGGCCAGCACCTTGGCGGTGATCTCGATCAGGTAGGAATTGAGCCGGCCCTTGTTCCAGTTGGAGAACACCGTGCCGATCTCTTTCGGCCCCATGCCCAGACCATCACGCAGGATGCCGTAAATCTCGGCGATCATCTGCATGTCGGCATATTCGATGCCGTTGTGGATGGTCTTGACGAAATGCCCGGCGCCATCGGTGCCGAGCCAGGCGGCACAGGGCTCGTCCTTGAACTTAGCGGAGATGGCGGTCAGCACCTTTTCGACCCGCTTCCACGAATCCTCCGTGCCGCCGACCATGATCGACGGACCGTGCCGCGCACCCTCCTCACCACCGGACACGCCCATACCGATGAAGGTCAGGCCCGAGCCGGACAGTTCGGAGAAGCGCCGCATCGTATCGCGGAAATTGGCGTTACCGGCATCGATGACGATGTCGTTGTTTGACAGCACGCCGCGCAAGGCTTCGATCTGTTCGTCGACTGGCTTGCCGGCCAGCACCATGATGATGATCGGGCGCGGCGGCCGGATCGCGGCGGCAAGTTCTTCCAGGCTGTAGCAAGGGACAACCATGTCCTTCAGCGCGCCGGCATTCTCGACAAAGGCGTCGGTGCGTGCCCTTGTGCGGTTGAAGACGGCGATGCGGTGCCCGTGTTCGGCGATGTTCAGCGCCAGGTTGGAGCCCATCGTGCCAAGGCCGATCAGGCCGATTTCGGCTTTTTCCATCGTTTCTTCCCTGCTTTCGGATCTTGTTGGTTGGAGCCCGCGATTTGGCGGGATGATTGACGGGCCTTCGACGCCGCGTCAACCGCCTCGCCGAATTGTGTTGCAAGCAAGACACCCGGCCGCTTGGCAAGCGGCCATATAGACCATCACGGCCTGATGTCCACAGGCGCCTCGATCTTCACCATCTCGAAATCCGAGACCAAAATGTCGATGCGCACCATCCAGCGGCCGGGAACCGGAATGACGAGGTTGTCGACACGCCAGCTGCCGTCGCCGGGCTTGGTCGCCGCGCGCTTGAGCGGCTCGATGCCGGAATCGGGTTTCGACAGCACCAGCGTCACTTCCTTGGCGTCGAGCGGCCCGAAATCGCCGGTCATGATGATCATCGAGGCGGCGACCGGGCCGGCATGGCCTGGCGTGATGCTGAGATCGGCCATCGCCTGCAGCGCGTGGATGTGGACCGAAACAGGCTGCGCCGCCGCGATCGCCAGCGCCCGCGGCGGCGGCGTGAAGCGCCAGCCCGCGGCAACGCCGAAGATCGCCAGCACGATCAGCATTTCGACGCCGATCGAGCGGGTGAGCCTGCGCTGCACTTCCGTTGCTCCCGCCTCGGCCGAGGCGGTGAGTTTCCAGCGATTGACGGCGGCGAGCGTGAACAGGAAGACCAGCAGCGCAAGCTTGACCAGCAGCAACCGGCCATAAGCGGTGCCGATCAAGGCCGAGGGCGTCTGCACCTGGATGACGGCGAGCACGATGCCAGCCACGGCAAGCATCGCCACGACAGGCAGGATCGCTGAGGAGAATCGGCGCAGGAAACCGACGGCATCAGTCGTTTGCCGCTTCAGCGCGAGACCGAGCGGCACCAGGGCGCCGGCCCAGAAGGCGATGCCGACGCCATGCACGAACACCATCGGCCGCGTCAGCCATTGCGGCTCGGCCGCACTGGCGTGGCCGCTGGCTGCAAGCGCGACGCCGACGCCGGCAAGGCCGGCAAGGGCAAATGGCTTGGCGAACACACGCGGCCCGGCCAGCGACAGCAGACCGAGCCCAAGCGCAATCAGGGCGACCAGCACCGTCCAGCCGAAGCTGGTGCCAAGCCCGGTCCGCCAGATCACCGGCTGTGCCAGACGGGAAAGCGGCGCCCCGAGCGCGTCGAGTCCCTGAAAGCCGAGCGACAAGGGTGCCGCCAGCAGCCCAGACAGGATCGCGGCCGCGACAAAGCGTTGACCGGCTCGTCCGTCGCCGGCCAGCCAGGCAAGGGCAAAGGCGCCGCCGACGCCGAAGAAAAGACCGACGTAGAGCAAGACCTTGCCGATCCAGATCGCCGACCGCAGCGGCCAATCGACCGCTTCGGACACGACGGGCGGTTCACTTGGCGCGCCGATGGAAAACAGCAGCGAACCGCCGACCGGATGGCCGTCGGCGGAAATGACGCGCCAGCTCAGCACATGCGTGCCGGCTTTGAGCGCTTGCGGATTGTCGATCTCGACCGTCTGATCGGTGAGGCGGAAGGATGTTAGCGGGACAGGCGTGCCGTCCGGCTTCACCAGGGTCAGCACCAGCGGCGAAACCGGCTCGCTAAAGGTCAGCGAGAACCGCGCCGGAGCCTGCACCAGCACGGCACCGTCGGCCGGGTCGGTCTTAATCAACGCCGCATGGGCAAAGGCCTGATCTGTCGATGCCATGACGATAAGCGCCATGAGCAGGGCCAGCAGCCCACCGGCAATGCGGCCGAGGGACTTGCCGGTCGAGGCGGCCATATACGGGGAAGACATTGCGCTCATGTCATGCCTTGGCACGCGGCGCGCTCTTGCGAGAGCGCGCCAGGGAGAAAGCTATTTCTTCGGCGTGAGCTTGATGCCGGGCGCCGGGTTTTCGAGCGCGTTTTCATCCTGCCCGGTCGCCGGGATTTCGATCCAGCGGTCAGCGGCATCGCCGCACTCCTGCACCACCGGGAAGTAGAGTATTTGGCCGACGGGCAGGTCCGCCGTCAGCGTCGCGCGGAAGACGAACTCGTCATAGAATTCATCCGGCAGATTGCCGCCGCTCCAGTCGACTTCCTTGACGCCGTCGGTCACCGCCTGGCCATAGAGTTGGTAGGATTTTTCATATTTGCCCTTCTTGGTCTGCAGCGTCCAGCCGGGTTTCGGCATCGGCTTGACCGCGATCACCCCTTCCGGGATCTGCACGCGCACGGCGGTCGTCGCCTTGCCGTCGCAGCCATGGGGCACGCGCAGCACCGTCTTATAGGTCGAGCCAACCGCCGCTTCCTGGGTTTCGAGCGTGATGTGCGCAAAGGCGGCATTCGTCCCCAGCACCAGAAGCGCTGCGGCCGACAAAAGATACTTGTTCATGATGGTCCCTCTAGAATCTTGATCGGTACGATGGCCGGTTCAGTCGTTGTCTTCTTGAGGCGCCGCGCTGCCCATGGCCTGCACGGCGAATTTGATCGTCACCGTCCCGGCCTTTTCGAAGGTCAGCGTGGCGGCGAACATCTCGCCTTGCTTGGGTGGCTGCTTCAAATCCATGAACATCACATGATAGCTGCCGGGACCCAAAACGACCTTGCCGCCGGCTGGAATCTCCAGGCCGCCGACAACGGGCCGCATGGTCATGACGCCGTCCTTGACACCCATCTCATGCAGCTCGGCCTTGTCCGAAATGTCGGAGGAAATCGACAGCAGCCGGTCCGGCGCGCTGCCGTTGTTGGTGATGGTAAAATAGCCGCCGGCCACCTTGGCGCCGGCCGGCGTGGCGCGTGACCAGGGATGGCCGATCTCGATATCGCCGACCTTGAACTCATGCGCCAGGACAGACTGGGCGCCGACGAGCATGATCGCAAAAGCCAGCGCGACAGCGCCGAGATGCTCCTGGACGTGGGACAGAACGCGGCTGAACAGCGTGCCTGCCGCTACGGGGGAAGAATGGGACATGGTTGCTCCATGAAGTGGGGGTCGCGCCGTTGCCGGTCGCGAGTCGTTTGACCTTTGGATGGGTGCGCCCGCGAAAGGTTCCGACGGGCAAAAAGGCTCAGGCCGCCAGCGGCGGAGCGCGCGGGTTCGACGGCGAGCGTTCGCGCGCAAAGTCGAGATGAATGCTCGCCGGAAAGATGAAGGCGACCGCTTCAACGGAAAGGCTGCCCAGAGCGAGACCGGCATCGGGTGGCGGCGCGAAGGCCGATGAAAACATGCTGCAGCCAAGCGTGCAGCAGGCGGGCAGATGGGACGGGTGCTGGTCACCGCCGGGAAGCTGGGTGGCGCCATCGCGGCTACAGATGACGTTGCCGAAAGCGTCGAGCTGCGCGGCCTTCGGGCCGGTGCCGAAGGCGAACGCGCCGAGCGTCGACTGGAGCAGCAGCAGATAGGCCGCGACAAGCGCGGCCGGCATGCTCCAGCGTCTCCCCTGGCGGTTCAAGCCATCTGCCTCTTCAAGCAATTCCTGGAAGGATACGTATCATGGCAGCGGCAGGTCGAAAATCGCCAATTCGATGCTGCGGCAACGCGGCTCAGGATTTTTGCGGCGGACGGCTTTCCGGTATCGATGTCAGCAATGTCTGCCTTGCCGACTTCAGGTGTTTACGGCAGGCGGCGTCGACCTTGCCGAGATCGCGTGATTTGAGCGCCTCGATATAGGCAAGATGCTCACCGATCGCGACTTCGTTGCGCTCGCGCTCCTGCGCCTTGTTCCACTGGTAGTGGTAATGGAAGATCATGGCGATGACGTCATAGAAATCGACGATGAAGCGGTTGCGCGAGGCACGGTGAATGAGCCGGTGGAAGCGCTCGTCCAGCTCGGAAAACGCGTTGAAGCGCGTGGCGATCTCTCGTGCCAGCTGCTGGTGTTCGTCCTCCAGCCGTTCGAGATCGGCCCACACCGGGCTGTCCGTCGGCAGAGCGGCGAAGGCAGCCGCCGAGCGCAATTCGAACATCTCGCGGATCTCGGTCAGTTCGAGCGCGAAGGCCCGCGTAAAACCCTTCAGCACCCAATGGCTGTTGCGGCGCTTCTCGATCAGGCCGAAGCGCGAGAAGCGGATCAGGAACTCGCGCACGCTGGTGGTGCCGACGCCGATCTCGCGCGCCAGTTCAAGCTCGTTGATCTGCATGCCGGCCTCGGCGCCGCCGGCGAGCAGGCGCCGCATGAATGAGCGCTCGATGATCTCGGCCAGCGTGTCGGTCTCTTCCTCGGGGAAGAAGTCGTCGGGACGCGGGTCGCGCAGCACCGTCTTGGCGCGCTTGTTCCAGGCGATCAGCCCGGTTTCCTCCATGCGCGCCAGGATGCTGCGCACGGTGGTGCGGCTGACGCCGAGCAGTGTGCCCAGTTCCGGTTCCGACGGCAGGCTGCGCGTTTCGTCGAGCAGCCTGAGGCACCTGTTGTAGGCGTCCTTGTAGACGTTGTTGCTCTTCGACATCCCCTGACCCAACCATGCCGGCGCTTGCGGCGGCCGGCTTGAAGCGCAATATGACGTTCCCGTGACCCTGAGAAGCAGGAATCGCTTTCGCCGGGGTCCGGTTCATTGTTTGCAGCGCCACCACACATCCGGGGCACGCGGAACGCCCGCGAAAAAACAATTGACGCAAAACTGTTTTTTCACGATAAAAGACATTAACTCTTAACAGGCGCGTGTCAATCAGCGCATCCCAGGATCACCCAGGAAACCGCCCGTGAACGTCTCGAACACCATTCTTCTGTCCCCCGCCGACAATGTCGCCGTTGCCAATGGCCGCATCGAAATCGGCACCGCTTTGCCGGGTGGCGCGCTTACCACCGCAATCATCGAGCCCGGCCACAAGGTGGCGATCAAGCCGATTGCCGCCGGTGAAGCCGTGGTCAAATACGCCCAGGCGATCGGCCGCGCCACGCAGGACATCGCACCGGGCGAACACGTTCATTCGCACAATCTGGTGTTCGAGGCCGGGCGCCTGCCCGTGGTGCCGCCGAGCGAGGCCGAGCACGCGACCGAGGCCGACCGCGCCCGCACCTTCATGGGTTATCGCCGCGCCGACGGCCGCGCCGGTACGCGCAACTTCATCGGCATCATCGCCAGCGTCAATTGCTCGGCCACGGTCTGCCATTCCATCGCCGACACCGCCAACCGGACCTTGCTGCCGAAATATCCAGGCATCGACGGCTTCGTGCCGATCGTCCACGGTCAGGGCTGCGGCATGAGCGGCACTGGCGACGGCATGATGGTGCTGCACCGCACGCTTGCCGGCTATGCCCGCCACCCGAATTTCGGCGGCGTGCTGATGGTCGGCCTCGGATGCGAGGTCAACCAGCTCACCCTCTACGGCCAGAAGGGCGCGGCCGCGGGAAAACGCCATTTCAACATCCAGGACGCCGGCGGATCGCGCAAATCGGTGGAAAAGGCGATGGGCGTGCTGGCCGAGATCGCCGAGGAAGTCGGCCAGTTGAAGCGCGAGCCGATCCCGGTCTCAGAGATCGTCGTCGGCCTGCAGTGCGGCGGCTCCGACGGCATGTCGGGCATCACCGCCAATCCGGCGCTGGGCGCGGCTGTCGACATACTGGCCGGCGTCGGCGGCATCGGCATCCTCTCCGAGACCACGGAAATCTACGGCGCCGAGCATCTGCTCGCCTACCGCGCGGCGACGCCCGAGATCGCCAAGAAGCTCGACGGCTATGTGAAGTGGTGGGAAGATCACGTCGCCAAGCATGGCGCCTCGATCGACAACAACCCCTCGCCCGGCAACAAGCGCGGCGGCCTCACCACCATCCTGGAAAAGTCGCTGGGCGCGGTCGCCAAGGGCGGCCAGACACCGCTCAATGGCGTCTTCGGCTATGCCGAGAAGGTCACCGGCAACGGACTGGTGTTCATGGACACGCCCGGTTACGACCCGGTCTCGGCCACCGGCCAGGTCGCGGGCGGCGCCAATGTCATCGTCTTCACCACAGGTCGCGGTTCCTGCTTCGGCTGCCGGCCGACGCCGTCGATCAAGGTCGCCACCAACTCGACCATGTATCACCAGATGGAAGAGGACATGGACGTCAATTGCGGCGTCATCGCCTCGGGCGAAAAGACCATCGCCGGCATGGGCCGCGAGATCTTCGAACTGATCGTCGAGACGGCTTCCGGTCGCAAGACCAAGAGCGAGGATTTCGGCTACGGCGACAACGAGTTCGTGCCCTGGCACCTCGGCGCGACGCTCTGAATTCAACGCATATGTGGTAGAACTGCCGGGCTGGACTGCGCCCGGCAACGGGGAGGGTTTGCATGGAAAAACGCCGCATCGGCAACACCGCGCTCGAGGTCACCGAGGTCAGCTTCGGTGGTGCTGCGATCGGCGGCATCTACCGCGCCTGTTCGCGCGAAGCGGCGATGGAGACGCTGCAAGGCGCCTGGGAGGCGGGCTTGCGGTATTTCGACACCGCGCCCTTCTATGGTTTCGGCCTGTCCGAACGCCGCTTCGGCGACTTCCTGCGCTATAAGCCGCGCGATTCCTACGTGCTGTCGACCAAGGTCGGACGTCTGTTTCGCCCGGTGCCGGAAGGCCAGGTGCCCGATCATTCCTATGTCGATCCGCTGCCATTCGCGCTCGACTACGACTATTCCTATGACGGCATCATGCGGTCGGTCGAGTTCAGCTATGCGCGGCTTGGTCTGAACAAGATCGATATCCTCTATGTGCACGACATCGGCGTCTACACGCATGGCGTCGAGAAGACCGAGCTGCACTTTCGCCAGTTGATGGATGGCGGGCTCAAGGCGCTCGAGGAGCTGAAGCGGGCCGGTACGATTTCCGCCTATGGGCTTGGCGTCAACGAAGTCCAGATCTGCCTCGACGTCATGCGCCGGGCGCCGCTCGACTGCATCCTGCTCGCCAGCCGCTATTCCTTGCTCGACCGCAGCGCCGAAGCCGAACTGCTGCCGCTGTGCCGCGAGCAGCAGACGTCACTGGTGATCGGCGGCGTCTTCAACTCCGGCATATTGGCGACCGGGCCGGTGCAAGGCGCGCATTTCGACTATCTGCCGGCCAGCCGCGATATGCTCGACCGGGTCGATGCCATGGAGAAGATCGCCGGCGAAGGCGGTTACCCTCTGGCGGCGGCAGCGTTCCAGTTTCCCCTGCACGAACCGACGGTCGCCACCGTGCTGACCGGCACCGCCAAACTGGCGAACCTGACACGCAACCTCGACCTGCTCGACATCGACGTGCCGGAGACGGAATACCAGAAATATCGTCCCTACACGGTGGTGCAGGAGCTGGCGTGAAGGCGGCACTATGGGCTTTGGTGGGAGAGGCACGACTTCACAAACCCGCGACCCGGCAGAAAGAATGAATGTTCCATATTGACTAACACATGGAATTAATATTCCATGTGTTAGCGGAACGGAACGGGAGCGTTTGGCTGCGTCCGGGGAGGAGCGGCGTGTGAATGTGTCTGTGCCCGCCATGGGAGGTCGGGTGCGAAACACCGCTTGCATCGTCCAGGTCGATGCACTATCAAAACAGCGTAAATGTTTTTTATTGATAAAGTTCTGTTTGGGCCACGCCTATCCGAACGGAGCTTCCGTAACGTTCACCAGGCGACTTAGGGAGGAATCCTATGAAATTCGTGACCAGCATTCTCAACCGCCGCGCCGTGATGGCTCTGGCAGCAGCCTCGATGCTCGCCGGCGTCATGCATTCGGCGCCGGTTTCGGCGGCGGACGTGACCATTCCGATCATCGTCAAGGACACCACGTCCTTCTACTGGCAGATCGTGCTCGCCGGTGCCCGCAAGGCCGGCAAGGATCTCGGCGTCAACGTGCCGGAGCTCGGCGCCCAGGCTGAAACCGACGTCAACGGCCAGATCTCCATCCTTGAGAATGCCGTCGCCGGCAACCCGGCCGCCGTCGTCATCGCGCCGACCGAAGCCAAGGCGCTCGGCAAGCCGATCGACGAGGCAGCAAGCAAGGTCAAGGTGATCGGCATCGACTCCAGCGCCGACTCCAAGGCCTTTACCTCGTTCCTGACCACCGACAACGTCCAGGGCGGTCGCGTCGCCGCGGACGGTCTTGCAGCGGCCATCGGTGCGGCCAATGGCGGCAAGGTCGAAGGCAAGGTTGCCCTGATCACCGCGCTGCCCGGCGCCGGCTCGCTCGAGCAGCGCGCCCAGGGCTTCAAGGAACAGCTCAAGGCCAAATATCCCGGCCTCGAACTGGTCGCCGACAAATATGCCGACGGCCAGGCCACCACTGGCCTCAACATCGCGACCGACCTGATCACCGCCAATCCGGACCTGAAGGGCATCTTCGCCTCCAACCTGATCATGGCACAGGGCGTCGGTCAGGCGATCGCCGAGAACAAGCTTGCCGGTAAGGTCGGGCTGATCGGCTTCGACAGCGACGAGAAGCTGATCAAGTTCCTCAATGACGGCGTCATTTCCGGCCTCGTCGTCCAGGATCCCTATCGGATGGGCTATGACGGCATCAAGACCGCGCTCGCCGCTTCGAAGGGCGAGAAGGTCGAGGCCAATGTCGACACCGGTGCCAACCTCGTCACCAAGGCCAATATGAAGGAACCCAAGATCGACGCGCTGCTCAACCCGAAGCTCAACTGAGCCTTCGCGTAGCCGCACCCGTTTCCGGGGCCTCGTGCCCCGGAAACGACAGCCATATCGTTTGGAAATCCGCCAGCCTGGGCTAGGTTGCTCTTGCGGGTATTTCAAAGCCTCGCCGCGTGCCAGATCGTGAGACCAATCTGGAGGCCAATCTGGGAGGATTGTCATGACATCGACGGCGCAAGACCTGCACCCTGCCCCCGTGCTGGAGCCGGGCAGAACGATCCTCGAACTGCGCGGCCTCGAGAAGAAATATCCCGGCACCCATGCGCTGAAGCCGGTCACGCTGGCTTTCAAGTCCGGCGAAATCCACGCCATTGTCGGTGAGAACGGTGCCGGCAAATCCACCCTGATCAAGCTTCTGACCGGCGTCATGCCGCGCACCTCCGGCGAGGTCATCTGGGAAGGCAAGCCGGCGGCGCTGGCGACCCCGCACGAGGCGATGGCGCTCGGCATCAATGCCGTGCACCAGGAAGTCGTGCTCTGCCGTCATTTGACCGTTGCCGCCAACATGTTCCTCGGCGAGGAGAATTCGCGCTTCGGCATCCTGCAGCAGCGCGCCATGGTCAAGGAAGCGCAGAAGATCATCGACGATCTCGGCTTCGACCTGCCGGCGCATGTCGTGCTCGGCGACCTCACCATCGGCCAGCAGCAGCTGATCGCCGCCGCCCGCGCCACCGTGCGCGGCACCAAATTCCTGATCTTCGATGAGCCGACCGCCTACCTCACCCGCAAGGAGGCCGACCAGCTCTTCACCCTGATCCGCCGGCTGAAGTCCGAAGGCGTGACCATCATCTACATCAGCCATCGCATGGAGGAAGTCTTCGAGCTGGCCGATCGCGTCTCCGTGCTGCGTGACGGCACGCTGGTCGGCACCCGCAACATCGCCGAGACCAACGACGCCGAACTGGTCAAGCTGATGATCAACCGCTCGATTGAGCAGGTCTATCACAAGGAGCACTTCACGCCTGGCGCCGCGATCGTCGAAGCCAGGAACCTGTCGGGCAAGGGCTTCGAAAATGTCTCGATGACAGTCCGCGCCGGCGAGATCGTCGGGCTTTACGGGCTGATCGGCGCCGGACGCAGCGAGTTCGTCACCACACTCTATGGGCGTCACAAGAAATCGGCCGGCCAGATCCTGTGGGAGGGCAAGCCGGTTCAGATCAATTCCGAGCATGACGCGATCAAGCTCGGCATGGCGCTGGCGCCGGAAAGCCGCCGCGACCAGGGCCTCTGCCTCAATTTGCCGGTCGGCCTCAATCTCAACCTGCCGATCTACAAGCGCATCTCGAACAATCTGTTGATCTCCGGCGCACAGGAAAAGACCCAGGCCGACCGCCAGATCGCCGATCTCCGCATCAAGACGCCGACACGCCATGCGCTGGCCTCCAGCCTGTCGGGCGGCAACCAGCAGAAGATCGTCATCGGCAAATGGCTGGCGCATGGCGCCAAGCTGTTCATCTTCGACGAGCCTACGGTCGGCGTCGATGTTGGCACCAAGGCCGAGATCTACCGCCTGTTCGGCGCGCTGTTGTCGAAGGGCGCCGGCATCATCCTGATCTCGTCCTATCTGCCGGAAGTCTATGAACTGGCCGACACGCTGCATGTGTTCCGCCGTGGCAAGCTGGTGGCGACACACGGATTCCGCACCGCCGATCACGAGGAAATTCTCACACAGGCGCTCGCCGAGAAACAAGAAAAGCTGGGAGGAAAGATATGAGCACCGAGGCGATTCCTGCCGAAAAGCCCAAGCGCAATTACAACGCCCTGTTCGGGCTGACGCTCCTGGCGCTGCTGGTGCTGCTCTGGGTCATCCTGTCGCTGTCGACATCGAGCTTCGCCTCGGCCAACAACATCTCGAACCTTTTGCGTCAGGGTTCGATGATCGCCATCCTGGCGGTCGGCCAGACCTTCGTCATCATCACCGGCGGCATCGATCTGTCGGTCGGCGCCGTGGTCGGCTTTGCCACCGTCATTGCGGCGATGCTGATCAATGCCGGCATACCCGTCTTCCTCGCCATCCTGATCACGCTGCTGGTCGGCGTTGCCATCGGCCTGTTCCATGGCTTCGGCATCGTCAAGATGGGGCTGCCGCCCTTCATCATCACGCTGGCGACGCTGACATCGCTGCGCGGCATCGGCCTTCTGATGACCAACGGCAACTCGATCTCGATCAACAACGATGCCTTCCAGGAGTTCTCGCGCAACTCTTTCCTCGGCGTCCCCAATTTGTTCTGGATGGTCATCCTGGTCGGCATTCCGGCCTATATCTTCCTGCATCACAGCCGCTGGGGCCGCTATCTCTTCTCGGTCGGCTCCAATGCCGAGGCCTCGCGCCTGTCGGGCGTCAATGTCCAGCGCACCATCTACATGGCCTACACGCTGTCGGGCCTGTGCGCGGCTTTTGTCGGCGTGTTGCTCGCCTCGCGCATCGGCATCGGCAACCCGACCCAGGCCGAGGGCTGGGAACTGCAGGCGATCGCGTCTTCGGTCATTGGCGGCACCTCGCTGTTCGGCGCGGTTGGCTCGGTGCACGGACCGCTGCTCGGCGCCTTCATCCTCGCCACCATCAACAACGGCGCCAACCTGCTCAACGTCAACGCCTTCTGGCAGCGCATCATCACCGGCGTGCTGATCATCGTCATCGTCTATTTCGACGGGTTGCGCCGCCGCGGCGGCAAGTGATCACCACCGAGATCGATCGCCGGCCTGTCATGACGGGCCGGCGCTTTTATGAACCTTGACTGGATTGAAGCATGAAAGCCGTCGTCTGCCGCTCGCCCGGCGAGCTTGTCCTGGAAGACCGCCCCGCACCCGGTTCGCCGCCAGCCGGCTGGGCGCTGGTCGCGGTCAGCCATGTCGGCATCTGCGGCACCGACTACCACATTTTCGAGGGCAAGCACCCGTTCCTCGTCTACCCCCGCATCATGGGCCATGAAGTCTCGGGAACGATCGTCGAGACTGGCGAGGGCGTCGATCTTGCCGTCAGCGAACCGGTCGTCATCAACCCCTATCTCTCCTGCGGCAAATGCATCGCCTGTCGGCACGGCAAGCCGAATTGCTGCGTCAGGATCGAAGTGCTCGGCGTGCATCGCGACGGCGCCATGTGCGAACATATCCTTGTGCCGGCACAGAATCTGTATCCGGCCAATGGCCTGTCGCTGGCCGACGCCGCCGCCGTCGAATTCCTGGCCATCGGCGCGCACGCAGTACGTCGTGCCCGCGCCGAGCCCGGTGCCCGCGCGCTGGTCATCGGCGCCGGCCCGATCGGGCTTGGCAACGCTATCTTCGCCCGCATTGCCGGCCTCGACGTAACGCTGCTCGACATGAGCAGTGAACGTCTCGCTTTCGCCGAAAGCGAACTTGGTTTCAGTATCCTCGACGGCTCGCGCGGAGCGGTGCCCGATCTGGTCAAGGAGGCGACATCAGGCGAAGGCTTCGACGTGGTCTTCGACGCCACCGGCAACACCCAGTCGGTGCAATCGGCCTTCGCCCATGTCGCGCATGGCGGCACGCTGGTGCTGGTCAGCGTCGTCAAGGACGACATCGTCTTTTCCGACCCGGAATTCCACAAGCGCGAGATGACGCTGGTCGGCAGCCGCAATGCGCTGAAGGCCGATTTCGACCACGTCGCCGCCTCGATCCGCAACGGCAGCGTGCCGCTGGCAAAACTCGTCACCCACCGCACCACGCTGGCCGGCACGCCGAGCGATCTCGCCCGCTGGGCGCATGAGAAATCTGGCCTGATCAAGGCCGTGATCGAGGTGGGGTCATAACATGGCAGGTGGTGAACCCGGCCCGAATTGACGACGCCCCGCGCAGGTCGACCCCCCACTCCGTCTCGGCTTCGCCGAGCCACCTCTCCCCCGATCGACGGGTTAGAGGAAGGCGCGAGCCTTTTGCCGCCAACGCTCCTCGACCAGACTCCCTCCTTCTCCCGCCGCCAGCGGGCTCCCTTCCTCTCCCTCCGGAGGGGGAGAGGTGGCGCTGCGAAGCAGCGACGGAGTGGGGGAAGCCGGTCCTCATATGAGAAGCCGCTGACAGGCGGGCGCGACCGAGCTGTTCTAACACCAGCGTGGGTCGGATAAATCACGGTCTCGTGTAAAGCTGGCACTCCCTACAGCGCCGACAGCTTCAGCTCGACCCGCTCGGCCGAGAAACGCGTCTCGGAAAACTGGATCGGCTGGCCGTCCGGCGTGACGTTGACGGCCACCGTGACCAGCACGATGGCGCCCGGCTGCAGGTCGAGGTCGGCAAGGTCGGCCGCATCGGCGTGGCGCGCCGACAGCACGGTCGATTGCCGGAGATAGTCGTCTATGCCGAAGCGGGCCAGCGACGCGGTGATTGAGCCCGTCTCAGCCATCGCCTTGTCGATGCCGGCAAAGCGTCTGGCCTCGAACCAGCCGGCAGCGCGCGACACAGCCCGTCCATCGGCCTCGCCGCGTGTCTCCAACCTGATCACCTCGGCGCCCCTGGCCAGGCCAAGCCCCTCGGCGACACGCTGGCTCGCCGGCTCGACCGCAGAGGCGAGCAGCACGATGTGCCGTTCCGAGGTCTGCCCCTGCAGGCCCGTTGAAAAGCGCGTGCGCGCGCCGATCGGATAGGACAGCCGCTTGCGCGACAACACGAAGGTGCCGCGCCCCTGCTCGGCCCGCAGCACGCCTTCCTGCACAAGCGCCGATATGGCGCTGCGCACCGTGTGGCGGTTGACGCCATAGCGCTCGGCCAGTGCCACCTCCGGCGGCAGCGCCGCATTCTCGGCGAAATCGCCGGTGGCGATCGCCTGCAGGATCCTGTCGGCGATCTGCCGCCACAGGGAGACGCCGCTACGTCGTTCGATGCTGTCGGCTTCCTGTCTTCCGATCATGAATCGCCCCCAAGCTTCTACTGTTTGTCATCCACCCGTCATGGACTCGCGTTAGGTAATATGTATAATTTGTATAGTTGTCTATATCAATAGACAAATTTAGCAAAGAGGAATGCTGCCGATGCGAGGACAGGAAGCCCGCGACCAGGCCGAACGCAAGGCCGCCATGGCGACGCTCGCGCAATCGAGCGGTGACGACATCGTCCGGCTCTGGAACGAGGCCGGCCTGCCTTCGCAAGCCGAACTGCTGCGCGGTCCCGAGACCGGGCTGGTGACGCTGCGCGGCCGCATCGGCGGCGGCGGCGCGCCGTTCAATGTCGGCGAGGCGACCGTCACCCGGGCCACCGTCCGGCTGCCGTCCGGACAGGTCGGCCATTGCTACGCGCTTGGCCGCGACAAGCAGAAGGCAAAGCTGGCGGCAATAGCCGACGCGCTGTGGCAGGACCCTGCCCGCCGCGCCGAGGTCGAGGCCAGGCTGATCGCGCCTTTGCGGTCGGCGCTCACGACTGCACATGAAAAACGCCGCGCCGAGACGGCGGCGACAAAGGTGGATTTCTTCACCATGGTTCGCGGAGAAGACTGATGGATATCGCAGCGCAATCGATCGAGGGCGGTTTCGCCGATCCGGTCTTCAACGCCCAGACCGTGTTTCGCGCGGTCATGGATGCGATGGCGCGGCCGGGCAGCGTGCAGCCTCTGCCGGCCCTGGCCCGCCCGCCGGCGCCGCTCTCGGCAACATCAGGCGCCATCGCGCTGGCGCTCTGCGACAACGACACGCCGCTTTGGCTCGACCCGGCCTTGCACGCGTCTGCCGCGGTCATCTCCTGGCTTGGCTTCCACTCTGGCGCGCCGCTGGCCAATACGCCGGCCGATGCGCATTTCGCCTTTGTCGCCACGCCGGCCGAGATGATGGCGCTCGACGGCTTTTCGCAGGGAACGCAGGACTATCCCGACAGGTCGACCACGCTGATCCTCCAGGTCGGCGACCTCACCTCGGGCGTTCCGCTGTTGCTTGAGGGCCCCGGCATCGAAACCAGCGCCACGATCGCGCCGGCGCAGATGCCGCGCCATTTCACTGAGCAGTGGAAGCAGAACAACAAGCGCTTTCCGCGTGGCGTCGACATCATCCTCGCCACGTCGGAAGGCATAGCCTGCCTGCCGCGCACGACGCGCATCAAGACGATGGAGGCGTAAGATGTATGTCGCGGTAAAAGGCGGCGAAGCCGCAATCGCCAACGCCCACAGTCTGCTGGCCGATCGCCGGCGCGGCGACCGTTCGGTACCGGCGCTGCGCCTCGACCAGATCGTCGAGCAGCTGGCGCTCGGCGTCGACCGGGTGATGAGCGAAGGCTCGCTCTACGACCGTGAACTCGCCGCGCTCGCGATCGTCCAGGCCCGCGGAGACATGATCGAGGCGATCTTCCTGGTGCGCGCCTATCGCACCACGCTGCCGCGCTTCGGCTACAGCAAGGCCATCGACACCAGCGCGATGCGGGTCGAACGGCGCGTCTCGGCGACCTACAAGGACCTGCCCGGTGGTCAGCTGCTGGGTCCGACCTTCGACTACACGCATCGCCTGCTCGATCCCGAACTTGCCGCCGGCGCCGATGTCGCCGAACCCTTGCAGCGCGAGACGGAAGCGCAGGCCATGCCGCGCGTCTCGGCGATCCTTGCCCGCGAAGGCCTTATCGAGCCGGATGGCGAGATGCCGCAGGACCATGTCCCCGGCGACATCACCCGCGAGCCGCTGGAATTCCCGATGGCGCGCGACATCCGCCTGCAGGCGCTGTCACGCGGCGATGAGGGTTTCTTGCTGGCGCTCGGCTATTCCACCCAGCGCGGCTATGCCCGCAACCATCCCTTTGTCGGCGAAATCCGCATCGGCGAGGTCGAGCTGGAACTCGATGTCCCCGAACTGCCCTTCGCCGCCCCCCTCGGCACGGTGCGGGTCACCGAATGCCAGATGGTCAACCAGTTCAAGGGCTCGGCCAAGGCGCCGCCGCAATTCACCCGCGGCTACGGCCTCGTCTTCGGTCAGAGTGAGCGCAAGGCGATGGCCATGGCGCTGTGCGACCGCGCGCTGCGCGCCTCCGAGCTCGGCGAGGACATTGTCGCCGCCGCCCAGGACGAGGAATTCGTGATCTCGCATTCTGACAATGTCCAGGCGACCGGTTTTGTCGAGCATCTGAAGCTGCCGCACTATGTCGACTTCCAGGCCGAACTCGATCTGGTGCGCCGTATGCGCGCCGAGTACGAAGCCCGCGAAAACCCCGCGAAGGTCGAAGAAAAGCGGGAGGCGGCGGAATGATCGAAGGCCTGTCCCACATGACCTTCATCGTGCGCGATCTAGACCGGATGACTGCCATCCTCGAGGGCGTCTTCGACGCGCGCGAGGTCTATGCCAGCGACGCCGCGCAGTTCTCGCTGGAGCGCGAAAAATTCTTCCTGATCGGCGACATCTGGATCGCCATCATGCAGGGCGAGAAGCTGCCGGAGCGCAGCTACAACCACATCGCCTTCAAGATCGATGGCGCCGATTTCGACCGCTACGCCGAACGCGTCGGCAGACTAGGCCTCGACATGCGCCCGCCACGCCCACGTGTCGAGGGTGAAGGTCGCTCGATCTATTTCTACGACGACGACAACCACATGTTCGAACTGCACACCGGCACGCTCACCGAGCGGCTGGCGCGCTATGCCAAGGGATTGGAGGCTGCGCAATGAACTTAGTGCCCGCCCCCATGGCCGCCACCGTCGTGGGAATGACCGCCATAGCTATCATACCCGGAGTAGTCACCATTGCCGATGCCTATGGACTCACCGTGAGAGCCCCCTTTTGGCGCGGGAAGAATCATGCGCCGAAGGAAAAAGAGAACGACGCCGGCGAACACCAGCAGCACAATTCCGAGATGCATCCATCCGGTCGAGTTCATCTGAATTCGCCCCTGTTTCCGCGTCCTGGACGCCAATTCAATAGCACAAAGCGGATGTGATCGCCATGACCGACATCGCCACCTACAACTTCGCCTATCTCGACGAGCAGACCAAAAGGATGATCCGCCGCGCGATCCTCAAGGGCATCGCCATCCCCGGCTATCAGGTGCCCTTCGCCTCGCGCGAAATGCCGATGCCCTATGGCTGGGGCACCGGCGGCGTCCAGGTCACCGCCTCGATCATCGGCCCAGACGATGTGCTGAAGGTCATCGACCAGGGCGCCGACGACACCACAAACGCGGTCTCCATCCGTGCCTTCTTCAAGAAGGTCGCCAATGTCGCTGTCACCACCGACACCGCCAGCGCCACCATCATCCAAACCCGCCACCGCATCCCCGAACACCCGCTCACCGCGGGCCAGGTGCTGGTCTACCAGGTGCCGATCCCCGAGCCGCTGCGCTTCCTCGAGCCGCGCGAGACCGAAACGCGCAAGATGCATGCGCTGGAGGAATACGGCCTCATGCATGTGAAGCTCTACGAGGACATCGCCAAGCACGGCCGCATCGCCACCACCTATGCCTATCCGGTGAAGGTCGAGGGCCGCTATGTGATGGATCCCTCGCCGACACCGAAATTCGACAATCCCAAGATGCACCGGTCACCGGCCTTGCAGCTGTTCGGCGCCGGCCGCGAGAAGCGCATCTACGCGGTGCCGCCCTTCACCGAAGTCGTCAGCCTCGACTTCGAGGATCATCCGTTCGAGGTGCAGACCTTCGATCAACCCTGCGCGCTGTGCGCGGCCGAGAACGTCTATCTCGACGAGGTCATCCTCGACGACCATGGCGGCCACATGTTCGTCTGCTCCGACACCGACCATTGCGAAAAGCGGCGGGCCGACGGCCATCGCGGTCATCTTGCCCCGGAAACCCATTCTGTCTCGGAAAAAATGGAGCCGGCACAATGACCGACGAACCGCTGCTGCGCGTCTCGGCGCTCTCCAAATTCTACGGCTCGCGCGTCGGCTGCGACAACGTCTCCTTCGACCTGTGGCCGGGCGAAGTCCTGGCCGTCGTCGGCGAATCCGGCTCTGGCAAGACGACGCTGCTGAACTGCCTGTCGACGCGACTGCTGCCTTCGTCGGGCACCGCCAGCTACCGCATGCGCGACGGCCAGTTCCGCGAGCTCTACCGCATGAGCGAGGCCGAGCGCCGCTTCCTGATGCGCACCGACTGGGGCTTTGTCCATCAGAACCCAGCCGACGGCCTGCGCATGACCGTGTCGGCCGGCGCCAATGTCGGCGAACGGCTGATGGCGGTAGGCGACCGCCACTACGGCAAGATCCGCGCCACGGCGGTCGACTGGCTGTCGCGCGTCGAGATCGAGCAAGACCGCATCGACGACGAGCCGCGCGCCTTTTCCGGCGGCATGCGCCAGCGCCTGCAGATCGCCCGCAACCTCGTCACCGGCCCACGGCTGGTGTTCATGGATGAGCCGACCGGCGGCCTCGACGTCTCGGTGCAGGCGCGCCTGCTCGACCTTTTGCGCGGACTGGTCACCGACCTCGGTCTGGCGGCAATCGTCGTCACCCACGACCTCGCCGTCGCACGGCTTCTGTCGCAGCGCATGATGGTGATGAAAGACGGCCGAGTCGTCGAAAGCGGCCTCACCGACCGCGTGCTCGACGACCCGCGCGCGCCCTACACGCAGCTTCTCGTTTCCTCGATCCTCCAGGTGTAACCATGCCGACGCCACTCGTTGTTTCCGACGTCGCCAAGAGCTTCACCATGCATCTGCGCGATGGCATCAAACTGCCTGTCGTCGCCGGTGTCTCGTTCTCGATCAAGGCAGGCGAATGCACTGTGCTCGGCGGCCCGTCCGGCGCCGGCAAGAGCTCGATCCTGAAAATGCTCTACGGCAACTATGCCGTCGACGAGGGCCAGATCATCGTCAGGCACGAGGATGGGCTGATCGATCTCGCCCATGCCAGTCCGCGCACAGTGCTTGCCGTACGCCGGCAAACGATCGGCTATGTCAGCCAGTTCCTGCGCACCGTGCCGCGCGTCTCGGCGCTGGATGTCGTCGCCGAGCCGCTGGTCGAGCGCGGCGAGGAGCGCGAGACAGCCAGAGGCAAGGCGCGCGCCCTGCTGGCGCAGCTCCATTTGCCGGAAAAGCTCTGGGCACTGCCGC
Source organism: Mesorhizobium huakuii (assembly GCF_014189455.1). Classification (NCBI taxonomy): domain Bacteria; kingdom Pseudomonadati; phylum Pseudomonadota; class Alphaproteobacteria; order Hyphomicrobiales; family Phyllobacteriaceae; genus Mesorhizobium; species Mesorhizobium huakuii. Next base: position 1,905,518 of record NZ_CP050296.1, read on the forward strand.
CGGCGACCTTCTCCGGCGGCGAACAGCAGCGCGTCAACATCGCACGCGGCTTCATCACCGAGCACCCGATCCTGCTGCTCGACGAACCGACCGCCTCGCTCGATGCCACCAACCGCGACGTTGTGATCGCACTCATCGCCGCCAAGAAGGCGGCAGGCGTCGCTCTGCTTGGCATCTTCCACGACCATGATGTGCGCGAGGCGGTGGCCGACCGCATCATCGACGTCACCGCTTTTGCTCCGGGAAAACTCGCCGCATGACCATGAAATTGTCGGAGACGCCGCTGGTTCACCCAACGGCGGAGGTGCACAATTCGACGCTCGGCCGCTGGACCGAAATCGCCGAGCGCAGCCGGGTCTCGGAAAGCGAACTCGGCGACTATTCCTACATGATGCAGGACTGCGCCGTCTGGTGCGCGACGATCGGCAAGTTTGCCAACATTGCCGCCGCGGTGCGCCTCAATGCCACCAACCACCCGACCTGGCGGCCGACGCTGCACCACTTCACCTACCGCGCCTCGGACTATTGGGACGACGCCGAACACGAGAGCGAGTTCTTCGCCCAGCGCCGCGCCAAGCGCGTCACCATCGGCCACGACACCTGGCTCGGCCACGGCTCGACCGTCCTGCCCGGCGTCACTGTCGGCGATGGTGCCGCGGTCGGTGCCGGCGCGGTGGTCTCGAAGGATGTCGCGCCCTACACCATCGTCGCCGGCGTACCGGCCAAACTGATCCGCGAACGCTTCGACCGCCGCACCGCCGAACGCTACCAGGCGCTTGCCTGGTGGGACTGGGACCATGCCAGGCTGCGTGCTTGCCTAGAGGACTTCCGTGAGCTGTCCGCCGAGGCGTTTCTGGAGAAGCATGGTTGACGCGAATGGTGTTTTCATCGGACTAATAGTCACCCAACCCAGTGCCATGGAGCATATGTGACCTTTATTGTCGTAATACCTCTTTTCATTGGACTTGGGTTGGTCGCGTTGGGAATTCTGGTGATTAAGCTTGCAGCTAAGCGTTGGAGGCAATCCGATGTTGGCTCTTCAGTAACGCTGATGATACTAGGTTGTATTTTGTTGACGGCGGCAATAGCCCCGCTCTATATGCTGTGGGTCCTTGCGCAACTTACAGGTAAGCCAGGCTGACAAGCTAAGGCTAGGAAAGCACGACAATTTGGAGGAGCGAGGTAGACCAGCGTCTTCGCATTGCAATAGATGGGCACGATACCTTTTACTGACGAGTGTCGCTTGTGTTGGCATGTCTTGCTCGCGGCTCGATATATGGTTTTGAACATTCGACAATTTCACATCCTTGACACATGACTCGGACAGGACGCCATCTCCCCAAGGAGATCGCCATGCTCGACACTGTCACACCCTCACTCGCCGGGTTCTTTGCCGGCTCCAATCCGATGCCGCCGACGCATCTCGGCACGCGCTACGACACCTCAGGCAATTTTCTGACCGAGCCCGGCAACACCGTCGTCAGCCATCTCGTCAGCGGTTCGCCGTCCGAGGCTGTGGTGCTTGCGGCGCGCGACAAGATGCTGGCGATGCCCGACGCCGACCGGCTCGCCTTCACGCCCGTTTCCAGCCTGCACATGACGCTGTTCCAGGGCATCATCGAATATCGCCGCCGCTTGCCCTACTGGCCGCAGGACGTGCCGCTCGACACCAGCATCGATGCGATGACCCGGCTCTATCTGGAACGGCTGAAAGGTTTCGAGGGCCTTGGCCCGTTCAACATCAAGGTGGTCGAAATCGTGCCGACCGGCCTTGCCGTGGCCGGCGCGACCGACGAGGACGTGCGCATCATGCGTCAATGGCGCGATGCGCTGGCGGTGCCGTTCGGCTACCGGCACCCCGATCACGACGCTTATGTCTTCCACATCACCTTCGCCTATCAGATCCAGCGTCTGGCAGACGACAGGGCAGCGGCATGGCAGGCGCTGTTCGACGATAGCCTCGCCCTTTTCGCAAGGCAGGCGCCGGTGATCGAGATCAAGGCGCCCGCCTTCTGCGCCTTCCGCGACATGAAGCATTTCGAGGAATTGCTGGTGCTCGGCTGAATGCCTGCAAAGCGTGCCGGCTGTCGCGCCTGTGGAGCGTAACAAAACTGACATGGTGGCGACACGGCAGGTTCATGTGGCTGCGCTAGGCGAATGCCTGACGATCAATAAGGTCCGGACTGGAACCTGCTCATGTCAGCAAGCTCTGCCACGCTCGAAATCCGCGGTGTCAGCCGACGATTTGGCAAGAACACCGCCGTCAGCGACGTCAACATCTCGATCCCGCAGGGTCAGATGGTCGGCGTCATCGGCCGTTCGGGCGCCGGCAAATCGACCCTTCTTCGCATGATCAACCGTCTTGTCGACCCCAGCCAGGGGTCGATTTTTTTTGACGGCGCCGAGGTCTCCCAGCTGCGTGGCTCACCGCTGCGGCGATGGCAGCGCGACTGCGCCATGATCTTCCAGCAGTTCAACCTGGTGCCGCGCCTCGACGTGCTGACCAATGTGCTGCTTGGCAAACTGAACCACCGTTCGACCCTGTCCAACCTGCTCGGCATGTTCTCGCGCGCCGAATGCGCCGAGGCCGTCGCCGCGCTCGAGCGGCTCGACATCGCCCGCACCGCACTTCAGCCCGCCGGCACCTTGTCCGGCGGACAGCAGCAACGCGTCGCCATCGCCCGTGCCCTGATGCAGCAGCCCAAGGTGATCCTCGCCGACGAGCCGATCGCCTCGCTCGACCCGCTCAACGCCAAGGTGGTGATGGATTCGCTGCAGGACATCAATCTGCGCGAAGGCATCACCGTCGTCACCAATCTGCATACGCTGGATACCGCCCGCGCCTATTGCAACCGCATTATCGGCATGGCCGCCGGCAAGGTCGTCTTCGATGGCCCGCCCGAAGAACTCAATCGCGAGGCCGTTCGCCTCGTCTACGGCGCCGACAGCAATGGCGCAGAGATATCGGAGACCATCACCTCCACAAGCGTTGCCTTCAAGCAAAAGATCGCTGCATCCGCCGGACCGCTCGAACCTGCATTCCCAGGTTACTGAGTTCAAGAAAGAGCGGCTCGGATCGTCCGCCCACGTCAAGGGCACTTGTCAAGATCAAGAACGCTGCCGGCGCGGGGCCGGAACTTACAGGAGAGACATCAAATGTTCAGGAAGATGGTTTTCAGTGCCGTTTCGGTGCTCGCCATGGCGACCAGCATGGCCCACGCCGCCGATCTGAAGGAATTCCGCGTCGGCATCCTCGGCGGTGAAAACGAAACCGACCGGCTGCGCAACTACCAGTGCCTGGCCGACCATCTGAAGGCCGAATTCGGCTTCGAAAAGGTCTCGCTGTTCCCCGCCGCCGATTATGACGGCGTCATCCAGGGCCTGCTCGGCGGCACGCTCGACTTCGCCGAACTCGGCGCTTCGGGCTATGCCAGCGTCTATCTTAAGGATCCGAAGGCTGTCACCCCGATCCTCACCACCAAGCAGACCGATGGTTCCACCGGTTACTATTCGATCGGCCTGGCTCTGAAGACCTCGGGCATCACCGACATCAAGTCGGCCAAGGGCAAAAAGCTCGGCTATGCCGATCCGGATTCGACCTCCGGCTACCTGATCCCGCTGACGCAGATTCCGAAGACCACCGGCGCCTCGAACGAAGCCTTCTTCGCTTCGACGCAGTTCAATGGCGGCCACGAGAACAACATCCTGGCCGTGCGCGACGGCAAGGTCGATGTCGCGGTGGATGATTCCTCCGGCATCGGCGACTTCAAGAACGGTTACACCTCCGGCACCTTCCACAAGGAAGTCGCCAAGGGCGCCGTCGACCCCAATGACTTCGTCGAAGTCTGGCGTTCGGGCCTGATCCCGAACGGCCCGCTGGTCGTGCGCACCGCGCTCGGCGACGACATGACCGCCAAGCTTGCCAACTTCTTCACGCAGCTGCCGCAGAAGGACAAGGCTTGCTTCGAAGGCGTCGAAGGCGGTGATTTCACCGGCTACGTCCCAGTGAAGCCCGACTTCTACAGCGTCATCGTCGAAGCCCGTAAGGCAGCCATCGGCGGCTAACGGCGAAATCGGAAAGGGCGGTGTCTGAAAACACCGCCCTTTTTGCATCTCCGATCATGACCCTTTCCGTGACAGCCGCTCCTTTGACAGCCCCTTCTGGCGCCACCCACCAGATGGCCGATGCCTGGCGACGCCAGACGTCGCTGCGCCGGTTCTACACAGTGCTTGGCGTCGGCCTGCTGCTCGCCGCGATGTTCGCCAGCATGTGGTTCGCCGACGAGGCCAATGCCGGCCATTTCTTCGACCGGCTGCCGCATATTCTGGATTTCTTGAGCTGGCTCATCCCCAAGGACTGGAACGATGTCTGGCGGGCACTGTTCGACGTTGCCTCGCCGCATGACACCGGCACGCAGGAATTCAACTTCCCGCTCGGCCGTATCTATGTCTGGGGCGGCTTCTACATCCCCGAATATTTCGAGCTGATGATCACCACGGTCAATGTCGCCTTGGTCTCGACCTTCATCGGCTTCATCTTCGCGGTGCCGTTCTCGTTCATCGCGGCGCGCAATCTGACGCCCCATCCGCTGCTGCGGCTGATCGTCAAGCGCTTCATGGAATTGCTGCGCGCCTTTCCGGAGATCGTCATTGCCGGCCTGTTCGCGGCCATCGTCTCGATCGGCCCGATCGCCGCCATCATCGCCATCGGCCTGCATTCGATCGGCGCGCTCGGCAAGCTGTTCTACGAGATCAACGAAAACATCGACATGCGTGCCGAGGAAGGTCTGCGCGCGGTCGGCGCCAACTGGTTCGAGCGGGTGCGCTTTGCCGGCCTGCCGCAGGTGCTGCCCAACTTCATGTCCTACACGTTGCTGCGCGTCGAGATCAATGTCCGCATCTCGACCATCATCGGCGCCGTCGGCGGCGGCGGCATTGGCGAGGAATTGAAGCTCTCCATCTCGCGCGGCTTCGGCGCCAAGACGCTGGCACTGGTGCTGCTCCTGTTCACGACCATCTTCATCATCGACCAGTTTTCCGCCTGGCTGCGCCGCAAGCTGGTCGGCGAGCAAGCCTTTATGATGGGGGCTTAAACCATGGCGACGATGACCGCCGAGGAGATGCTGTCGATCGAGGAGCGCTATCCCCAGGTGTTCCGGCGGCCGCTGTACAAACGCTTTGCGCCGCTCTTCCTGTTCGTCGGCATCCTGACTTACCTCATCTATGTCCTGTGGTTCTTCAGCCTGCCGCAAGTTCTGCGGGAATCACACTGGGAGCGTCTGCCGCTGTTCCTGACACAGTGGATCAGCTACGATTTGCAGCCCGAGTTCCGCCTCGACCAGCCTGAGATCACGCCAAAATACCCGCGCTTTTCCGCGCTTGGCGAAAACCCGAACCCCGACTGGGTGATCAAGAATCCGGACGGCACCTTCACCGTGCTGATCGATGGTCCAGCGAAATCCGTCACCTTCGACAAGGCGCAGGCGACGATCGTGGCCAATGGCGAGACGGTGCCGGTTGCGCTGACCAGCGGCAAGCCGGTGGCCACAGGGCCGGTACCGGACTGGATCACCGCGCATGATGACGAGGTGGTCGCCAAGATGGGCTTCGTCGGCGAGGTGCGCGTCACCGTCGACCGCGTCAAGGTGCGCAAGCGCTTCCTCGGCTGGGCGAATTTCGTCTTCGACACACGCTCGCCCTTCTTCGGCAAATCAGCGGGAGAAGTGGTCTCGCTGATCGTGTCCGGTCCCGAGCTGAAGCCGGGCACCTCGAACCTCGCACTGGCCGGCGAAAACATCTGGAACAACGCCCAGTGGCAGCACGGCGACGTCTGGACGAAGCTTTTGCAGACCATCGTCATGGCGTTTCTGGGCACGCTGCTCGGCGGCATCGTCGCCTTCCCGCTTGCCTTCTTCGCCGCCCGCAACATCACGCCGAGCGGCGTGCTCAGCCAGGTGCTGAAGCGCTTCTTCGACTTCATGCGCTCGGTGGATATGCTGATCTGGGCGCTGTTCTTCACCCGCGCCTTCGGCCCCGGTCCGCTGGCCGGCAGTGCCGCGATCTTCTTCACCGAGATCGGCACGCTCGGCAAAACCTATTCCGAGGCGCTGGAAAACATCGACGACAAGCCGCGCGAAGGTGTGCTGTCGACCGGCGCCAACGGCCTCCTGGTGCAGCGCTACGGCGTGATGCCGGAAGTCATCCCGGTCTTCATCAGCCAGACGCTCTACCAGTGGGAATCCAACACCCGCGGCGCCACCATCATCGGCGCTGTCGGCGCCGGCGGCATCGGCCTGAAACTGTGGGAAGCGATGCGCACCAACTCCAACTGGGCCAACGTCTTCTACATGGTGCTGCTGATCCTGCTGGTCGTCTTCATCTTCGACAACATCTCCAATTTCCTGCGCCGCCGGCTGAGCCGGACGATCCACGACTACAACAGGATCCAGGCCGAGCAGGGTTAACCTTGTGACGCGTAAGCGCGGGCATGGTTTAGACTAGTGCCGCGCCAAGGGTCGACCCCCACTCCGTCGAGCTGCGCTCGACACCTCTCCCCGATCGACGGGGGTAGAGGAAAAGCGCCAGGCTGTCCGAGCCGACGCCTGTCCCCCTAGGCCGAGGCTTTCTTCCTCTCCTCAGCCACCAGGCTCCCCTTTCCTCTCCCCCGTCGATCCAGGGGAATCGCATATGGCGATTTTGGGCTTGAAGTTGGTTTGAGAAGGGATTCTTTGGGAAGGCAGTCCAGCGAGGAGTGACTGCCATTACCAGCCTTGAGAGCTATTTCGGTACGGTGCCTGATCCGCGCGCGGCCAACGCCACACATCGGCTTGGCGACCTGATCGTGATGATGATCGCTGCGAGCCTGTGTGGCGCGACCAGCGCAACGGAGTTTTCGTTGTTCGCGCAAGAGCGCAAACAGGCGCTGTCGCGCTTGATCGACTATGAGGAGGCGCCTAGCCACGACACCTTCTCGCGGCTGTTGCGCCTGCTCGATCCGGAGGCCTTGGGACGGGCGTTCGCCGCCTTTGCCGCAGGCTTTGCCCAGGCACGTCAGGGTGTGGTCGCACTTGATGGCAAGGCGCTGCGGCGGGCCTATGAGAAAGGCCTTGCGGCCAGCCCGCCCCTGACGGTGTCGGCCTTTGCCAGCCAGACGCGGCTGTGTTTGGCGGCGGTCTCGCCCGGCGACGAAGACAATGAGGTCGAGGCTGCCCTCAAGGTCGTCGAACTCATTGATCTTACTGGCCGATTGGTCACGGCCGATGCCCTCCACTGCCACACGCGCATGGCCAAGGCCATCATTCAGCGCGGCGGCGACTATCTGCTCGCACTCAAGGGAAACCGCCGGCATTGGTTGGCTCGGGCCAATCAACAACTGGCCCAGACCACTCCCGCCGTCACTGAGCGGACCGAGACCAGCCATGGCCGCAACGAATGGCGGCAGGCAGAGGTCGTGGTGGCGGCTGAACCAATGATGCCGGGGCACAAGGCCTTCATCCGCATCACCAGCCGGCGCGATCAGGCCGAGCCGCTGACGCGCCTGTTCATGGCCTCAACGCTGCTGTCGCCACAGCAGGCGATCGACCTCACCAGAGCCCATTGGCAGATCGAGAACGCACTGCACTGGATGCTCGACGTTCATCTGCACGAGGACCTCAGTCGTGCCCGCAAGGACAACGCTCCCGCCAACACCGCCCTCATCAACCGCATCGCCAGAAATATCCTTCAGGCCGCCGACATCGACAAAGTCCCCATTAGCCACCGCATCAAGAAATGCGCTTGGAATGACGACTATCTCATCCAGGCAATCGCTCATATGCGATAGCCCTGCTCCGGAGGGGGAGAGGTGGCTCGGCGAAGCCGAGACGGAGTGGGGGAACCACTTGGCAATAGCCACAAACGCAAATGCAAAATGGACCAAGCGCAATCATCGTCTCGCCTCGCGCCAAGGGTCACCGACGCACCCGATCAGGGCGCCTAAGCGGCCTTCTTCCACCCATTCCTGATATGCTTGTACCCCTCGCGATAAACCGCTTCCGGGCTCTCGGAAAAATCGCGCCACACCTTCGTCGCCGCCGCCAAATCCTTCAGCGAACGTCCAAACGACTCGATCGTCAACCAATCGTCATAGCCGCTCTTGCGGATCGCCGCGAACGTCTCTTTCCACGGAATGTTGCCGCGTCCCGGTACGCCGCGATCGTTCTCCGATATGTGGATGTGCACGACATTCCTGCGGTGCTTCGTGTAGGCCGCGATCGGGTCGGCCTCCTCGATATTGGCGTGAAAGGTGTCGTACATCGCCTTGATGTGCGGCCTGCCGATAGCGTCGATGTGCTCCGACAGGTCCGCCATCGTGTTGAAGAGATAACATTCGAAGCGGTTCAGCGCCTCCAGCCCGATGGTCACGTTCCGCGTACCGGCATGGTCGCCGATAGCGCGCTGCGAGGCGACGGACCGGTTCTTCTCGGCGGGTGTCGGACCGCTGCCGGAGAAGGCGCCGAGCGTCGAATGCAGCGGCCCACTGAGTGTCCTGGCGCCAAGTGCATCGGCGCAATCAATCGCCCATTTCATGTAGGCGATACCGGCCTTGCGCGTTGCCGCATCCGGCGAGATCAGGTTCATCGAGCGATCACCCATCGCCGAGACCGCGGTCCGCTCCAGCCCGATGCGATCGAGCAGGTCGCCGAGCTTTTTATAATCGTCCGGCGTGCCGGCGAAGACCGGAATCTCGACGCCATCGAAGCCCGTCGCCTTGATGTCGCGCAGCAGCGGCTCGTGCTTCTTCGACACCGCTGTCGTCCACAAAAACATGCACATGCCGATTTTCATCGACGCCCCTCCCCCCGTTTGATCCCCCGGATCATTTTTGTTTTAGAGTTTCGTCCACGTTCCATTCTTCTTCGAAGACTTCACACAGGCCTCGATGAAGGCCATGCCCTCGACGCCATCCTCGATGGTCGGGAAGACCACATCCTTTGCCGGCTTGCCACCCTTCTTGCGTGCCGCACGAATGGCGCGTGCCGCTTCCTGATAGATGTTGGCGAAACCTTCGAGATAGCCCTCCGGGTGGCCTGACGGCACACGGCTGACACGGCCCGCCACCGGCAGCGCGCCGGCGCCGTTGCGGGTGATCAGCTGCTTCGGCTGACCAAATGGCGTGTACCAGAGGTAGTTCGGATCGGCCTGCACCCATTCCAGCCCGCCCTTCGAGCCATAGATGCGCAGCTTCAGCCCGTTCTCATGGCCGGGCGCCACCTGGCTGGCCCAGATCATGCCCTTGGCCGGATGCGTCTTGCCGGTGGGCTTGAAGCGCAGCATGACGTTGACATTGTCGTCGAGCAGCCGCCCCGGCACGAAGGCGTCGAGATCGGCCGACAGCGAATCCAGTTCCAGCCCGGAGACGAAACGGGCAAGGTTGTAGGCATGCGTGCCGATGTCGCCCAGCGCGCCGCCAGCACCCGCCTGCTTGGGATCGCCACGCCACGAGGCCTGCTTCTGGCCGGTGGCGGCGAGGTCCTCGGTCAGCCAGTCCTGCGGATATTCCGACTGCACGATGCGGATGTCGCCGAGCACGCCCTTGGCCACCATCTCGCGCGCCTGCCGTACCATCGGATAGGCCGTGTAGTTGTGGGTGAGCACGAACACCTTGCCGGTCTTCTCGACGATGGCCGCGAGCTTTTTCGCCTCGGCCAGCGTCGTCGCCAGCGGCTTGTCGCAGATCACGTGGATGCCGGCTTCGAGGAAAGCCTTGGCTGCCGGCACATGCACATTGTTCGGCGTGACGATCGCCACCGCCTCGATACCGTCAGGGCGCTTGGCCTCGGCCTTGGCCATCTCGGCATAGGAGGCGTAGCTGCGGTCCGGATCGAGCCCGAGTTCGGCGGCCGACGCCTTGGCGCGCTCGGGATTCGCCGACAGCGCACCGGCCACCAGCACGAACTCATTGTCCAAGCGTGCCGCGATCCGGTGCACCGCCCCGATGAAGGCGCCTTGCCCGCCGCCGACCATGCCATAGCGGATCGGGCCGCCTCCCGTTTCCGACTTCGATGCGCCGACCATGTTTTCTCCCTCGTGTCTTGGATGCTCCTCCCCATCAGGGAAGGATAAGTCGTCTCAGATACCCATCATCGCGCGCAGCAGCTTCTTGTCCGTGGTGCCGCTGGCAAAATCGTCGAATGCCCTTTCCGTCACGCGGATGATGTGATGCTGGATGAAAGGCGCCCCTTCGGCCGCGCCGTCTTCGGGATGCTTCAGGCAGCACTCCCATTCCAGCACTGCCCAGGAATCATAGTTGTACTGCGTCAGCTTGGAGAAGATGCCGCCGAAATCCACTTGCCCGTCGCCGAGCGAACGGAAGCGGCCGGCGCGGTTGGTCCAGCTCTGATAGCCGGAATAGACGCCTTGCCGGCCGGTCGGGTTGAACTCGGCATCCTTGACGTGGAACGCCTTGATGCGTTCGTGATAGATGTCGATGAATTCGAGATAGTCGAGCTGCTGCAAGAGGAAGTGCGACGGGTCGTAGTTGATGTTGCAGCGCTTATGGCCGCCGACCGCGTCGAGGAACATCTCGAAGGTTGCGCCGTCGAACACGTCCTCAGACGGGTGAATTTCGTAGCCGACATCGACGCCATTGTCCTCATAGACATCGAGGATCGGCTTCCAGCGTTTGCCGAGTTCGCCAAAGGCCTCCTCGATCAGTCCGGCCGGCCGCTGCGGGAAGGGATAGAGGTAAGGGAAAGCCAGCGAGCCCGTGAACGACACCGAAGCATTCAGCCCGAGATTGCGCGATGCCTTGGCGCCGAACTTCATCTGCTCGACCGCCCATTTCTGCCGCGCCTTCGGATTGTTGTGGACCGAGGCCGGCGCGAAGCCATCCATCTGGGCGTCATAGGCAGGGTGCACCGCCACCAACTGCCCCTGCAGATGCGTCGACAATTCCGTGATCTCGACGCCGGCATCGGCACAGATGCCCTTCACCTCGTCGCAATAGGCCTTGGAAGAGGCTGCTTTCTTGAGATCGAACAGGCGCGCGTCCCAGGTCGGGATCTGCACGCCTTTATAACCGAGACCGGCGGCCCATTTGGTGATCGAGGCCAGCGAATTGAATGGCGCTGCATCACCCGCGAACTGCGCCAGAAACAGTCCAGGGCCCTTCATTGTCGTCGGCATCGGCATCCTCCCTCATTGTGTCGCGACCAAGCATAGCGCCGATTGGAAGCAGGGCCAGCCATTTTGGTCTTTTCGCACCGGGCGCTTTGCAGGCACTGCCATTCTGGTATTACCAAATAGCGGAATTTGGTCAAGCCTCGCAATGCATCTTCAAAGCCCTCGGCATAACAGAAATATCGACATATATCGCAATACAATCAATGGAATAATTCGCACAAAAAGTTGCGCTGCCGCACTTCTTGCCGTTCCCTGGAATTTGCTGTAGACCTCACTTCAGGCCCAATTGGTCGAACCAGTTTGCGAGAAAAAGGCTGGGGATGCCTTGGGGAGGAACCCTTGCGTCGTCTTTCGGCGATGCATGTCGCAGGCAAACCATACGGACGAATTTGGGAAGGACAGACCATGCATCTTTCGACGCACAACTGGATGCGCGCGGAGCCGTTGGAGGTGACGCTGAAGCGCATCAAGAAATTCGGCTATGAGTCGATCGAGATTTCCGGTGAGCCCGAGCAGTACAAGACCAAGGAGACGCGGGCACTTCTGAAGGAGCATGGCATCCGTTGCTGGGGCGCGGTGACCTTGATGCTGGGCGAACGCAACCTTGCCGCCAAGAACCAGGGACAGCGCGAGCGCTCGGTGCAGTATGTCAAGGACGTGCTGACCATGGTCAGCGAACTCGATGGTGAGATTATCACCCTGGTTCCGGCGACCGTCGGCAAGGTGGTGCCGGATGGTACCGAGGAAGAGGAATGGAAGTGGGTGGTCGACGCGACCCGCGAATGCTTCACCCACGCCAAGAAGGTTGGCGTCAAGATCGCCGTGGAACCGCTCAATCGCTTCGAGACCTATCTGTTCAACCGCGGTGCCCAGGCGCTGGCGCTGGCCGACGCGGTCAGCCCCGAATGCGGCGTGTGCCTCGACGCCTACCACATTCATATGGAAGAATTTAACGTCCATGACGCCATCCGTCAGGTCGGCAAGCGCCTGTTCGACTTCCATGTCGCCGACAACAACCGCTTCGCCGCCGGCCTCGGCCAGATCGACTGGCCCAGGATCGTCGCCACCTTGAAGGAAGTCGGCTACGACGGCGCGCTGACCAACGAGTTCGTCGCCCCGGTAGACCGCACGCCGGCAGCGCCCTATCCCGAAATGGTCGAGCGCCACCCGGTCGATATCTCGCCCGAGCAGCTGAAGTTCATCCAGGACCACGGCTCCAGCGTGCTCACCGAAAAATTCTACACCGACCAGATGCGCATCACGGCCGAAACGCTGCTGCCGCTGATCAAGTAGTCGACCGCTTCCTGGGAATTTGCCCTTTCGCCCTGACAGGCGGCAGGGCTGGGGAAAGACATGCGCATCAAGACCGTCCAAGCCTGGTGGGTCCGCATCCCAATCGAAGCCGCGAAGCAGCATCGCAGCGACTTCGGCCAGGTGACGACCTTCGACGCCGCCATCCTGCGCATCGAAACCGATGACGGGCTGGTCGGCTGGGGCGAAGGCAAGAACGCCGCCGGCAGCGCCGGCAGCTACGGCGCCCTTGTCTACATGCTGAACCACGAGGTCGGTCCGCAATTGATCGGCCGCGATCCGGCCGATATCGGCATCATCTGGGAGATGCTCTACAATGGCGTGCGCCACGACAGCGCCGCGCGCGCCGGCCACGCCATGCCGCAACTGGCGCGGCGTGGCATGAGCATCGCCGCCATCAGCGCCGTCGACATCGCGCTCTGGGACATCCTCGGCAAGTCGCTCGGCCAGCCGGTTTGGCGGCTGCTCGGTGGCCGCAAGGTCGATCGCATGCAGGCCTATGCCTCCGGCGGCTGGGCAGCCGCCGATGCCATCGGCGAACAGCTGAAATCCTACATCGCCCGGGGCGGCTTCAAGGCGCTGAAAATGCGGGTCGGCGCCATGGATGGCGCAGCACACATTTCCGCCGCCCGTGTCCGCGCCGCGCGCCAGGCCCTCGGACCCGATGTCGAGCTGATGGTCGACGCCCACGGCACCTATACGGTTGCCGAAGCCAAACGCTTCATCCATCTCGTCAGCGACCTCGATCTCGCCTGGTTCGAAGAGCCAGTGATCGCCGACGACAAGCCCGGCATGGCGGAAGTGCGCGCCTCCGGCGCCGTGCCGATCGCCACCGGCGAAAGTGAGGCGACCCGCTATGCTTTCCGCGACCTCGCCGTGCTCAAGGCGGCCGACATCTTCCAGCCTGATCCCGCCTTCTGCGGCGGCATCAGCGAGGCGATGAAGATAGGCACCATCGCCAGCGCCTTCAATCTGCGCTTTGCGCCGCATTTGTGGGCCGGCGCGCCCTGCTTCTTCGCTGGCTTGCATGTCTGCGCCGCTTCGCCGTCGAGTTTCACCGTCGAATATTCGCTCGGCGCCAACCCGATGATCCACGATCTAATCGAAGAGACTGTCGAAGCAACGGACGGTATGATAGCGATCCCGGAAAAGCCCGGATTGGGGTTCACCGTTTCGGAGCGATTCCTGGAGGCGCACGCGCAACGCAATTGACGATGAAAGAAAAGAACCTTCTCGCGGAACTCGCCGCCTATCTCTTCTCCCACTCGGACAGCGAGACCGGCCGCACGCCATCGGAACGTGAGCTGGCGGAGCATTTCGGCGTCAGCCGCGCCAGATCCGCGAGGCGCTGGCCATCCTCGAAGCCATGCGCATCGTCGAGCGTCGCGCCAAGTCCGGCATCTACATCGACACCAAGCAGGCGAGCGTCGAAGCGCTGGCGCTGTTTGCGCGTGCCGGCCTGCCGCTCGATCCCTTGCAGATCTATGAAACGGTCGAGTTGCGCAAGATCCACGAGATCAAGGCCGCCGAGCTTGCTTGTTCGCGCGCCACCGAGGAGAATTTCGAGCGGCTGCGCGAGATCCTCAAGGCTTCCGAGGAACGCATCGCCGCCGGCGAAGGCCTCGCCAAGGAAGACCGCGAGTTCCATCTGGAGATCGTGCGCGCCACCAAGAACAGCGTCTTCCACAACATCTGCAGCGTCTACTATCTGATGGGCGAACAGCGCCTGCCGATCTATTTCAACGATCCCGAACGCAGCGTGCGTTCGCATGCCGAGCATGTGCAGATCTACGAGGCGCTGCTGCGCCGTGATGGCAATCTCGCCCAGGCGTTGATGAGCGCCCATCTGCAAGGCGCGGAGAGCTACTGGAAGGGCCTGATCGAGGGCGGCAAGGCGGTTGCGCCCGCGAGCGCCGTACTCGAAAAGGCCTGATCGTGGCCCAGACCGTGCCAAAGATCCTGTCGACCCATCCGCTGCACCCACGTGCTTCGGCCAGGCTCGCCGGCGCTGGCCAGCTTGTGATCGCATCGGCGCTTGATCCTGCCACCTTGGCCAGGGAGGCCAAGGACGCCGACATCGTCATCGTGCGCGCGCCACTGCCGCCAACGCTGTTCGAGGGCGCCTGGAAGCTGAGGGCCGCGATCCGCCATGGCGCTGGGCTCGACATGATCCCGATGGAGGCGGCGGCGGCCGCCGGCGTGCTGGTGGCCAACGTGCCGGCGGTCAATGCGCGCTCGGTCGCGGAACATGTCATGTTCACCGCACTTGCGCTGCTGCGGCAATTCCGCAGGGTTGACCGCGATTTGCGCGCCAAAGGCTGGCTCGCCGGACGCGAGCACGCCAATTCCAACATCGAGCTCGCCGGCAAGACCATCGGCATTGTCGGCCTCGGCGCCGTCGGCCAAGCCGTCGGCCATATCGCCGCGCACGGCTTCGACCTGAAAGTGGTGGCAACGACGCGCAGCATGCAGCCGGCGCCCGAAAAAGTCGGCTTCCTGTCGATCGACGCGCTGGTCGAGCAGAGCGACATCATCGTGCTGTGCTGCCCGCTGACGCCGGAGACGCGTGGCCTGATCAGCCGTGAGCGCATCGCCCGCATGAAATCCAACGCGCTGCTGATCAACGTTTCGCGCGGACCGGTCGTCGATGACGACGCACTGATCGAGGCCTTGCGGGAACGCCGCATCGGCGGTGCAGCACTCGACGTGTTTTCGACGCAGCCGCTGCCGTCCAATCATCCCTATTTCGGCTTCGACAACGTCATCATCACCCCGCACATGGCCGGCATTACCGAGGAATCGATGATGCGCATGGGCGTCGGCGCGGCGGGCGAAGCTCTGCTGGTGCTGGCAGGCAAGCTGCCGGTCAATCTGCGCAATCCGGAAGTGGTCGATCATTACCGGCAGCGGTTTCCGCTCGACATATAGCAATCGCGGTTTCGCCCCAATTCTCCGCGACGGTGCTGCCATGTCCGGTCTTCGCCTCGCATTGCTGGTTGCCGCAACCTCATCCATCTGCACCATGCCGGCATTCGCCGCAGCCGAGAGCAGCTATGTCTACTGCGACAATGGGCTGCGCTGCTTCAAGGCGCCCTGCCCGTCGAACAGCGCGCTCGACCTTGCCACCGGCGCGATCATCAAAGGCGTGTCGATCGACACCAGCGGCTTGCCGCAGACCGACAAGGCGATAGTGGATCAGTCCGACGTGCTTTACAGCGGCAAGATCGTCGTCAGAGGCTCGATCGAGCAACGCGCCCAGACCATCACCGGCAAGGATTACAGCCTGCCATGGCTGGTCGCGACCCGTATCGTGCGCACCGCCAACGACAGCGAACGCAAGCACTGTTCGGCGCACTGACTATCCGACAATTGCCGATCATCCGCCAAGCAGCCTCTCCACTTCAGCAGCGATCCGCAGCAGATGCCGGTCATGGCCGTTGCGTGCCACCAGCATCAGTCCGGCCGGCAGCGTCATGCCGGGCATGGGCAGCGAGATCGCACAGAGGTCGAACTGGTTGGCGACCTGCGTGTTGCGCAACAGCAGGCCTTCGACGCGGTCGCGCAGTTCGGCATCCTCGGCCAGGGAAACGATGGTCGGCGCCGTCACCGGCGTGGTTGGCAGCGCCAGCGCATCGACCGATGTCAGCCGCTCATCCATGGCGGTGACAAGCGCGCTGCGGCGGCGCAGGGCCCTGATATAGACTGGCGTCGGCAGCATGGCCGCGCGCGACAAGGGTCCGCTGACATGCGGATCGACCGGCACAGATGCGCCCGTCGCCAACCAGTCGGCATGGATCTCGGCTCCTTCCATGGCAGCGATCGAGCCACGTTTGGTGACGGTCCGCATATCGGCAATGAAGTCGTCGATCGATATTTCCACCAACCGCGCCCCTGTCCGCTCGATCTTGGCAAGGCTGCGATCGAAGGCCGCGCTGATCTCGCTTTCAGTGTCTTCGAAAAGACGGCCGCGCGGAATCCCGACACGAAGCCCGGCAAGCGGGAGCGGCAGATGCAGCGGCGGCGGTTCCTCTCCGGCCATCGCAGCGTCTGCAACCGCACATGCAGCAACGCTGAGAGCCAGCGGCCCGATCGAATCCAGTGTCGCGGACAATGGAAAGGCGCCGGTCAACGGCACACGCCGCGCCGTCGGCTTGAAGCCGACGACACCATTGAGCGCCGCCGGAATGCGGATCGACCCGCCAGTGTCGGAACCGATCGAGATGTCGCTCGTCCCCTCGCCGACGGAAACGCCGGCGCCTGAGGACGAGCCGCCGGGAATGCGGCTGGCATCGGCGGCATTGCCGGGCGTGCCGTAATGCATGTTGTCGCCGATCGCGGTGAAGGCGAATTCGGTCATGTTGGTCTTGCCGATGATGACCGCGCCGGCCTGCCGCAGCCGGCTGACGATGGCCGCATCGCGCAGCGCGGGTGCGGCGGTCCGAAGCATCAGCGAGCCGGCCGTGGTCGCCTCGCCCGCGACATCGAAGAGATCCTTGATCGAGACGATGGTGCCGTCGAGCGGTCCAAGCGTCACGCCGGCTCGGCTGCGGGCGTCGCTGGCGTCAGCCGCGGCCCGCGCGGCCTCGGCATAGAGCTTGGTGAAGACCTTCTCGTCGGCCGCACGATTGGCAAGGCGTGACAGGATGATTTCGAGATAATCGCGGACTGATTGCATATCGATGTCGGACTCCGCCAAGGTAGAGCGTCTTTAAGGCAAGCAGCCGGTTTGGCTTGCGGAAGGGATAACCCGGCCAGCGTGCCTTTGCACCTGCCAGCCATAGGAAGATGCTGATGCTGTACAAAGGCAGCTGCCACTGCGGCAAGGTCGCCTTCCAATTCAAGGCGGAGCTGACCGGTGCCATCAGGTGCAATTGTTCGATCTGTTCGCGCAAAGGCGCGCTTCTATGCGCCATCCCGCATGAGAGCCTGACTCTCCTGGCCTGGGGCGATGATTTGGGCACCTATACATTCGGCAATCACGCCATGGCGCACCGCTTCTGCCGCACCTGCGGCATCCATCCTTTCGCCGAGGATGTCCGTGAAGGCAGTGAACGCAGTGCCTATGTCAACCTCAACTGCGTCACCGATCTCGACCCGTCCACTCTGTCGATCTTCGATTTCGACGGGCGCGCAGTCTGAAGCTACCGGCAAGCCGCCGCATTGGCTGACATGCGTTTGTTGCCGCCATCACGGCGGCAGCGGCCCGAAAACCATGATGGTTCTCCGGCCGCTGGATAGGTCAGAGGTAAGAAACTATTCGGCCTGCTTCGGGCCGCGCAGGAACACCACGATCGCCGCCAGCAGCGTTGCGGTGCCGCAATAGGCGAAGGCGCTGGCCACGCCGGCATGGTCGACCAGCAGGCCGCCGAAGACGGCGCCCAGCGCAATCGCCACCTGGAAGGTCGCCACCATCAGTCCGCCGGCGCTTTCGGCCTGGTCGGGCGCCGCCCGCACCAGCCAGCTCTGCAGCCCGACCGGCACCGCACCGAAGGCAAAGCCCCAGGCGGCAACGGCAGCCGCGGCGATCGTCGGCGACGCGCCGAAGATCAGCATCGAGGCGGCCGCCAGGGCGATCAGCAAGGGCGCCAGCGCCACGGCTATCTTGAGGTTGCGCTCCGCCAGAAAGCCGCCGGCGATGTTGCCGAAGAACCCGCCTATGCCATAGGCCAGCAGCACCAGCGAGATCGTCTCTATGTGGAGCACCGGCACCTTTTCGAGGAAGGGGCGCACATAGGTGAAGCCGGCAAAGTGCCCGGACGCCACCAGCAGCACAACCAGCAGGGCCACCCGGATCGACGGCCGCTCCAGCACGTCGAGCAAGGTGCGGAAGCTCGCCACACCCACCGGCGGCAGCTTCGGAATGGTGGCCAATTGCACCAGCAGCGCCAGGGCGCCGACGATGGTGGCAATCATGAACGCCGTGCGCCAGCCCCAGATGTCGCCGACATAGGCGCCGACCGGGGCGGCGGTGACGGTGGCGAGCGAAACGCCGGTCAGGATGATCGACATGGCGCGCGGCATCAGCCGCATCGGCACCAGCCGCAGCGCCATGGCCGCCGACATCGCCCAGAAACCGCCAAGCGCCACGCCCAGCACGACGCGGGCCAAGAGAAGCATGGGCAGCGACGAGGCAAAGGTGGCGAGAAGGTTGGACAGGATGAGGAATGAGGTCAGCATCCACATCACCAGCCTGCGGTCCATGCGCCCTGTGATGATGGCCATGGTGGGCGCGGCAATGGCGCCGACGATGGCGGTTGCCGTCACCGCTTGCCCGGCCACGCCTTCGGTGACGCCGAGATCATGCGCCATTGGCGTCAGCAGGCTGGCGGGCAGGAATTCGGCGGTGACGAGGCCGAAAACGCCAAGCGCCAGCGAAACCACGGCGCCCCATGCCGGCTCGGTTCGTTCATCATTGTCTACGGGGTTCAGAAGTGTGGCGTCGATGACGCCTGTCGCGGGTTCGGCCATGGTCAGTCTCCGATCTGTTTGCGGCGCCACATGGGGGGAATGACCGGCCGGGGTTCCACCCGTTTCCATGCCTTGCCGTGATGGCTTGGCTATGGGGATGATCTCCGGCTTGTTTGCGCCGCAACATTTGGCTGTACGGCAACATAGGGAGTGACGGTCTGGAGTTTCCATGCTAGAAACCCCATTATGTTTGACCGTTCGTCCAAAATTCCGATCACCGGCGACCCGCTGACGGACATATTGCGCGGCCTGCGCCTCGACGGCGTCGAATATGGCCGCTTCGAGCTGAAGGAGCCCTGGGGCATCCAATTCCCGGCCCAGCCGGCGGCACGGTTTCATTTCATTGGCCGCAAAGGCTGCTGGCTAAAGCAGCCGTCCGGCGAATGGGTGGAAATCAATGCCGGCGATGCGATCCTGCTGCCGCGCGGTGCGACCCATGTGCTTGCCAGCGAACCCGGCGCGCAGGCCTGGCCGATCCACGGCTATGAAGTCGAGGAGGTCTGCAAGGACGTCTATTGCATGTCGAACGAAGGCATGTCGGAATGCTGCCGTCCGGGAACCCTGTTGTTCTGCGGCAGCATGTACTTCAATCTTGACGGCTTGCATCCCCTGCTCGGCATGATGCCGGATGTGATGCGCACACATGAGCTGGAGGCCTATGAGCCGGGCATTCCGCATCTGCTGGAATCGATGGCGCGCGAAGTGACGATGGAGCGCGTCGGCTCCGGCGGCATCCTGGCGCGGTTGGCCGACGTGCTGGCCGCCACAGTCATCCGCTCATGGGTCGAACGCGGCTGCGGCGACTCCTCCGGGTGGATCGCCGCCGTCCGGGACCGCGACATCGGCCGCGTGCTGGCCGCCATCCATCTCGAACCGGACCATGACTGGACGGTCGAGTCGCTGGCCCGGATGATGGGCGCCTCGCGCTCGGGCTTTGCCGAACGTTTCGCCACCATCGTCGGCGAAACGCCGGCAAGATATGTCACCCAGGTCAGGATGCATCAGGCACGGCAATGGCTGGTCCGCGACCGGATGAAAATTTCCGTCGTTGCCGCCCGCCTCGGCTATGAATCGGACGCCGCCTTCAGCCGTGCCTTCAAGCGCGTCATCGGTTCGGCGCCCAGCCACCTGCGCGCCGAGGAACAGGCCGATATCCGCCAGGCAAGCTGAGCCGCTTACGCTTGCGAGTTGCGTGTCTCCGTCCAGTCGACCATCAACTTGCGTTCGGCAAAGAGCCAGGGCCGTCCAGCTTCACGAATTGGTCGAGATAGCGGATCGAGGCCAGCATCAGGGTTCGGTTCTCCCCTTTTACCGTCAGGTGATGCGCGATGCAGTAACTCTCACCGCTTGCCCGGTCGCCGTCGAGGTGAACCGTGCTCTGGCCATTGAAATGCGTGGTGGCCTGATACTGATTCAGGTCGGCAAAAACAGGCGCAAGAGCGTCGTGGCCGTGGAGGACATAGGTCGGTTCGGCGGACCTGCTGTCCATGAACACGTGAAATGCCGTGTCTTGCGTGAACAACGCCATTTGTCCTTTGGCGTCCTGTCGATCGGCGCAATGAGCATAGGCGTCAATCAGGTTGCGGATCGCAAGGCGGTCGGCCGCCTCCTGGGGCGTGACTGCATTGACCATGCGCTATCCCTTGTCGGACTGGCGGACATTGAAGCAGGCAAAAGCATGGCGTATCGGCGACGGCTTGTCGAGCACCGGACCGCAACAGCATCCCGCTGCATTCAACTCGCGTGGCGCAGGCTTATCCCACTACCCTTGTCGAACAGCACCACCTTGTCGGGGTTCCAGGCAAATCGCACCGGCTGCTCGATGGCGACATCGGTCCTGGCCGGCACCGTGGCGCGCAGTGTTGTATCGCCGACCCGAAGCGTCAGGATCTTTTCCACACCATGGTTCTCGACATCGTGGACGCGCGCTTCGACGGGAGCGCCGCTCTCGAGATAGACATCCTCCGGACGGATGCCGAAGACGAGCGGGCGACCATCGGTCGCCGCACTCGCCTTGGCTCCCCCTGAAAAGGGCAGTTCGAAATTCAACGGCGCCATCACAGCGCGGCCGTTCACCAGTTTGCCGTCGATGAGGTTCATCGGCGGCGAGCCGACGAAGCTCGCCACATAGGTGTCGCGCGGATTGTTGTAGATCTCATGCGGCGTGCCGGTCTGGATGATGCGGCCATGGTTCAAGACCCCGACCTTGTCGCCCATCGACATCGCCTCGATCTGGTCGTGGGTGACGAACAGGAAGGTGGCGCCGAGCTGCATCTGCAGGTTCTTCAGTTCCGTCCGCAGCGCCTCGCGCAGCTTGGCGTCGAGCGCCGACAGCGGCTCGTCCATCAGGAACACGCGCGGCTTGCGCACGATGGCGCGGCCGATCGAGACGCGCTGCATCTCGCCGCCCGACAGCCGGTCGGTCTTGCGGTCGAGCAGATGCTCGATGCGCAGTGTGCGGGCGGCGCGATCGACGCGATCCTTGATCTCGGCGTCGGGCAGCCGGCGGATCTTCGGCTTCAGCGGGAATTCGAGATTTTCGCGCACCGTGTAGCGCGGATAGAGCGAATATTGCTGCAGCACCAGCGCCACGTCGCGCTCGGCCGCGCCCCAATCGGCGACGTCGACGCCGTCGATAAGGACCTGGCCTTCCGTCGGCTTCTCCAGTCCGGCGATCAACCGCAGCGTCGTCGTCTTGCCGGCGCCCGTCTCGCCAAGCAGCACGAAGAACTCGCCATCGGCGATTTCGAGGTTGAGGCTTGTCAGCGCGGTGTGGCCACCGAACTTCTTGGTGATGTTCTTCAGTTCGATATGGGCCATGTTACCGTCTCAATTTCTGTTCGAGGGCGTCTGCCCTCCGCTATGGCTCCGGGCGTTCGATTGTTCGAAAGGCCAAATCGTTGGCCTTTCGTGTCCTCCGGCCATCACAATCTCACCCCCAATGACTTGCCGCTTGCCGTATCGAAGAAATGTGCCTGCTCTGGATCGATGCGGACATGGACCTTCTCGCCGGGGCCGGCGACATAGCCGGCCTTGGTGCGGGCGCGCAGCATCTTGGAGCCGATCTTGAGGTCGACAACATCGAAGGAGCCGAGTGGCTCGATGATATGCGCCTCGACCGGCACGTAGCCGGGCGCGGCATCGCGCCGGACGAGCACGCCCTCGGGCCGGATACCCAGCGTCAGCCCGCCATTGGCGGCGTGGCCGTTGAGCTTGGACAAGAGCTCACGCGGGAACTCGAAACCCGCGGGCGCATCGCCGATCGTGACAGTGGCGGCGCTGGCCGCTTCGGCAACTCTCGCGTCGGCGACGTTCATCACCGGACTGCCGACGAATTGGGCCACGAACAAATTGGCGGGGTGCGAATAGACCTCGTCCGGCGTGCCGACTTGCTGGATGAAGCCCTCATGCATGATGACGATGCGGTCGGCGAGACTCATTGCCTCGATCTGATCGTGGGTGACGTAGATCGTGGTCGAACCTTGCTTGATGTGCAGCCGCTTGATCTCGGCCCGCATCTCCTCGCGCAGCTTGGCGTCAAGCGCACCGATCGGCTCGTCCATCAGCATCGCCTTCGGCCGCCGCACCAGCGCGCGGCCGATCGCCACGCGCTGCATGTCGCCGCCGGAGAGCGCCGACGGCTTCTTGCCGAGCAGGTCGGTGATGCGCAGGACCCGGGCGACCTCGCGAACCGACTTGTCGACCTCGTCGCTGCCCATGCGCGTTGCACGCAACGGAAAGGCGATGTTCTCGAACACCGTCATGTGTGGGTAGAGCGAGAACGACTGGAACACCATTGCGATGTCGCGGTCGGCGGCCTTGAGGTGCTGCACCGGCTTGCCATCGATCAGGATGTCGCCCTGGTCGATCGTCTCGAGCCCCGCTATCGCGCGCAGCGTCGTCGTCTTGCCGCAGCCGGACTGGCCGAGCAGCACGATGAACTCGTTGTCGGCAATAGCAAGGTTCAGATTGTGGATGACCTGGACGGCGCCGAAGAATTTCTCGATGCCGCGAAGTTCGATCTGTGTCACTGCCGGGCCCCCCCATGCGCCGCCGCGCCGGTTTCCGCCGCGCGCTCCGGCGCGATTTTGGAGGTGACGTTGAAGCCGATTAGCCCGATCAGGATGATCGTCACGCCATAGGAATGCAGGCCAAGGCTCCACGGTTGGCAGAGCGCGACGATGCCCAGAACCATGAGTATCTGCGAAGCCGGCAAAAGGTACTTCTCATTGACCGCGCGAAAGCTCATTTGCGGATCGCTCCGAAGGTCACGCCGCGAAGCAGGTGGTTGCGCAGCAGGAAGGTGAAGATCGCGACCGGCAACAGGAACAGGAAGGTGCCCGCCGCGATCGTGGTCCAGTCCGGTAGACCGGAACCGATCTGGCTGGGGATGAAGGGCGGCGCGGTTTGCGCACGCCGGTTGGTCATGATCAGCGCGAAGGCATACTCGTTCCAGGCGGTGATGAAGCAGAAGACGGCGGTGGCGGCGATGCCGGTGGCAGCCTCCGGCAGCACGATCTTGAAGAAGGCCTGCATGCGCGTGTAGCCGTCGACCAGCGCCGCCTCCTCATATTCCTTCGGGATCTCGTCCATGAAGCCCTTCATCAGCCAGACCGAGAAGGACAGGTTGAAGGCGACGTAGAGAATGATCAGCCCGATATGCGAATCGTTGAGGCCGACCAGCCGGTACATCAGGAACATCGGGATCGCCACAACCACCGGCGGCAGCATGCGCGTCGATAGGATGAAGAACAGCAGGTCCGCCTCGCCGGCGATCTTGAAACGCGAGAAGCCGTAGGCTGTGAATGTTCCCATACCGACGGCGAGCACCGTGCTGATGATCGCCACGATCAGGCTGTTCATAAACCGGTTGGGATACTGCGAAAGCTGCACGTCCTTGCCGACCTTCAGCACCCGCTCGCCGCCATCATAGATGCGCTTCTCCCACCAAGGCGCGGCCTCGTAGACTTGCGGGTCGACGGCCTTCTGCATCTGCACGCGCTTGGTGAACAGACGGATGAACGGCGTGACCTCCGGCTGGAACAGCACGGTGGGCGGCACGGTGATCGCCAGTTCTTTCGGCTTGAACGCCGTCGAGGCGATCCAGTAGATCGGCGCCAGGAAGATCAGCGTCGCGATCAGCACCGAGACGATGGCGACGCGGTTGAGCGCGATTTCGCTGCTTGTACGAACTGCAGCCATCTCAACGCTCCTTCACCTTGTTGAGGTACTTGACGTAGAGGTTGGTGATGGCCAGCACCATGATCAGCACGATATAGGCCAGCGCGCAGGACTTGCCGGTGTCCCACTGCTGGAAGGCCTGCTTGTAGAGCCGGATCGCAATGAGCTCGGCGGTCGGCTGGGTCGTCATCGTGTAGGCAATGTCGAAGGTCTTGAAGGCTTCCATGGTGCGGAAGATCAGCGCGATCAAAAGGATCGGCGAGACCAGCGGCAAGGTGATGCGGGTGAAGGTGTACCACCAACCCGCGCGGTCGATCGCGGCGGCCTCGTAGAGATGCTGCGGCACGGCAGAGAGGCCGGCAAGCGAGAGCAGCATGACGAACGGCGACCACATCCAGATGTCGGTGATCGCGACGGCGTAAAGAGCGCTGTCGGGATTGGAGAGCCACGCAAAGTCGCCAAGGCCGAAGACATAGTTGATCGGGCCCCAGGACGGACTGTAGAGCAACTGCCAGAACAGGCCGACAACGGCCGCCGACATCATCATCGGCAACAGCAAAAGCGTGGTGATCAAGCCCTTCATCGGAAAGCTGCGATTGAGCAGAAGGGCGAGGCCGAAGCCAACGATCATCTGGCCGGCCACGGAAACAATGACGTATTTCGCCGTGATGACGAAATTCGACCAGATGTGATCGTCGCTGAGCAGTTCGCGATAGTTCTGCAGCCCGACGAACTGCCAGGGATCGCTGCGGTTCGCTGCGAAGTTCGTGAAGGAATAGCCCAGCGAGTAGATCAGCGGAAAGATGTTGAAGACGATCAGGAACGCCAGCGTCGGGATGATGAACACGTTGCGGATGGTCAGATCCGACCAGCCGCGCGCGGCGGCCCTTGAGGCAGGATCGAGATGGGTGAGGGCTACCGAAGCCAACGAGCGTCTCCCTGAAAACAGGAATGCCGGAGGGGAAATCCTCCTCCGGCATTCTGGCTGTGATGTTTACTTGTAACGATTGTACTTGGTGAACGTCGCCTTCCAGTCGGCGGCGGTCTTGTCGAGCGCTTCCTGGGCAGTGCCCTTTCCGCCGACCACGAACGGATAGATGTTCTGGTTCAGCTGATCGAGCACTTCGGCGTATTCAGGCGTCGCCCAGAAATCCTTGACCATGAACATCGTGTCGTAGAACGCCTTGTTGTAAGGCGTGGCCTTCTGAAAGGCGTCCGACTTCAGCACGGCCTGGCTGCAGGTGTAGCCGCCGAGCTCCGCCCACTTCTTCTGGGTCTCGTCCTTGATGAACCACTCCAGGAACTTCATCGACTCGTCCTTGTTCTTCGAATACGAGACGACTGAAATTCCCTGACCGCCGAGTGCGGCGAAGCGCTTGCCGTCCGGGCCGGCCGGATTGGCGAAGAAGCCCGTCTGGTCGGCAAAGGGGTTGGTGGCCTTGTTCACCAGCGGCGGGAAGAAGGCGAAGAAGTTCATGCTCATCGCGGCGAGCCCGCCGGTGATCGCCTGGTTGTCCTCCACGAAGAAGGTCTTGCCCCAGCCGGGAGGCGTGAACTTGTAGAGCTCCTTGTACATCTCGAGGCCGGCGACAGCCTCCTTCGAGTTGATGATGCCGTCGACCTTGTAGGTGGCGTAGTCGCCGAGATCGCCGCCATGGCTGAAGATGGCGCTCTCGACGCCCATCGCCATCGCGTCATAGGAATTGTCGGTGTAGATGGCGACGCCGTAGCGCTTCTGGTCCGGACGGTGGAAGAACTCGGCGATGTCGCGCAGCTGCGCGTAGGTCGTCGGCACGGCGAGGTCGTAGCCGTACTTGGCCTTGAAGGCTTCCTTCTCCTTCGGGTCCTCGAACCAGTCCTTGCGGTAGGACCAGCCGATCGCGTCGCCTTCCAGCGGGATCGCCCAGTATTTGCCGGAGCCGCCGGGATATTCGGCGTAGTACTTGATGGTCGCGGGGGCCATCACGTCGCCGAGCTTGTGCTGGTTGAAGAAGTCGGTCAGGTCGACGTAGTGACCTTGCGTCGAACCGGCGCCCAGCCATTGCGAGTCACCGACCACCATGTCGTAGGCGTCGCCATGCGCGTTGAACTCGGTGAAGGCCTTGGTCTGGAAATCGGGCCATGGCGTGGTCTGCACCGTGACCTTCACACCGGTCTCGGCCGTATAGTCGTTGACGAGTTCCTGCAGATAGTTCGCAGGATCCCATTCCGCCCAGAAAATGGTGAGTTCCTTGTCCTGCGCGTGGACGGATGTTCCGTAGGCAAGCGTCAGGCCGATACCAGCAAGCACGCTGGTCATTATCTTGCGCATAATGTTCCTCCCTGGTGCGCATTCTACCCTTGTCATGCGAGCCGGCAGCGTGGTCGGCCCTGGTAGTTCCTCCGGTGATGGCATTTCTCCGGTTTCGGGCCTCCTCGCCCTGCCGGAAAATGGATCGCAGCCCTCACTTTCGATCCGCTTTGTCGCTCCTAATCTGGTATTACCAATTCTAGATAGACGTCAAGTTCTTTCTTGAGCGATCGAGGGCGGCACGATAAGCCGTTCGGCGCAGCATCTGTCTGTTTTCTCTTGTTTTTCCTACTCCTTGATATGCAGTGGCCTTGTTTCCGGCTCCGTATCGCCATTAAGATCAGCATCCAGCTCAACTATCTGGTCGAACCAGATAATGTCATCCTGCACTTGGCGTCATCTCTCCACCGATCGCCGAATCGGCCATCGCGGCGCGCACCAGCACCCCGGCCGCCCATTGCGCCACGGACCTCGTCCCGCGGCTGTCCAGGCCCCATATATCCTTCAGCACGATCAGCACCTCGACGCCGAAGATCAGCGACAACGCCTGTGCCAGGCGCTTGAACTCGCGCGGCGGCAAATGCCCCTTGAGCGGCGCGATCGCTTGCTGCAGCAAGTCGACACGATGACCGCGCGTGAAGGCCGGCTCGCCGCCCAGCGTGCCAGCCTGGCGTCGCGCCCATTGATCGAGCGACAGCTTCAGCGCCGCCTTGAACGTTGCTTCAAAAGCCTCGATGCGCGGCATGGCCGTGTCGAACAGCTCCGCGACCCGGCGCTCGGCGTCCGCCGAGGTCGATTTCCAGGTCAGGATTGGTCCCAACCCCTCGTCGACGACAGCCTGCACCAGCGCCGCCTGGCTCGGGAAATAGCGATAGGCGGTGGCACGGGAAACTTGCGCCGCTTCCGCCACCTCGCTGACCGACGGCGTGACACCGGCCTGCATCAGCCGTGTCGCCGTCTCCAGCATCAGCCTTTTCGTGCGCGCCCGGGGTCCACGCTCCACGGCCTCGCCGCTTCCCCGCTCGGTGTCGCCGCTTGCAGCGGATCGTTGACGTGAGACATCCATGTCAATATGATACGCGCGTCTCAAAATTTGCAATAACCTTGGAAGGCGCCAATGAAGCGCATCTATGTGGTGGGCACCGCCGACACCAAGGGCGAGGAACTCGCCTTCCTGGCCGATGCGATCGCCGCCACGGGCGCCGCCGTTTCACGCGTCGATGTCGGAACACGCGAAGCAACCATCCCCGTCGACGTCACAGCGGAGGAAATCGCCAGCCATCATCCGGACGGCGGCACAGCCGTGCTCGGCGGCAATGACCGGGGTGCTGCGGTTGCCGCCATGGGCGTCGCCTTCAGCCGCTTCGTCCAGTCGCGAAACGACATCGCCGCCGTGATCGGCATTGGCGGCGGCGGCGGCACGTCGATCATCACGTCGGGCATGCGCGCCCTGCCGCTCGGCCTGCCGAAAATCATGGTCTCGACGCTCGCGTCGGGTGACACGGCTCCCTATGTCGATGTCTCCGACATCATCATGATGCCATCGGTGACCGACATGGCCGGGCTGAACCGGCTCTCCCGCGTGGTGCTGCACAATGCCGCCCAGGCGATAGCGGGCATGGCGGCAAGGCCGGCGCCGGCGCCCGACGGCAAGCCGTCGATCGGGCTGACCATGTTCGGCGTCACCACGCCTTGCGTGACGGCCATCGCCGACCAGCTTCGCACCGGATATGACTGCATGGTCTTCCACGCCACCGGCACTGGCGGCCGCAGCATGGAAAAACTGGCCGACAGCGGCCTGCTGTCCGGTGTCATCGACATCACCACGACCGAGGTCTGCGACCTCTTGTTCGGCGGTGTGCTGCCGGCGACACAGGATCGGTTCGGCGCGATCGCTCGCAGCAAAGTGCCCTATGTCGGTTCGGTTGGTGCGCTGGACATGGTCAATTTCTGGGCGCCGTCGACCATTCCGGAACTGTATCGGGGAAGACTGTTCTACGAGCACAATCCGAACGTCACGCTGATGCGCACGACGGCGCAGGAATGCCGCGCGATCGGCGAATGGATCGGCACCAAGCTCGCCCTCTGCGACGGGCCGGTGCATTTTCTCATCCCGGAAAAGGGCGTCTCGGCACTCGACATTGAAGGTGGCGCCTTCTTCGATCCGGAAGCCGACGACGTCCTGTTCGAAGCCATCGAACGCACCATCAGGCCGAATGGCAGGCGCCGCGTCACGCGCTGGCCGCTGCACATCAACGATCCCGAATTCGCCAGGGCGGCAACCGCCGCCTTCCTCGACATAGCCAGACACTGAGGTCCAAAAACATGCCCGCTATACCGCGCAAGGACATACTGAAGAAATTCCGGGGAATGATTGACAAGGGCGTGCCGATCGTCGGCGGCGGCGCCGGCACCGGCCTGTCGGCCAAAGCCGAGGAGGCCGGCGGCATCGACCTGATCATCATCTACAATTCCGGCCGCTACCGCATGGCCGGGCGCGGCTCGGCCGCAGGCCTGCTCGCCTATGGCAATGCCAACGAGATCGTCAAGGAAATGGCCTATGAGGTGCTGCCGGTGGTCAGACACACGCCAGTGCTGGCCGGCGTCAACGGCACCGACCCGTTCGTCATCATGCCGCTGCTTCTGGCCGAGCTGAAGACGATGGGCTTTTCCGGCGTGCAGAATTTTCCGACCATCGGCCTGTTCGACGGCAGCATGCGGCAGAGTTTCGAGGAGACCGGCATGGGCTTCGGGCTCGAGGTCGACATGATCGCCGAGGCGCATAAGCTCGACCTCTTTACCACGCCCTATGTCTTCAACCCGGACGAGGCGCGCGCTATGACAAAAGCCGGCGCCGACATCGTCGTCGCCCATATGGGCGTGACCACAGGCGGCTCGATCGGCGCCACCTCGGCCAAGTCGCTCGACGACTGCGTTGTCGCGATCGACGCCATCGCTGATGCCGCGCGCTCGGTGCGCAACGACGTTATCCTGCTTTGCCATGGGGGGCCGATCTCGATGCCGGATGATGCCCGCTACATTCTCTCACATGCCAAAGGCCTGCACGGCTTCTATGGCGCAAGCTCGATGGAGCGGCTGCCGGCGGAGGCGGCGATCGCGAGACAGACGGCCGATTTCAAGGCGGTGACGCTCGGTGATGAGAAAACCGCGAAGAAAAAGAAGGGATGAGACCATGACCGACAAGAGCAAGGTGTTTGTCTATCCGCAGGACGTCAGCGCCTTCGGTTTCGACTGGGGCAGGCTGGCGCTGACGGTCGCGCCTGAAGTGAATGGCGCTGAGCGTTTTTCCGGCGGCGTCGTCGACCTGCCTTCCGGCAAGGGCCACACCCGCCACAACCATCCAGGCGCCGAGGAAATCATTTTCGTCATCTCGGGCCATGGCGAGCAGATGGTCGAGGACGAGCAAGGCAATCCGGTGGTCGCCAAGGTCGGCCCCGGCTGCACCATCTATGTGCCGGAGAGCCGTTTCCACTCGACGCTGAACACCGGCGATGGGCCGATGCAGCTGTTTGTCGTTTACTCGCCGGCCGGACCGGAGCTGGTGCTGCGGGAACTGCCGGATTTCAGGTTGATTCCAGCGGGGCAGTGATCTTTCCTCCCCCTCGATTGCGGGGAGGCCCCCTCATCCGGCCGCTACGCGGCCACCTTTGTAACTTGCTGCGTGCCGACTCTGCTATTGATGCATGTGCGGTGGCGGGCGGAAGGCCGAACCATCTTTGGGCCCTTGAGCCCGCGGGAGAGCTTGGGTCTTCGTCCGCCGTTCCATCGAACCCGAACAGTCGCCTGGGCCGCAAGCGAAGCCCGATTAGGCAAGGATGGGACAGGATGGAAATCATCGTTGGCATCGACGTTTCGAAAGACCGCCTCGACGTGCATATCGCGCCGTCCGCAGAGGCTTTCTGGCTGGGCAATGACCACGCCGGGGTAGAGGACCTGGTTCGACGGCTGGCAGCCCTTTCCCCTACCGCTATCGGGCTGGAGGCAACTGGGGGCTTCGAGAATCTGGCGGTGGCTGCTTTGGCTGGCGCTGGCTTGGCGATTGTCGTGGTCAATCCAGCGCAAGTGCGCGCCTATGCCAATGCACTTGGCAAGCGGGCCAAGACCGATCCTCTCGATGCGGCTGTCATCGCGGCCTTCGTCGCCGCGACCAAGCCGGAATTGCGGCCTTTGCGTGATGCCGAGACCAGAACCTTGGCCGATCTCGTCGCCCGCCGGCGTCAGATTGTGCAGATGATAGTGGCCGAGGAGAACCGTGCGCGCACTGTCACCGCCAAACAGGCGCACAAAAGCATCAAGCGCCTGCTCGCCGCACTACGGCGCGAACTGGCAAGCCTTGATGCCGACATGGATGATCATATCCGCAAGTCTCCAGTCTGGCGGGTCAGGGAAAAGCTGCTTTCCTCGGTGCCAGGCATCGGCCCCGTCGTTGCCCGTACCATGATCGCTGAAATGCCAGAGCTCGGCAGTCTCGACCGCCGCCAGATCGCCGCGCTCGCCGGCCTCGCGCCATGGACAAGGCAGTCCGGCAAATGGCGGGGCAAGAGCTTCATTGGCGGCGGCAGGAGTCGCGTACGCGCCGTCCTGTTCATGGCTGCCCTCGTCGCCATACGTCACAACCCTGTGCTCAAAGCCTTCCGTGACCGCCTCGTCGAAGCTGGCAAACCCAAGATCGTCGCCGTCGTCGCCACAATGCGAAAGCTGCTCACAATACTCAACGCAATGATCCGGGACCAAAAACCATGGCAAGCCGCTTGACTGCCAAGACAGTCGCTCTCCCCGTGGGGGGAGAAGAGGAGAGCGCCAGCGCTGGCACCTCCTCTCCCCTCGGGGAGAGGTCGGATTGCCCCGAATTGCCCTTGCAATTCGGCTGGCAATCCGGGTGAGGGGGAGCGCCGTTCGCGCTAAGCCACCCCACCCCTGCTCCATCCCCGCCCCCGGTCCCCGAACATCACGTAACCAGCATCCGTCACCGCCAGCGTATCCTCCAGCTTGATGAAGCCTCGTGTCGGGTGAAGCATCGTCGTCTCCACCGACAGCACCATGTTCTTCTCCAGCGGCTTGGCCGCGTAGGTGCCTTCATAGGTGACCGGATGGTTGGTCATCAGGAATGGCGCCTCATGCGTGATCAGCCCCATGCCGTGGGCGAAGAAATCGGTATAGGGCGCCACCTTTGATTTCTTCAGGACGCCCTCGGCGTGCGAAATCATATCGCCGCCCAGAGTGCCCGCCTTGACCTTCGAGAACGCCGCCTGCTGCACCGTCTCGACCTCGGCCAGCAAATCCTCGAGTTCGGCATCCGGTTCGCCCAGAATGCCCATCCGGCAGAGGTCGCCAATATAGCCAAGATAATTGCCGCCGGAATCGATCGACAGCACCTCGCCCTTCTTCCACGCTTGTGGCGAGGCGGCGCGGTTGTGGCTGGAGCCCAGCGTCAGCAGGCAGTATTCGAAATGCGCGCCGCGATTGGTCTCCTCGCGCCGCAGATGCTCAATGATATCGGCCTTGGTCGTGCCTTCCCGAGCCCAGGCGATGGTCGCCAGCATGGAATCGGTGATCAGCTCGGAGGCGGTGCGCAGCTTCTCCAGTTCCGCATCGGTCTTGATGGCGCGCATACGCTCCAGCATGTCGGTCGCATCGATCAGCTTGGCATCCGGCAACGCCTTGCGGATCAGCGTGTAGGCATCAGACGGCAGGAAGCCGGGCTCGATGCCGATGCGGGCACCCGCCTTGCCGATCTTTTGCAGATGTTCGACGGCGAGGTTGGCGGCATCGAGCGTGCCCCAGCAGGCGGCATGCAGCGTCGGCGTCCAGAACGGGTTGTTCTGATGCTCGCCGCCTTCCATGCGATTGCCGATATAGGCCGCATGATCCGGTCCGCCTTTTTCGTACACGACGATCGGCAGGTAGCGGCTGTGGCCGATCGCATCCATGGCGGCGAAGAAGATGAATTTATAGCCGCCCAGCAGATACTGCGTGTTGTGCTTGGAGGTCGCGAGCAGCACATCGATGCCGGCCTCCTCCATCAGCCGGTCGACTCTCGCCTGCTCGAACGGGATATTGCTGACGGCACTCTTGCCCGGCGCAATGTTCATCTCTCTCTCCCTGAATTGCCTGGGATCGACCTTGTTCCGCTCCCAATCCCTCGGCTGTGGATCAAATCTGCACCATTTTGCCCGTTCTGGTCTAGCCAGAAATGTGCCAACGACACGGCCCGACTGTCACCAAGTCGTCATCCGTCGCCTATCCGCGAAATCTGGTCCTACCAGATTGGTTGAATTGAACCATTCTCTTGAACTGGTCCAGCGGACGAAAATTTCAAAGCCAAGCAAGGATGCGCCAATTCCGTCTCTGGCGAAACCCTCGGCAAGGCTCATAATCGCTCTCGCAAGGATGCCGGTGCCGGCATCCGAGGGGTTGTCGCGCCGATCGGGTCGCGGAGAGGACGGAGTTCGATCATGTCAGGTTTCACGATTTCCAGACGCAAAATGCTTGCCGGCTCGGCGATGCTGCTGGCCTCCACCGCCATGCCGATATCAGGCTGGGCGCAGACGCCGAAGAAGGGCGGCCGCCTGGTGCTCGCTGCGGATTCCCGAGCCACGCAACCTCAACCCGGCGATCGTCGCCTCCAACGGCGTCTTCTTCATCTCCAGCAAGATCGTCGAGACGCTGGCCGAAGCCTCCTTCGACGGCAAGGACGGGCTTGCGCCACGCCTGGCGCTGAGCTGGGAAGGTGCCGCCGACGGGCTCTCGGTGACATTCAAGCTGCGCGACGGCGTCAAATGGCATGACGGCAAGCCGTTCACCTCGGCCGACGTCGCCTTCTCGGCGCTGCAGATCTGGAAGCCGCTGCAAAATCTCGGCCGCACCGTGTTCAAGGATCTGGCCAGCGTCGAGACGCCTGACGATCTCACCGCCGTGTTCAAATTCGCCAAGCCGACGCCATTCCAGCTGATCCGCAATGCGCTGCCAGCGCTGTCGAGCGTGGTGCCGAAACACGTCTACGAAGTCGGCAAGATCGAGGACAATCCCGCCAACAACGCCCCCATCGGCACCGGTCCATTCAAATTCGGCGAGTACAAGGCCGGCCAGTATTACAAGCTGACGAAGAACACCGATTACTGGGGCAAGGACGAGCCCTATCTCGACGAGATCATCTATCAGGTGCTGCCCGACCGCACGTCGGCTGCGAGCGCGCTGGAAGCGGAAGAAATCCAGCTCGCCGCCTTCTCCGCCGTGCCGCTGGCCGACCTCGACCGCATCTCCAAGGTGCCGGGCCTGAAGGTGATCACCAAGGGCTATGAGGGGCTGACTTACCAGCTCGTCGTCGAGATCAACCATCGCCGCAAGGAACTGGCCGATGTGAAAGTGCGGCAGGCGATCGCGCATGCCATCGACAAGGACTTCGTCGTCAAGACGGTGTTCCTCGGCTATGCCGCGACGGCAACTGGCCCGGTGCCGAAGAACGATCCGCAATTCTACACCGCCGACGTGCCGACCTATGCCTTCGATGTCGCCAAGGCCAACGCACTGCTCGACGAGGCCGGCTACAAGAAGGGCGCTGACGGCAACCGCTTCACGCTGAAACTTTTGCCGGCGCCCTATTTCAACGAGACCAAGCAGTTCGGCGACTATCTGCGCCAGGCGCTCGCGGCCATCGGCATCGACGCGCAGTTGGTCAACAACGACTCCGCCGCGCACATCAAGGCCGTCTATACCGACCACGCCTTCGACCTCGCGGTCGGCCCGCCGGTGTTCCGCGGCGACCCGGCGATCTCGACCACCATCCTGGTGCAGAGCGGCATTCCGGACGGCGTGCCGTTCTCCAACCAGGGCGGCTACAAGAACGACGCGCTCGACGCGCTGATCGCCAAGGCCTCGGAGACGCTCGATACATCGGCCCGTACCGACCTCTACAAGGAGTTCCAGAAAGAGGTGGCCACCGACCTGCCGCTGATCAACGTCGCCGAATGGAGTTTCATCAGCGTCGCGCGTGATACGGTGGGCAATATTGCCAACAACCCGCGCTGGGCGGTTTCGAACTGGGCGGACACATATCTGGAATCGTGACACATTTGCGCGGATGAAAATTCGCGAGAAAATGGGAATTTGGTCGAAGGCCGAGTTCCTTCACACCCCCTCTGTCCTGCCGGACATCTCCCCCGCAAGGGGGGAGATCAGCAGCTTGTCTGTCTCGCCGATCCTGCAACGTCGGAGGTTGGCGAAACCATTGGCAACAGCCAATCTCCCCCTTGCGGGGGAGATGTCCGGCAGGACAGAGGGGGGTGCCTAGGCGCAATCCTGACCAGCGTATCGCCCCGACGCCCCCATGACCCGCGCCCTCACCCTCATCCGCCGCCGTCTCGTCGGCAGCGTCTTCGTGCTGCTGATCGTCGTCATCGGCACCTTCCTTTTGCTCGAAGCAGCCCCAGGCGATGCCGTCGATGCCTATATCGTCTCGACCGGTGGCGACGCCGGCATGATCGAATTGCTGCGCCATCGCTGGGGTCTCGACCAGTCGGAGCTGACGCGGCTCGCCAACTATCTCTGGGCGCTGCTGCATCTCGACCTCGGCCAATCGGTGACCTTCTCCAGGCCGATCCGCGACGTCATCCTCGAACGGTTGCCCAACACGCTGCTGCTGATGGTCAGCGCCACCACGCTGTCCTTCGGGCTGGGTTCCGCCCTCGGCATCTATGCCGGCGCCAGACCAAGGAGCTTTCGCGATCGCTTCCTGTCGATCGGCTCACTGGCGCTCTATGCCGTGCCGGGTTTCTGGCTCGGCCTGGTGCTGATCGTCGTCTTTGCCGTCGACCTGCGCTGGCTGCCCATCGGCGGCATCGAGACGCTGGCCTCGGACAAGACCGGCCTCGACCACGCCGCCGACATCGCCATCCATCTCATCCTGCCGGTGGCCGCGCTCGGCTTCATCTACCTCGCGCTCTATCTGCGCATGATGCGCGCCGGCATGGCCGAGGTCTGGCGCCAGGATTTTGTCCTCGCCGCCCGCGCCAGAGGGCTTTCCCGCAGCCGCATCGTGCTCGCCCATGTCGCCCGCAACGCGCTGCTGCCGCTGGTCACCATGCTCGGCCTGCAATCGGCGCAGATGCTCGGCGGCAGTGTCGTCATCGAGAGCGTCTTTTCCGTACCCGGCCTCGGCCGGCTGGCGCAGGAAGCCGTGGCTTCGCGCGACACGCCGCTGCTGCTCGGCATCATCCTCACCAGCGCCGTGCTGGTCGTCGTCATCAACCTGCTCGTCGACATCGCCTATGCCTTCCTCGACCCGCGCGTCGGCGCCGGCGAGGCCGGCGCATGAGACCGCTCCGCCGTTTTCTGCGCACGCCCGAGGCGATCGCCGGCGTCGTCCTCCTGACCGCGCTGATTGCCATGGCGCTCATCGCACCGCTGCTGTTTCCCGGCGACCCACAAGCCATCGCCGGCCCGGCGCTGCTGCCGCCGTTCCAGGACTGGTCGCTGCCGCTCGGGACGGACCGGCTCGGCCGCGACGTGCTGGCCGAACTGTTCCACGGCGCCCGCACGTCGCTTGCCGTCGGGCTGGCGGCAGCGGCGGCTGCACTTGCCATCGGCTCTGTGGTCGGCACGCTGGCCGGCTTCGCCGGCGGGCTCGTCGACGAGGTGCTGATGCGCAACACCGATGCCTTCCAGACCGTGCCGAGCTTCCTGCTGGCGCTGGCCTTCGTCAGCGTCATCGGGCCGTCGCTCGGCATCGTCGTAATCGCCATAGCACTCGGCACCTGGACCGGGCCCGCCCGTATCGCCCGCGCCGAAGTCCTCTCCATCCGCGAACGCGACTATGTCGCCAGCGCCCGCGCCATCGGCATGCATCCGCTCGAAATCGCCTTTCGCGAAGTGCTGCCCAACGCCTTGCCCCCGGTGCTGGCGATGTCCTCGGTGATCGTCGCCGCCGCCATCCTCACCGAAGCGGCCCTGTCCTTCCTTGGCCTCGGCGACCCCAACCGCGTCACCTGGGGCGGCATGATCGCCGAAGGCCGCGCGGTATTGCGCACCGCGCCCTTCCTGTCGATCGTCCCGGGCATCGCGCTGGTGCTGACCGTGCTCGGCGTCTATCTAGCCGGCGAAGGCATCGTCGAGACGACGGCGGTCAGGAGAGGCCTGTCGTGACGGTGCTCGCTTCAATCCGCGACCTCACAGTGACCTATCGCCGCGACGGCAGCGCGGTGGCGGCGCTGAAGGACCTCAGCTTCGATATTCTGGCTGGCGAGCGGCTGGCCATCATCGGCGAAAGCGGCTCCGGCAAGAGCACGCTGGCGCTGGCGATTGCGGGGTTACTGCCGGCATCTTCGGCGGTTGGCGGAAAAATTGAATGGCCCGGCCTTGGCCGAGCACCCCTCCCTGGCCGCGACATCGGCTTCGTCTTCCAGGACCCATCCGCCAGCCTCGATCCCGTCATGACCATCGGCAAACAGATTGCCGAAGTCGCCCGCACCCATCTCGGCCTCTCATGGCCGCAGGCATACGCGAAGGCCAAAACCCTGCTCGAACGCGTCCGCCTGCCCGACCCGGACTCGGCCCTGCATGCCTTCCCGCATCAGCTCTCCGGCGGCCAGAAGCAGCGTGTGGCGATTGCCGCGGCGATCGCGGCCGGGCCGAAACTGCTGATCGCCGACGAGGCGACCAGCGCGCTCGACACCATCGTGCAGGCAGAGATCGTCGCCTTGATCCGGCAGCTGGTGGCCGAGGACGGCATGACGCTGCTGTTCATCAGCCACGATATCGCACTCGCCGCCGAACTCGCCGAACGTATCGCCGTGTTCCGCCATGGCCAACTAGTCGAGCTTGGCGCGACGGCACAGATTGTCAGCGCCCCAACGCAAGCCTACACCCGCACCCTGCTGGACGCCCATATTGGCCTCGACGCCGCACCCTTGCTGAACCGGGCCGGGCTGCACGCATGAGCCTGCTCGCCGTGTCCAATCTCACCAAACGCTACCGTCGCGGCGGTGACACCGTCATCGCCGTCGACGATATCTCTTTTCATATCGAGCCCGGCGAAACACTGGCATTGGCCGGCCCTTCCGGCAGCGGCAAGTCGACGATCGCCCGGCTGGTGCTGCGCCTGATCGAGCCGGACGCCGGACGCATCGACTTCGAAGGTGATGATTTCCTGGCCTTGAGTGGCGCTGCGCTCAGAGCACGCCGCGCCCGCCTGCAAATGGTGTTCCAGGATCCGCTTGCTGCCTTCAATCCACGCGCCACCGTGGCGCGTGTGCTCGACGATCCCTTGCGCATCCATGGCATCGCCTCCCGCGCCGAGCGCCCGCGCCGCATCGCCGCCTTGCTCGAGCGCGTCGGCCTGACGGCCGATCTCGCGCCGCGCGCCATCCACGAAATCTCCGGTGGCCAACGGCAGCGCGTCGCCATCGCCCGCGCCATCGCAACGAAACCATCGCTGATCGTACTAGACGAGGCCGTGTCGGCACTCGACGTTTCGGTGCGCGGCCAGATCCTCGACCTGTTGCTTGACCTGCAAAGGCAGGAACGGATCGCCTATCTCTTCATTTCCCATGATCTCGGCGTCGTGCGCGCCGTCGCCCACCGCGTCATCCTTCTCGATGCCGGGCGGATTGCCGAAAGCGGCGATGCCCGCGCCGTCATCGACGCACCGCAATCGGCCATTGGCAAGGCGCTGGTGGCGGCAGCACCAAGATTGAACAGAACCAGCAGGCAGGTACCATGACCGACCCGGAAGCCAGAGCCGAGAAACTGTCGCGTGAACTCGATTCCGCCTTCCGCAACCGCGCCGATCTCTACCGCCTGTTCCTCGAAGAGCTCACCGGAGAGCTGGGTTCCGACAAGGCCGAGGCGATCATGATTCGCACCATCGAACAGCGCGGCAAGGAAGTGGCGGCCGCCGCCTTCGCCAGCTTCGGCGCCAACGATGCACCCGCCATCGGCGAAGCCTTCCTGGCCGTCAGCCCGGATGGCGGCCTGATGTATCCGACCGATGTCGAACGCGGCGATGACCGCATCGCCTTCAAGGTCAAGCGCTGCCCACTGAAAGACGCCTGGGTCGAGGCCGGCGTTGGCGACGAAAGGCTCGCCACGCTCTGCCGCATCGCCGGCGCCTTCGACCGCGGCCTGTTCGAAGCGACCGGCGTGCGTTTCGACAACGTCACCTGGACACCAGGCCACGGCGCCGGCTGCTGCCACATCGCCCTGACCAATCGCGATGCCGGCTAAGCAATTGACGGTCTAAGGTGTGTTGAGATTCAGGTCAGGCCGAGCATTTGCAGGCCGGCTGAATATTAACACAGCTTAGCCACCGACCATCAGCTTGACGACTTCGTCATGAT
Source organism: Mesorhizobium huakuii (assembly GCF_014189455.1). Classification (NCBI taxonomy): domain Bacteria; kingdom Pseudomonadati; phylum Pseudomonadota; class Alphaproteobacteria; order Hyphomicrobiales; family Phyllobacteriaceae; genus Mesorhizobium; species Mesorhizobium huakuii. Next base: position 1,944,284 of record NZ_CP050296.1, read on the forward strand.
TGGTCTCGGAGATCTTGCGCTCGCCGGCCTGGACGCCGCGCCGCAGCACGACGATACGGTCCGAGACGGCAAAGATGTCCTGCAGATTATGCGAGATGAAGATCACGCCGCGCCCCTGTGCCTTGAGCTGGTGGATCAGTGAAATCACCTTGCGCTGTTCCGGTACGCCAAGGGCGGCGGTCGGCTCGTCCATGATCAGGATCTGCGCATCCCAGTAGACGGCGCGGCCGATGGCGACGGCCTGGCGCTGGCCGCCGGAGAAATTACTGACCGGAGCCTCGAGCCGGCTGACATGGAAGTCCAGCCGCCCCATCGTTGCCTTGGCCGCCTCGGCCATGGCCTTGCGGTCGAGCACCGGCAGGAAGCCGAACGCCTTGCGCATCGGTTCGCGGCCAAGGAAAATGTTGGCGCCGATCGACAGATTGTCGGCGAGCGCGAGATCCTGGTAGATCGTCTCGATGCCCTTTTCGCGTGCTTCCTGCGGCGTCGAGAACGTGACCGGCTGGCCTCGCAGCAGGATTTCGCCACCCGTCGGCTGGAACACGCCCGATATCGCCTTGATCAGCGTCGTCTTGCCGGCGCCGTTGTCGCCGGCCAGCGCCACCACCTCGCCCGGCCGCACGGCCATGGAGAAGTCGTTGAGCGCACGCACGGCGCCGAAATGCTTCGACAGATTCCGGACTTCCAGCAAGGGGCCGTTCTGGTTGGTGCTATTCATCCTGACGGGCTCCACTGAACCGGCGCTGCGCCTGGTCGATAAGAACGGAAATGATGATGACGACGCCGACGGCGATGAACTGCCAGAACGGTTCGACATTGACGAAGACCAAGCCGTACTGGATGACCGCGATCACCAGCGCGCCGGCGACCGTGCCGAAGATGGTGCCGGAGCCGCCGAACAGGCTGGCGCCGCCGATCACCACCGCCGCGACGCTGTCGAGCAGTAAGGGCTCGCCGGCCTGTGCAGCACCCGCCGTGAAGCGCGCGGCATAGAGCGCGCCGCCAAGGCCGGCGCACATCGCCGACAGCACATAGAGCCGCAATATGTGCCCCCTGATGTCGATACCGGCGCGGCGCGCCGCCTGCACATTGGCGCCGATGGCGTAATTGTGCTGGCCGAACCGGGTCTGGCTGAGCAGGTAGTGCATGACGATGACGAAGATGGCAGTGATCAGCACCAGATAGGGCACGCCGTAGAACTTGCCGTTGCCGAGCAGTGCGAACCAGGAATTCTGCACCGGCACGGTGGTGCCGCCGGCAAGCAGGAAAGCGGCACCGCGTGCGACGCCGAACATGCCGAGCGTGCCGATGAAGGGCGGAACCTTGAGCCGCGAGATCAGCAGGCCGTTGATGACGCCCGGCACGCCGGCAACGATCACCGAGGCGAGGATGCCCGCCAGCATGGCCAGCGGCAGGGGAATGGCCGCGCCCGCCATATTGGTGGCATGCGCGGCGATGACGGCGGCAAGCCCCATGATGAAGCCGAGCGACAGGTCGATGCCGCCCGAAATGATGACGAAGGTCTGGCCGGTCGCCAGCAGCAGCGGCGCCACGGCGAAGATGGCAATGGACTGCAGATTGAACGGATTGAGCACGAAGGTCGCACCGAAGGCGAGCCGCGACCAGATCTCGAAACAGATGAGCAGGCCGGCCAGGAACAGCCAGGCGCGCCCTTCGGCGATGCGTGCGACCAGGCTGCGGGCCGGATCGCCATGATCGGCCTGAGGGGCGACATGCTTCTCGGCAGGCTGGGCTGGTGATGTCGAGGTCATGGATACTCCGCGGCGCCTTCAAACAGGCCTCGATTGGCGAGGACCCGGTGCAGGCTCCTCCCGGCGAACCGGGAGGAGCCGAGCTGGTCTGGACTTACTCGGAGTAGAGATACTTCGAGATGTTCGGGTCCGCGATGTTGGACTTGTCCATGATCGTGAAGCCGGTGCCGATGGTGACCGGGATCGAGTGGCCGGTCAGATGGGCATAAGCCGAGACGACGCCGTAATAGCCGATCTCGGCCGGATGCTGGGCGATCGCCACGTCGATCAGGCCGGTGTTGATGTTGTCGACGATGCTGGTCGGCGCATCGAACGCCACCACCTTGATGGTGCCGCTCTGCCCGGCCTGCTTGACACCGTTGGCCGCACCCAAAGCCGAGAACAAATTGGCGCCGAACACGCCGACCAGGTCTGGGTTGCGCGCGAACACCGCCTGCAGCTGCGAGGCCGCCTTGTTGGCGTCGTTGTTGTTGAACTGGGTCTCGAGCACGGTAATGCCCGTATGCTTGGCCATCTCCTTCTTGAAGCCTTCTTCACGCTGGTCGGTGGTCGAGATGCCGGGATTGACGTTCGACACATAGACCTTGCCCTTGTCGCCAATGGCGGTGGCCAGCGCCCGCGCGGCAATCTCGCCGCCGAGCACATTGTCGGAAGCGATATAGGCCAGCGGGAAATCGGCATCGCCGGCGCCGGTCTGGTAGACGCCGCTGCCGATGAAAGTGTCGACGGTGATGACCGGAATGCCGGCATCATTGGCCTTGCGCAACGGCTCGACCAGCTGAACCTTGTCGGTCGGCGCGATCAGGATCGCATCCGGCTTCTTGGCTATGACGGCGTCAAGCACCGGCACCTGCGTGACCGGGTTGAAGTCCGGCGCGCCCTGGAAAACCAGGGTCACGCCAAGCGCGTCAGCCGCCGCCTGCGCGCCCTTGCGCATGGTGATGTAGAAGCCGTCGGTGGTCAGGCCCGGAATGAGCGCAATGGTGTATTTCTTGTCCTGCGCCTGTGCGGGCGCGATCAGCAACGTCGCACTGACGGCGAGCGCCGCGAGCGCGGCAACAATCTTCTTCATGACATCCTCCTCATTATTGGCAGATCTGCCGTTGCAAGTGACATTGGAATGGCCGTCATCGGTTCAGATGCCGACGGCCGGGAACGCCTGTTTGCCTTTCGCGGGCAGCTCCTCCCAAGCGCCCTCCAGTCGATATGTCAGCCGGTCAGCCGACCGGCGCACCTGGCCACAGTCCCGAACCTCTGCCTCCGCGAGGTCCGGCAAACTGCGCCCCACGCCACGCCTTGTCGGCGGGCGTTTCGAACTTGTAACACTTTGCAGAAATAAATTGCAACTCGGTTTTTCCGAGCTGGCAGTGCCGAGCTTTTCAGACCGTGCAACATCCGACTGCTCCGCAGAGCCCCCCAGTCAACTATCGCCCGGGGCTTTTAGCGGCACAACTGGTTTTCGCGGGCAGCGTCCTGCCCGTTCCATGGCTACCCGAGCGCCGCGAGGATGGCCTGCGCCGTCTTGGTATCCGTCACCAGCGTGTTGATGAGCCCGGCGCGAACGGCGGCGATGATTGCCGTCGCCTTCTCCGGCGACGCGGCAAGGCCGATGACCAGAGGCACGGCGCGCAGCTGCGCCGGCGACATGGCGATCATCCGGCTCTCGCCTTCCCAGGCGATCAGCGTGCCCTCGGCGTCGAAGTAATGGCGAAGCACGTCGCCGGCGGCATGAACCAGCGCCTGCTCGCTCGGCGTGGCGGCACTGGCCTCGGGCGCATTGATGGCATGCGGCAGGCCGATGCCGACGATCGCGACATCGGTCCTCTCCCACAGCGCGACGGCATCGCGTATGGCAGTGTCGCGCAGGAAGACCTCGCGCAATTCGGTGGACGGCAGATAGGGCGCATGGATGAAATGCGGGGTACCGCCGAACTCCTCGGCGGCGAGCCGCACGAATTCGTTGACCTGGAAATGCGCCGCCTGCTGCTGCATGCCGCCGGTGGCGGCCACGGTCAGCACGCCGGGCATGCGCGGCAGACCGGCCCGGATCACCTCGCGCACGGCGCGTCCCCAGCCGATGGCGACGACGGAGCCCGCCACCAGCTGCGCCTGCCTGAGCAGCCCGCCAAGCGGTGCCGCCAGCGCCGCCAGCGTGCCTGCCGCCGGCGTCTCGACCACAGCGGCATCCCGCAATTTCAAGCCATCGATCAGCTGCCGGGTGATATCCTCCGGCGTCGCCAGGTCGAGAACCTCGATGCGGACGATCCCTTCCGCCCGCGCCCGCTGCAGCAGGCGCGAAATCGTCGCGGTGGAGACGCCGAGTCGCCGCGCGATATCGACCTGCGACATCTCCTCCACATAATGCAGCTTGGCCACCGTGTGCAGCATCGTCCGCGATGCGGTCGCATCCTGGATGGGAGAAACAGACAGCTTGCAATTCCTTTCAGCAACGTGTTACACACGCATACGCCGACGGGAGTTATCGCGCAAATCCAGCCAACTCGCAACGTACGATGGCTCCCAGGCCGCAAGCCCGGCGAGCCGCTTTCTTCGAGGGCGATGGCGCGTCACGGCGTCCTGCCGGCAGGCAGGCAGAACTGAACATTGTCGTTTCCACGGGATACGCGCTCTCGGCAAGAGAGCGCCAACATCGGATTGAGACCATGACCAAGATGACCACCGCGGAACTGCGCGGCTATCAGCAGATATGCGGCAAGGATGGAGCCATGGTGGCCATCGCCTGCGACCAGCGCGGCGGCATGCGGACCTTGCTGGCATCGGATCCGGCGGAACAGGCCAAGATCACCAACGACATGCTCGGCGACACCAAGGCCGACATTACGCGCTACCTCGCCAGTGCGGCGTCCTGCGTGTTGCTCGACCCGCTCTGCGCGGTGCCGCGCATTGTCGACGAGGGCGTCTTGAACCGCGATACGGCGCTGCTCATCGGCCTCGACGCTTCCGGTTTCGACGTCTCGCCAGAGGGCTACCGCCTGTCACGCCTGGTTCCCGACATCGACGCGCGCCGTGTCCGCGCACTCGGCGGCACCGGCGGCAAGATCATGGTGTATCTCAGGGCCGACAAGCCCGAGGCCAACGAGCACAACATCGCCATCCTGCGCCAGTGCATCGCCGATTTCGGGCAGGAGGACCTGCTGCTGGTCGTCGAGTTCCTGACCTATCAGCTCGACGGCGAAAGCCCCGAGGACTATGCGGCCAAGACGCCATGGCTGGTCGAGGAAGGCACCAGGATTTCGCTCGAGTGCGGCGCCAAGGTGCTGAAGCTCCCCCTACCCCGGAACGCCGCAAGCCTGCGCCAACATCACCAAAATGGCCGGCGAGGTGCCTTGGGCGGTGCTTTCGGCCGGCGTCAACCACGCCACCTTCCTTGGCCAGGTCGAGATCGCCATGCAGAACGGCGCCTCGGGTGTCATCGCTGGCCGCTCGCTGTGGAAGGATTGCATCTCGCTCGACCGTGACATCCAGCGCGAAAGGCTTAAGACCATCGCAGTGCCGCGATTGCGTGAGATCCAAGCCGTGATCGGGCACTACCGGCAGAAAGCCGCTGCTTGATAGTCGAATTTGGACTAGAGCTATTCCAGCAAAAGTGTGAAGCGGTTTTGCGTCCGGAATTGCGTGAAAACAAATGCAGGACGCCATGCCTCTCAGCATAGGAATCGATATCGGCGGCACAAATCTGCGTGCCGCCCGCATCTCCAGCACTGGTGAAATCCTCAAGCGCGTTTCCGAAAAGAGCGCGCCCGACCCGGAGCTAGTGCTCGGCCGCATCGCCGACATGGTGCGCCTTCTCGACACGCCTGACGTGAAGGCCATCGGCGTCGGCGTTCCCGGCCGCGTCGATGCGCGGCGCGGCGCGGTGCTGTCGGGCGGCTACGTCAACCTCGCCTCGGTTGCGCTGGCGCAGCGCCTGGAAGATATGACAGGCAAGCCCGTCGTCATCGACAATGACTGCAACATGGCGCTGGCCGCCGAAATGGCGCTCGGCGCCGGGCGCGGCCATGGCAACATTGTCATGTTCACCATCGGCACCGGCATTGGCGGCGCTATTGCCCAAGATCGGCGGATCACGCGTGGCTCGGCAACAGCGGGGCAGCTTGGCCACATCACTGTCGACGTCAATGGCGAGGTCTGCGCCTGCGGTCGCCGCGGCTGCGTCGAGACCACCAGTTCGGGCACGGCGCTCGGTCATCACATTGCACGCGCCGGGCTCGGCGCCGACATTTCGGTCGACCAACTCTTTGTCCGCGATGCGGCCGGCGACATCCAGGCGCGCGGCATACTGGACGCCTGGGCGAAACCGTTGCGTGCCGCCATCGACACCGCCGTTGCCATGCTTGCTCCCGATCTGGTGCTGCTTGGCGGCGGCCTTGGCCGGGCGGCACACGTAGCACTCCGCCGCGCCCCAGCGCTGGCGCCTTGGTACCAATGTCAGGTCGAACCCGCGCAGCTCGGCGACGACGCCGGCGTGATCGGCGCGGGCCTGCAGGCGCTGGCAGCGGGGCCGCAGGCGGTTCCGGTTTCGCCCTTGGCCCTGCCCAGTCACGCCAGGCGCGCCGTGCTCGTCAACGGCATCCCCGCCAGCGGCAAGAGCACGGTGTCGCGCGGCATCGCCGACCGCATGGGATGGCCGCTGCTCGCGCTCGACACGATCAAGAACCCGTTCCTCGAAGTGCTCGGCGGCGGCGATCGCCTGTTCAATCGCACGCTCGGCCGCGCCAGCTATCAGGCGATCTGGTCGGTCGTCGGCGAAGCTCCCGCCGGCACCACCGTGGTCGTCGATGCCTGGTTCGGCTTCCAGCCGCGCGAGGTTCTCGAAGATCATCTGCGAAAGGCTGGCGTCGAACAGACTTTCGAAATCTGGTGCCACGCGCCCGGCGAGGTGCTTGCCGAGCGCTACGGCGCCAGGCTCGACCAGCGTCCCGCGGGCCATCCCGGTGCGGCCTATATCCCCGAACTGATCGAGCTTGCCAAGCGCGCCGAGCCGCTGCGGCGCGGGCCGCTCTTCGACGTCGACACGACAAAGCCGATCGACTTCGATGCCATCACGGCCTGGCTGCGAGCGGTCATGGCCGGCGGCGCATAGGCAGCGTCACACCGGCGGCCGCAGCGCCGTGCGAGCGATCTGCCAGGCAGATTCGACATGGCGCCGCGCCGCGCTTCCGCTTCGTCCGGCTTGCGTCCCCGGATCGCATCCATGATCTCGTTCATCTCGGCGATCGCCGCTTCACGCCGGTTGGTCGAGACGATGGTCATGGAACGAAGCTGGTTGATGCGGACATTCAGCCCGCTGACGATTTCCCAGGCGACGCGCTTGTCGGCGGCCTCGAACAGCGCCTCGTAGAATTTGGTTGTCGCCCGCATCACCGCCGGCGGCGTCCCAGATGCCCACGCCTCGAACAGATCGGCCAGGGCGCGCTCCAGCGTCGCCAGCTGTTCGCTGGTCGCCGACAGGGCGCAGGCGCGTGCGGCAATGCCTTCGAGCAGCGCCCTGAGCTCATAGATCTCGTCGGTGCGGCCAAGGTCGGGCCTCGCCACCGCCGGCCCATGCCCAGGGATCATCTGCACGAGCCCCTCGGCTTCCAGCTGGCGCAGAACCTCGCGCACGACGGAACGGCTCACGCCAAGCTGGTCACAAAGCGGTCGCTCGACCAGCCTTTCGCCGGGCTGGAAATGGAAATCCATGATCGCCTCGCGCATGCGCTCCAGCGCTAACGTCCTCAAGGTTTTGGCGCTGCGGTCGATGCGAAGCGTGTCGTCTGGCATGTGTTGCCTCCTGCGCCGCCACAAAACAGATTCCATGCCCGGTTGACAAGGTACTTGGCGCTCCATAGCATGGTATACCATAAGATGATACAGGGATCGCATGGTCCCACGACGTCGCCGACCCGAGGATTTCATGCTGCCTGCCATTCGCAAGATCGTGACCTATTCCGAGAACACGCTGATCGAAGGCGGCAAGGCTGCACCCCGACCGCTGCGCCTGATCGGGGTCGCCGCGGTGCTGACCAACCCCTGGGCCGGACGTGGCTTCACCGACGACCTTTCGCCCGAAATCCGCGCCTGTGCGCCGGTGCTGGGAGAAATCCTGACCCGCGAGATCATTGCCGCCGCCGGTTCCGGCGAGGCGATCGAGGGCTACGGCAAGGCGGCCATTTGCGGCACGTCAGGCGAGATCGAGCATGCCTCGGCGCTGATTCACACGCTGCATTTCGGCAACCATTATCGTCGCGCCGTCGGCGCCAAGACCTATCTCGCCTTCACCAATCTGCGCGGCGGGCCAAACACGCCGATCATGATCCCGTTGATGGACAAGAACGACGAAGGGCGGCGCTCGCATTACCTGACCGTGCATTTCCAGATCGGCGATGCGCCGGCGCCGGACGAGCTGGTGGTGGCGCTCGGCGCTTCGATCGGCGGCCGCCCGCATCATCGCATCGGCGATCGCTACCAGGACCTCAAGGAGCTCGGGGACGTGCATGGCTGACGCTTCCGCATGGGCTCGACAGGGCACGGCGCCCGACGGCACAGGCTTCATCCGCGCCGGATCGGGCACGCCGGTGCTGTTCATCCACGGCGTCGGCATGAACGCCGCGATCTGGCAGCCGCAGATCGAGCGCATGGCCGACCGCTTCGACGTCATCGCCATCGACATGCTCGGCCACGGCCAGTCACCATTGCCGCCGCAGCATCCGGAGCTGGCCGACTACGCCGATCAGGCCATTCGTATGCTCGATCATCTCGGCCTCGACAAGGCGTTCGTCATCGGCCACTCGATGGGCGCGCTCGTTGCCCAGGAACTCGCGCTGCGTGCACCGGAGCGCGTCCGCCGCATCGTTTCCCTGAATGCCGTGTTCCGGCGCCCGCCTGAATTGGCCGAGGCCGTTCGCCAGCGTGCGGTGGCGCTCAACGGCCGCAGCGATACGGCCGGCACGGCACAGACCATCGCCCGCTGGTTCGGCGATCCGGTGCCGGCCGAGTTGGAAGCGACAGCGCATAAGACGTCATCCGCACTGAGCGCGGTCGACCCGGAAGGCTATGCCCGCACCTATCGCCTGTTCGCGCGCGCCGACGGCGATCATGCCGACCGCCTGCCGACGCTGGCCGTACCGGCCCTGTTCATGACCGGCTCCGAGGACAGAAATTCTTCGCCGGCAATGTCGGCCGCCATGGCGCGGCTGGCGCCGCATGGCCGCTGCACAGTGCTGTCGGGCGAGAAGCACATGATGGCGGTGGCGGCTCCCGACCTGACGACGCGCCATATCGTTGACTTCCTCGCAGAGGACGAAGCGGCCGAACACGGCACTGCGAAGACGAATGCCGGCTTCGACAGCGGCGAGTTCCGCCGTGCGCTTGGCTCCTTCCTCACCGGCGTCACCGTCGTCACCACGATCGGCCCCGAAGGCGAGCCGCGCGGTTTCACCGCCAACTCCTTCACCTCGGTGTCGCTCGATCCGCCGCTGGTGCTCGTCTGCATCGCCCACAAGGCGCTTGGCCATCCCGTCTTCGCGACCTCGAAAAGCTTCGCCATCAACGTCCTCAACGAAGGTCAGAAGGCCGCGTCCGGCATCTTTGCCTCGAAAGCCGCCGACAAATTCGCCTCGGTGGCTTGGCGGCCGGGACGGACCGGCAGCCCCGTGCTGGACGGCTCCGTCGCGTCCTTCGACTGCGACATGGAGCGGCTGGTCGAGGCCGGCGATCATTCGATCCTCATCGGCCGCGTCCGCGATTTCGAGCACAATTCCGCGCAGCCGCTCGGCTATTGCCGCGGCGCCTATGTCGCCCCCGGCCTCAGCCAGGACGCGCTCGCCGCCACGCAGCCCGGCACCGATGTCGGCGCCATCCTCGAAAATGGTGGCCGGATCCTGTTTCTGGAAACGGCGGACGGTTTCGAACTGCCGCGCGGCCGAGGATTGGGCTCGGCAGGCGATGGCAAGAGCCTGCGAGGGCTGCTTGCGGCAAAGGCCATCGAGGCCCAGCTCGGCTTCCTGTTCGCCGTCTGGGACGCCGGAGCTGTTTCGCGCACACATGTCTACTATCGCGGCACGTTCGACGTGCCCGCTTCCAGCGATCGCGGCATCAGGCTCATCGAGATCGACGCGATCGAAGGATTGAAGATCGCCGATCCGGCGATCCGCTCGATGCTCGCGCGCTATGTCAGGGAATGCTCGGTGGATGCATTCGGCGTCTATGTCGGCAACGATGTCGAAGGCGAGGTCCGGCCGCTCGCCAGACCCAGCGCTTCCACCGTCAATACAGGTGACCAGCGATGAAATTCTCGCTCTTCGTGCATATGGAACGGTCGGACCTGGCCAAGCCGCATTCCGAGCTTGTAACCGAACTCGAAGAACTGGTCCTGATGGCCGAAGAAGCGGGCTTCGAGACCGCCTGGATCGGCGAGCATCACGGCATGGAATTCACCATCTCGCCCAATCCCTTCATCAACATCGCCTATCTCGCCGCCAAAACCAGCCGCATCCGCCTCGGCACCGGAACCGTGATCGCGCCCTTCTGGCACCCGATCAAGCTTGCCGGCGAAGCGGCGATGGCTGACGTCATCAGTGGCGGCCGGCTCGACATCGGCATCGCGCGCGGCGCCTACAGCTATGAATATCAGCGCATCTTTCCAGGCCTCGACGCCTGGGGCGCCGGCCAACGCATGCGCGAGATCATACCGGCGATCCGCGGCCTCTGGGACGGCGACTTCGAACTCTCCGGCGCGTTCTGGCAATTCCCTGCCACCACCTCCTCGCCCAAGCCGCTGCAGAAACCCTACCCGCCGATCTGGGTGGCGGCCCGCGACCCGAATTCGCACGATTTCGCCGTCGCCAATGGCTGCAAGGTCCAGGTGACGCCGCTGGCGTCCGGCGATGACGAGGTGACGAACCTGATGCAGCGTTTCAACGCCGCATGCGCCGCGCATCCCGAGATCGAACGGCCGGAAATCATGCTTTTGATGCACACCTTCGTCGCCGAGGACGCGGCCGACGCCGATCGCCTGACGCAGGACCTGTCGACTTTCTATTGCCAGTTCGGCGCCTGGTTCCAGAACAAGAAGCCGGTGCATCAAGGCATATTGGAACCGCTGACGGCGGACGAGATCGCGGCCATGCCGCAATACGCGCCCGACAAGATCAGGCAGAATCTGGTGATCGGCGAAGCCGACGAAGTCATCGCCCGGCTGAAAGCCTATGAGGCGCTCGGCTACGACCAGTATTCGATCTGGATCGACAGCGGGCTTTCGCATGAGCGCAAGACCAAATCGCTGCAACTGTTCATCGACCGGGTGATGCCGGCCTTTCTCTGATCGCGAGCCCATGACCGACGCTGTTTTCAGGAACTTCATCGACGGCCGCTTCGACGAGCCATCCGCCGTGTTCGACAGTGTCGACCCGTCGACCGGCGCGGCCTGGGCGAAGATGCCGGCGGCGAGCGAAGCCGATGTCGACCGTGCCGTCGAGGCCGCGCACCGCGCACTGCGCTCGGACCCATGGCGAACGATGACAGCCACGGCGCGTGGAAAGCTGCTGGTCAGGCTCGGCGACCTCGTCGCCGCCAATGCCGGGCGCCTTGCCGAACTCGAGACGCGCGACACCGGCAAGATCATCCGCGAGACCCGCGCCCAGATCGCCTATGTCGGCGACTACTACCGCTATTATGGCGGGCTCGCCGACAAGCACGAAGGCGCGCATGTGCCGATCGACAAGCCCGATCTCGATGTCACCATCCGTCGCGAGCCGATCGGCGTCGTTGCCGCCGTGGTGCCGTGGAATTCCCAGCTCTTCCTCTCGGCCGTCAAGCTCGGTCCGGCGCTCGCCGCCGGCTGCACCATCGTGCTCAAGGCCTCCGAGGATGGCCCGGCCCCGCTGCTCGCCTTTGCCGAACTCGTCCAGGAGGCCGGCTTTCCCTCAGGCGTCGTCAACATCCTCACCGGCTTCGGCCAGGAGTGCGGCCAGCGCCTGACCAGCCACAGGCTGGTCTCGCGCGTCGCCTTCACCGGCGGTCCGTCGACGGCGCGCGCCATCGTCAGGAACACGGCGGAGAACCTTGCCTACACCACTCTGGAACTCGGCGGCAAAAGCCCGGTCGTGGTCTTTGCCGATGCCGACCTCGACAGCGCCGCCAACGCGGTGGTCGCCGGCATTTTCGCGGCGACTGGCCAAAGCTGCGTCGCCGGATCGCGGCTGCTGGTCGAGCGTTCGGTGAAGGATGAATTCCTTGGCAGGCTGAAGCGCAAGGCCGAGGCGATACGCATCGGCGATCCGCAGGACCCGGCGACCGAAATGGGTCCGCTCGCCACGCTGCGCCAACGCGACTGGATCGAGAAGGTGGTCGCCCAGAGCCTTGCCGCGGGCGGCATGCTGGTTACCGGCGGAACACGGCCGGCGGGCAGCGGCTTCTACTACGCACCGACCATCATCGATGCCGGCGGCAGCGACTTGCCCTGCGTGCGCGAGGAACTGTTCGGGCCGGTGCTCAGCGTGCTTGCCTTCGACACCGAGGCGCAAGCGTTGGCACTCGCCAACGACACGCCCTTCGGCCTGGCTTCGGGTGTTTTCACCACCAATCTCGGCAAGGCGCACCGCATGGCGCGCGACATCCATGCCGGCGTTGTCTGGGTCAACACCTATCGCGCCGTATCGCCGCTCGTTCCCTTCGGCGGCTACGGCCAGTCCGGCCTCGGCCGCGAAGGCGGGCTCGATGCCATCAGAGATTACACGCGCTCGAAATCCGTCTGGATCAACACCTCGGACGAGCCGATCCCCGATCCCTTCGTCATGCGCTGAGGAGCGCGGGACGCAGGTGCACTGAGAAAAACAAGAACAGACCAACAGAGGAGAATGACATGAAACTGATTTTGACCGGCCTGCTGGCCGGGCTGCTCACGGCGACCGCCGCCAAGGCCGATGAAATGGCGTTCACCAGCTGGGGCGGCACCACGCAGGAGGCGCAGACCAAATCCTGGGCGGCCCCGTTTGAGGCCAGCTCCGGCATCAAGGTGCTGCAGGACGGACCAACCGACTATGGCAAGCTCAAGGCCATGGTCGACGCCGGCAATGTCACCTGGGATGTCGTCGACGTGGAAATGGACTTCGCCATAAAGGCCGCCAAGGACGGGCTGCTGGAGCCGATCGACTATGCGGTCGTGCCCAAGGCCGATCTCGACCCGCGCTTCAGCAATGATCATGCCGTCGGCAGCTTCTATTATTCCTTCGTGCTCGCCTGGAACAAGGGCGCCGTCCCGGGCGAACCGGCCGGCTGGGCCGACATGTTCGACACCAAGAAGTTTCCCGGCAAACGGACCTTCTACAAATGGTCGGCGCCGGGCGTCATCGAAATCGCTTTGCTGGCCGACGGTGTGCCGGCGGACAAGCTCTATCCGCTCGATCTCGACCGTGCCTTCAAGAAACTCGACACCATCAAGTCCGATATTGTCTGGTGGGGCGGCGGTGCCGAGTCGCAGCAGCTGATCGCCTCCGGCGAGGCCGCCTTCGGCCAGCTGTGGAACGGGCGTGTCTTCGCCCTCCAGCAGGATGGCACCGATGTCGGTGTCGCCTGGAACCAGAACCTCACCGCAGCCGACGTGCTCGTCGTGCCGAAGGGTGCCAAGAACAAGGACAGCGCGATGAAGTTCCTCGCCACCGCCACCAGCCCGGCGGGCCAGGCAAAATTCGCCGAGGCAAGCGGCTATGCGCCCATCAACACCAAGGCCAAGGCGGAGATGCCCGCCGATGCGGTCAAGGCCCTGCCAGATGCCCATGTCGAGGGCCAGATCAACCTCGACATGAACTACTGGGCCGCGCATCGCGATGAGATCGCCACGCGCTGGTATGCCTGGCAGACCAAGTAACGCCGGTGCAGGTTGACGGGGCGCGGCTTGCGCGCCCCGTTTCGAGACAGGACCGCTCGATGCAGGGAAATTCTCTTAGACGCGGCTCCGTTGCCGGCCTGCCTGCCGGCAGCGGCAGCGCCTTGCCGGCCCTTCTCCTGGTCGGCCTGTTCTTCATCGTGCCGGTGGTCGCGCTCTTGCTGCGCAGCGTCATCGATCCTGAACCTGGCTTGCAGAACTATGCGGCACTGTTCGGTAGCGGCACCTATGTGCGGGTGTTCCTCAACACCTTCCTGGTCGCCGCCGTCGTCACTGCGGTCACCATCGTGGTGGCTTTTCCCGTGGCCTGGATGCTGGCGATCATGCCGCCCGCCCTCGGCTCGATCGTCTTCGGCATCATCATCCTGTCGATGTGGACGAACCTTCTCACCCGCACCTATGCGTGGATGGTGCTGCTGCAGCGCACCGGGGTGATCAACAGGGCACTGATGGGTTTGGGCATCATCCATGAGCCGCTGCCGCTCATCAACAATCTGGCCGGCGTCACCATCGGCATGGTCTATATCATGCTGCCCTTCATGATCCTGCCACTGGTCGGCACTTTGCGCGCCATCGACCCGATGACGCTGCGCGCCGCAGCCCTTTGCGGCGCAAGCCCGTTCGAGGCCTTCCGCCGCATCCTCTTGCCGCTGTCGCTTCCCGGCATCGCCGCCGGCGGGCTGATGGTCTTCGTCATGTCGCTTGGCTACTTCGTGACGCCTGCCCTGCTCGGCGGCACATCGAACATGATGCTGGCCGAAATGATCGCCCAGACCGTGCAGTCGCTGCTCAACTGGGGGCTCGGCAGTGCGGCTGCCTTCGTCCTGCTTGTCGTCACCATGGCGCTGTACGCGATCCAGCTTCGCCTGGTCGGCGCCAGGCGCGCCGGCGGAGGGATCTGAGGATGCTGCTCGACTATGACAGGCTCGGATGGCTGCGCGTGGCGCTTGTCGGCTTCACGGCGGCGGTCGCGGCTTTCCTTTTGCTGCCGGTGGTCTTCATCGTGCTCCTGTCATTCGGCTCTTCGCGCTGGCTGGCCTTCCCGCCGCCCGGCTGGACGCTGAAATGGTACCAGCAATTGCTGGCCGACCCGAGTTGGATCGATGCCGCGCTGACCAGCGCCCGAATTGCCGCCATGGCCGCCATCCTCGCCGTCGTCATCGGCCTGTTCGCCTCCTTCAGCCTGGTCAGGGGCGAGTTTCGCGGACGCCAGGTCCTGCGCGGACTGCTGTTGACGCCGATGGTGCTGCCGGTGGTCGTGTTCGCCATCGCCATCTACGCCTTCTTCCTGCGCATCGGCCTCGCCGGCACCACGGTCGGCTTCGTCATCGCCCACACCATCCTGGCACTGCCTTTCGCCATCATCCCGATCACCGCGGCGCTCGAGGGTTTTGACAAATCCATCGAGGACGCGGCCATCGTCTGCGGCGCCAGCCCGCTGCAGGCACGGTTGAGGATCACCTTGCCGTCGATCAGGATCGGGATCTTCTCGGCGGCGATCTTTTCCTTCCTGGCCTCATGGGACGAGGTCGTGGTGGCGATCTTCATGGCAAGCCCGACCTTGCAAACCTTGCCGGTGAAGATCTGGGGCAGCCTGCGCGCCGACCTCAGCCCGGTCGTTGCCGCCGCCTCCAGCCTGCTCGTCGGCCTGACGCTCTGCCTGATGATCGTGACCGCACTCCTTCGCAGAAAATTGTCCAGATGACCCGACCCTTCCTGTCGATACGCGCGGTGAGAAAGACGTTCGGCGCCTTCGTCGCCGTCCACGACGTCACCATCGATCTGCCCAAGGGGGAGTTCCTGACGTTCCTCGGCCCGTCGGGCTCCGGCAAGTCGACCACGCTCTACGCCATCGCCGGTTTCCAGGATCCGAGCTCGGGCGATGTGCTGCTGGAGGACAGGTCGCTGCTTTCGGTGCCGTCGCACAAGCGCAACATCGGCATGGTTTTCCAGCGCTACACGCTGTTTCCGCATCTGAGCGTCGCCGAGAATGTCGCCTTTCCGCTGCGCGTGCGGCGCCGGCCGGATGGCGAGGTCAAGCGCAAGGTTGCCGACATGCTGGCGCTGGTGCGCCTCGAAAACTTCGCCGACCGTTATCCGGGCGCGCTGTCTGGCGGCCAGCAGCAGCGCGTGGCGCTTGCCCGCGCGCTCGCCTACGACCCGCCGATCCTTTTGATGGACGAGCCGCTGTCGGCGCTCGACAAGAAACTGCGCCAGGAAATCCAGGCCGAGATCCGCCGCATCCACCGCGAGACGGGCGTCACCATCCTCTATGTCACGCACGACCAGGAGGAGGCGCTGCATCTTTCGGATCGCATCGCTCTGTTCAGGGAAGGCCGCATCGAACAGATCGGCACCGGCGAGGATCTTTATCTTCGGCCGGCGAGCGAGTTCGTTGCCGGCTTCATCGGCAACTCGAATTTCCTGCCGGCCGAGCATTTGCAAACCACGGGCGGTGCTTCAACGATCCGCCTGGCCGACGGCTCGATCGTGACCGGCGTCAAGACGACAACGCCCTTCGGCCAAGGCCAGAAGGTCCGGCTGATGGTCCGCCCGGAAGCCTTCCGCCTCACGCCGGGACCGGCGAACGCGGCATTGGCCGTCGAGATCGTCGATACCGCCTTTTTCGGTGACCGCCGCCGCGTCGTGGCGCGCCTGGCCGGCGGCGACGAGATCGATGTCAGGCCAACCTCTGACGCGGAGGGGCGGACAGCGCCATTGCATCAGGTCAGCGCATCTTTTTCGATCCCGCTTCGGCGTTCCTGTTCCCGGCCTGATGGCCGCAAACCTTCCGCGGGAGTCGGATTGCGACTGATCCTCCCGCAGCGGTCGCTCAGTCGGCGTTGAAGACATGAAGTTCCGTTCCAGCCGCTTCGATGATGGCGCGCAGTGCCGGCTGCGGCTCACGATCGGTGACGATGTCGGAAAGCTCGCCGAGCGGGCAGACGCGTTCGAGGCTGTTGCGGCCGAACTTGTCATTGGTCACCACAAGCGCCGTCGACAGCGCGCGAGAGATCATCGCCCGCTTGACCGCCGCCGCCCCCGAGATCATGTCGCTAGGCCCGTCCGCGGACAGGCTCGACGCCCCGATGATGGCAATGTCGGCATTGTAGCGCCTGACGAATTCCACCGTATCCTCACCGACCACGCTGGCTTCGCGGCTGTCATAGGTGCCGGGGCACAGGATAACCCGGAAGGTCGGATTGGCCCCAGTTACCGAGGCCACGCCGATGGAGTTGGTGATGATGGTCAGCTCGCGCTTCAGCTGCGAGAGACTGCGCGCCACCTCGTAGGTTGTCGAGCCGCCATCGATCATCACGATTTGGCCTTTCTCGACCAGTCCCGCCGCGCCACGGCCGATCCGGGCACGCTCCTCGATCATGGTCTGGCTGCGCTCGGCGATCACCGGCTCGGATGTCACCAGCGAGATCGTCGCGCCGCCATAGGTACGGTTGAGCAATCCCGCATCGCCAAGCTCGATCAGGTCGCGGCGGATCGTTTCGCCGGCGACACCCAGGCGCAAAGCGAGCCTGGAGATACGGATCGAGGCCGAGCGGCGCACTTCCGACAGGATGAGTGCATGCCGCTCCTTCTTCGATAGTCGGCTTTGCTCCATGATCGGTCCTCCGCGAAGTCGACACTATTAACCATGCCGACACTGATGGGGAAGGAGTCTCGCATGGCCCAGCGACCTGTCCCGATTCGAACGGCTCAATCCAGACGCCGGCTGACAAGCGCAAGCGCCGGTGATCAGATGATGTTCTGACGAATCGGCGCAAGACGACGGAGACTGCAATGCATGTCGTGACATTGCTGAAGGCTGATATGTTCGACGTCGAAATCGACGGCAAGCCCGCCTCGATCGCGCAGGCCTTGCCGGACTGGAACCCGCATGATCGTTTCGGCCTGGTGATCGACGATGCGCTTGGCGGTATCGGCGCCACTCATCTGCTGCAGATCGCCATCACCGCCTTCTACGACATCAAGCCGAGCCGCCGCACGGAGCTGACGGTCTATCCCGAAATCTATGCCTTCCACATCGGCAAGGGGTATGGCGCGCATGCGCCCTATGATTTCTGGCCGGCCCGGCGCGAGGTCATCACCTCGCTCGATCATCGTGAGGTGCTCGACGCCATCAATGATCGCGGCATCACAAGGCTGGCTGTTCCCGATCGCGCGCCGCGCGAGGTCGTGCATCGGCCCAAAGAGGTCGATGCTGCGCTCGACCGTATCGCCTCGGCCTTCGTCTACAGCCCGTCGGGCCGGGTCGCGGATCCGGATCTGGTCATTTCGGGTAACGACAAGCGAACCGAATACAATCCCAACAGCGCCTTGCGGCCGCGCTACACCGACAGCCGGCCGGCTTCGGTTTCGACTACGGCCAAGCCGGTCAAGGAACTCGACTCGTCCTACCAAGACTGGCTTCGCAAGCGCGAGCACGATTTGACTGCCGAGGAACGCGCCTTTGTCGAACACCGCCGGCAGGAGCTGAGACAGGACGGCCTCGTCACCGAAACCTATCGGCGTGTCGGCGTCCGCGAAGCGCTGATGCGGCTGGCGTCGGCCGGCCTCGATCGAGACACGGCCGCTGCCGGTTGATCAATAGCCGACCGTAAAACGCTGCCTGACATGGGCAGGCTTCTCGATCTCGTCGACCATGACGATGGCATAGTCCTCGAAGGAGATGCTGCTGCCCTTGTCCGACGCCAGAAGCGTGTCCTTGCCAAGGCGGTATTTGCCGGTGCGCTCGCCCGGGATGAACATGGCGGAAGGCGACAGGAAGGTCCAGTCGAGGTCGCCGACGGTCTTCAACGTGTCGAGGAAATCGGCGCCCTTCTGTGCCTCGGCCTTGTAGATTGCCGGGAATTCGGGGGTATCGACCAGCCTCTTGCCGGGTGCGACTTCAAGGCTGCCGGCGCCGCCGACGATGAGGTAGCGCTTCGCGCCCGAAGCGCGCACCGCGGCGATCAGCGTGTCGGGATCGCTGTCCAGGAAATGCACGGCGCTGATCACGACATCATGGCCATGGATCAGCTTGGCTAGACCTTCCTTGTCGAAGACATCGCCCTTCCTGGCCGTCACACCAGGCAGGTCGGCAATCTTTTCAGGGTTGCGGGTAATACCGGTGACCGTGTGGCCACGGTCGGAGAGTTCCTTGAGCAGGCGCGAACCGACAGCGCCCGATGCGCCAATGAGAGCGACTTTTGCCATGTCTTTTTCCAGTCTTGTTTGGGGGTTGTTGGGAGATCACGCCGCCGCGATATGGGCGACGAGATTGTCGAAGCTGCCGAACAGCGCGTTGGAGCCGATGAGCCGGGGGGCATCGTTGCGGATAATTGCGAGTGAGGGCACACCATTGGCATGCAGGCGCTGGAACAGGGCGCGGCCGCGCCCGACCAGTTCGCGGTAAGCCGCCAGCAATGTCTCGCTCGGCTTCTTCAGCATGACTGCGGCATCCGCCATGCCGGCGTCGGCGAGCACGGCAGCGACACCTTCGACAGTCACGATATCGCGACCGTCGACATAGCGCGCACGCTGGATCGCCTTCAGTGCGCTGAGCCGGCGGCTAGAATCTTCCAGGCCGGCGGCACAGATGCCAAGAGTCGCGGCATGCGAGTCGAGCAAGGTGCCGCGGATGCCAAGGACGTTGCGCTGATAGGCCTGTGTGAATGCCTGTCCGGTCAGACGCTCGATACGCTGGTCGTTTGCCCAGGCATGGGCGGCAAAACCCTCATCCATGGGCCGTGCCCCGGCGCCGGAGAACAGCCCGGTCGGCAGCAGCTCGATGCGCGCACCGCTGGCCGACAGCCTGTCCAGCATCGGCGTGGCGCCATAGCACCAGCCGCAGAGCGGATCGAAAAGGTAAGTCACGTCTGGATTGCTCACGATCGCTGCCATCCTTGCTGCAGGATACCGGCTGCGAGGCCGGTCGAATGTCCTGGCCCACATGTGGCAGGCGGCAGTCTTGCGATAAATGCCACTCAATAATACAAACTGTCTGATCAGATCAGACAAAAGCACTCACCTTGGCCGACCTTCTGAACCTCAACCGGCTCGTCTACTTCACCACGGTGATGGAAACCGGCTCGTTCACGGCGGCGGCGGACAGGCTCGACGTCGCCAAGGCCGTCGTCAGCCATCAGATCGGCAGGCTCGAAGAGGAGTTGGGCGCGACGCTGCTGCAGCGCACGACCCGACGCGTCACGCCGACCGAGGAAGGCCGGCTCTTCTATGACCGGGCGGTGATCATCCTGCGCGAGGCGGAGGCAGCTTATGGTGAGATATCGCACGGGGCGATTGAGCCCAGCGGAATGCTGAGGCTGACCGCGCCGCTCGACTATGGCACCAGGATAGTGGCGCCGGTCATGGCGGCATATCTGAAGACCTATCCGCACATGCGGGTCGAGGCGATCTTCGACGATGCGGTGAGCAATCTGGTCGACGAGCAGATCGATCTCGGCATCCGCGTCGGCTGGCTCACTGATTCCTCCAACCAGGCGCGGCGCTTGGGCACGATACGGCAGGTCGTGGTGGCGAGCCCGGCTTTCGCCGCAAGCCTGCCGCCCGACGTCACCCCACGCCAGGCGCGATCGCTGGCCTGGGTCGGCAACGCCCAGCTGCGCGGCGTCGGCCAATGGCTGTTCTCCAGGGACGGCGAGACGGTGCTGACCGAGCTCAATCCCGTCGTCGTCTGCGACAAAAGCCCGGCGGCCTATGCTTGCGTGCTCGCCGGCATCGGCCTGGGTATATTTCCCGACTATGCGGTCGATGAGGATATCGTCGGGGATCGGCTTGTGCGGATATTCGCGCAGTGGACCTTGCCGACCGGCGGCATCCACGCGGTGTTTCCTCCAGCCCGCTTCCGGCCCGCCAAGGTGCGCGCCTTCGTCGAATTGCTCGCGGCGGCCGAGAGAAAGCGGGCGCGCGGCGTCATCAAGGGGTGAAGCGCCTCGCGATGTATAATGTCAGTACAAACTTACATTGATGCAAAAATAGCTCTGCCTTCACTGATGTGCTCCAATCGAGCCTAGCAACGCGAACGGCCGGCCGGCATTGATCCAGGCTGGCCGATTTTGATTTGGTTTTGGGGAGAGGATTTGGCTTTTCTGTACCGCGGGTCGGCAAGGCCTGCTTGCGGGCTGCTGCTGAGGGTTAAAGTCGCCGGCGCCGACAGCAAAATACAAAAAAGGCCCGCTTGAGGCGGGCCGATTTTGATTTGGTTGCGGGGACAGGATTTGAACCTGTGACCTTCAGGTTATGAGCCTGACGAGCTACCGGGCTGCTCCACCCCGCGCCACCTCTAGGCAAGCGTTTGCTTGCCGAACTAGGCAAGCGTTTGCTTGCCGAACTAGGCAAGCGTTTGCTTGCCGAACTAAGCAAGCGTTTGCTTGCCGAACTAAGCAAGCGTTTGCTTGCTGATCTGAGCAAGCGTTTGCTTGCTTTGGACGTAAGCGCACACCTACGACTAGGCTGGCTTACAAATAGGTAGATGGCTCACCAAATGAAAGGGCCGCTTACGCGGCCCGTGGTCCCTTGGCGGGCCTTGTTCGTAGAGAGAAGATTTCACTGACATCCGCTTGGATGTGAGTTCAACGTGCGTTTAGCAGACCTGGCAGCGACCTACTCTCCCGCGTCTTGAGACGAAGTACCATCAGCGCTGGAGCGTTTCACGGCCGAGTTCGGAATGGGATCGGGTGCAGCCGCTCCGCCATAACCACCAGGTCGGCAAAACGCACGTTGTTCGAGAAGCTTTTTGAGCGATAGCAATGAGGGAGTAGCCAATAGGGAGATCCTATTCTGGTGCTCTCTCGGAGCTGTTCGCTGGTCTTGTTGTGCCTTCATCGTCCCGATTGGGAGTGATGAGCATAAGGAATGAGAACGATCAAGCCGATCGAACTATTAGTACCGGTAAGCTTCAAGCGTTGCCGCTCTTCCACACCCGGCCTATCAACGTGGTCGTCTTCCACGGTTCTCAGGGAATACTCGTTTTAAGGTGGGTTTCCCGCTTAGATGCCTTCAGCGGTTATCCCGTCCGGATATAGCTACCCTGCTATGCGGCTGGCGCCACAACAGGTCCACCAGAGATCCGTCCATCCCGGTCCTCTCGTACTAGGGACAGATCCTTTCAATATTCCTACACCCACGGCAGATAGGGACCGAACTGTCTCACGACGTTCTGAACCCAACTCACGTACCGCTTTAAATGGCGAACAGCCATACCCTTGGGACCTGCTCCAGCCCCAGGATGCGATGAGTCGACATCGAGGTGCCAAACAACCCCGTCGATATGGACTCTTGGGGGTCATCAGCCTGTTATCCCCGGCGTACCTTTTATCCGTTGAGCGATGGCCCTTCCACGCGGGACCACCGGATCACTATGACCGACTTTCGTCTCTGCTCGACTTGTCAGTCTCGCAGTCAGGCAGGCTTATGCCATTGCACTCAGCGAACGATTTCCGACCGTTCTGAGCCCACCATCGCGCGCCTCCGTTACTCTTTAGGAGGCGACCGCCCCAGTCAAACTACCCACCATACATTGTCCCGGACCCGGATAACGGACCGCGGTTAGACATCCATAGTAATAAGGGTGGTATTTCAAGGGTGGCTCCACCTGAGCTGGCGCCCAGGTTTCAAAGCCTACCACCTATCCTACACATGCCACTACGAATGCCAATGTAAAGCTATAGTAAAGGTGCACGGGGTCTTTCCGTCTAACCGCAGGAACCCCGCATCTTCACGGGGAATTCAATTTCACTGAGTCTATGCTGGAGACAGCGGGGAAGTCGTTACGCCATTCGTGCAGGTCGGAACTTACCCGACAAGGAATTTCGCTACCTTAGGACCGTTATAGTTACGGCCGCCGTTTACTGGGGCTTCGATTCAGAGCTTGCACCCCTCCTCTTAACCTTCCAGCACCGGGCAGGCGTCAGACCCTATACGTCGTCTTGCGACTTCGCAGAGCCCTGTGTTTTTGATAAACAGTCGCTACCCCCTGGTCTGTGCCACCCTCCTCCACTTGCGTGGAAAAGGGTCACGCTTCTTCCGAAGTTACGCGTGCAATTTGCCGAGTTCCTTCAGCATAGTTCTCTCAAGCGCCTTGGTATACTCTACCAGACCACCAGTGTCGGTTTCGGGTACGGTTTATAAGGAGGAGCTATTTCCTGGAACCACGCAGCAGCCCGTTCAATCCGATAAGATTGGACTACCTCAATGATCCGTCACTACCTCCAAGCCCACGAATATTAACGTGGTTCCCATCGACTACGCGTTTCCGCCTCGTCTTAGGGGCCGGCTAACCCTGCTCAGATTAGCTTTAAGCAGGAACCCTTGGTCTTTCGGCGGGGGAGTCTCTCACTCCCCTTACGTTACTCATGTCAGCATTCGCACTTCTGATACCTCCACCACCCCTCACGGGTATGGCTTCATCAGCTTACAGAACGCTCCGCTACCGCTCGTATTGCTACGAACCCTAAGCTTCGGTGTATGGCTTTAGCCCCGTTACATTTTCGGCGCAAAGACCCTTATTTAGACCAGTGAGCTGTTACGCTTTCTTTAAAT